>NZ_JAUHUK010000003.1:0-367210 GCF_030417915.1 Pseudomonas sp. C32 | reverse complement strand
GGGGCATGCGGTCGAATGCCATCATCACCACAGGGTCATCGATTCGCCGGCCAGGGTCATGTCGGTCATCGCCACCCCCTCGCCCCGCGCGGCGGCGTCGGAGTGCCCAGCCCCGGGGCGCACACCGGCACCAGCGCTTCTTCGAACAGGGTCAGGCAATCCGGCGCGGTTGTGGACCAAGCTCAAGACCAACACCTGATAATCCGATGTGACACTGCATTTGTGGCGAGGGAGCTTGCTCCCGTTGGGCAGCGAAGCGGCCCCAAAACAGGGATCGCTGCGCAATCCAACGGGAGCAAGCTCCCTCGCCACAGGTTGGCGTCGCCTTTTAGGCAGGGGTGAATCTACTCAGGCATCAGAACTTGAACGCCTGACGTCCCACTAACAGCCATTTGCCGTCCTGCTTCTGCCAGATCTGGAAATTTTCGATTTCGGTCGGTACCACGTCGGTACCTTTGATGGCTTGCGCGGAGAAGTGGTGGCGAACCAGCGCGACGTCACCCGAGAGCGTGATGGTCTGGTTCTGCATCTCCAGCGTCTTGAAGGCGCTTTTGCCGGATTCGATGTCGGCGATGAATGCCTTCTTGTCCTGGACCTTGCCGCTGGAGTGCCCATAAGTCAGGTTCTGCGCGGTCAGGGCGTTCAGTTCGGCAATGTCCTTGTGCAGCATGGCCTGGGTCAGATGGTCGACCGCTTGTGCCACGTCCTGGTCTGCGGCCGGTGTGGAGGCGGCGACGTAGCCACTGAACAGGCACAGAAAACCGATCAGCAGTGTTGTTTTTTTCATCTTCGATTCCTTGTTTTTGTAGGGGGTTAGCAATGACTGAGCGCGAATTCATCAGTCATCGTACAACCTAGCATGGAGTGAAGGAAAAAAGCCAACTGGCAACGCTGATCGCTCTCGCGATGGCAATAGCTCAAGCAACGCTGGATCAAGCACCCTAAAGATACTTGTCCGTCACCGCCCCCTCTGAAGCACTGGAAACAGTCTTCGCATACTTGGCCAACACCCCGCGTTTGTACTTCGACTCCGGCCGAACCCAGCGCGATTTGCGCTCGGCCAGTTCAGCGTCGGACACATCGACCGTGATCTGCCGGGTTTCGGCATCGATGGTGATCCTGTCGCCATTCTCCACCAGCGCAATCGGCCCGCCCTCAAAGGCCTCCGGGGTGATGTGCCCGACCACAAACCCGTGTGAACCGCCGGAAAAGCGCCCGTCGGTAATCAACGCCACTTCCTTGCCCAAGCCCTTGCCCATGACCGCCGAGGTCGGCGACAGCATCTCGCGCATGCCGGGCCCGCCCTTGGGCCCTTCGTAGCGAATCACGATGACTTCGCCGGGTTGCACTTCACCGTTGAGAATGCCCGCCAGCGCGCCTTCTTCACCGTGGTACACCCGAGCCGTGCCTTCGAAGCGCAGGCCTTCCTTGCCGGTGATCTTGGCCACGGCACCGGTGGGCGAGAGGTTGCCGTGCAGCACCACCAGGTGCGAATCCTTTTTGATCGGCCGGTCGAAGGGCAGGATCACGTCCTGGCCTTCGGGGTAGTCGACCACGTTTTCCAGGTTTTCCGCGAGGGTCTTGCCGGTGACGGTCAACACATCGCCATGCAACATGCCGGCGGCCAGCATGCGCTTCATCAACGGTTGAATGCCGCCGATGGCGACCAGTTCGCTCATCATGTATTTCCCGCTGGGACGCAGGTCGGCGACCACCGGGGAAACCTTGCCCAACTCGACGAAATCATCCAGCGTCAACTCGACGTCCACCGCATTGGCCATGGCCAGCAGGTGCAGCACGGCGTTGGTCGAGCCGGCGAGGGCGATGACCACGCGGATGGCGTTTTCGAAGGCTTTGCGGGTCATGATGTCGCGTGGCTTGAGGTCCAGCTTGAGCAGCTCCATGACCTGTTGGCCGGCGCGGAAACTGTCCGAAGCCTTGTCGCTGCCGATGGCGTCCTGGGAGCTGGAGCCGGGCAGACTCATGCCCAGCGCTTCGATGGCCGACGCCATGGTGTTGGCGGTGTACATGCCGCCACAGGAACCGGGGCCGGGGATCGCCACTTCCTCGATCTGCTTGACCTGGATCTCGCTGATGTCGCCGCGCGCATGTTGGCCCACGGCTTCGAACACGGAAATGATGTCGGTGTGGCCCGCACCCGGTCGAATGGTGCCGCCGTACACAAAGATCGAAGGACGGTTCAGCCGCGCCATGCCGATCAAACACCCCGGCATGTTCTTGTCGCAACCGCCGACGGTGACCAGCCCATCGAAGCCTTCGCAGCCGACCACCACTTCGATGGAGTCGGCAATCACCTCGCGGGACACCAGCGAATACTTCATGCCTTCGGTGCCGTTGGCGATACCGTCGGAAATGGTGATGGTGTTGAAAATCACCCCTTTGGCACCGGCCGCGTTCGCGCCTTTTTCCGCCTCGATCGCCAGTTTGTCGATGTGCATGTTGCAGGGCGTGACCATCGCCCAGGTCGAGGCAATGCCGATCTGCGGCTTCTTGAAGTCTTCATCGGTGAAGCCCACGGCGCGGAGCATGGCGCGTGCGGGGGCGGCTTCGATGCCGTCGATCACTTGAGAGGAATACTTGCGCAGATCGTCTTTGTCGCTCATGACAACTCCTCAAAGCTTCACCAGGGAAACCCGATGAGTATAGTCGCCCCTACGCGGCTACCCGCAGGCGTTCACCCTGTAGAAGCTGGCTTGCCAGCGATGGCGCCCGAACGATCGATGCAAGGCCCAAGACCGCCATCGCCGGCAAGCCGGCTCCTACAAGTCGGGAACAGACGCGCGGGTAAGCCCTGACGTGATATTCTTCGCGCCAACTTGGTTTGACCTATTCAGTTTGCATGTCCTTGAGACGTGCTGACCGAATCACTGTCGCTCAAGCAGCTGAAGCCAATAAAGATAAAAAGTCAGTTCAGAAGGGACATATAAATTGGGCTCGATGCGGTTCGTCGGCCTTGTGTGCCCACCCTGTAATCCCGCTGTGCCTAACCCATGATCTGCCGTGAAACATGGGTCTGTGTGCGCGAGGATGGAAGGGCGGATGGCGTTTTATCATAGGTGCTACAGATGTTTAAGAAAGTAAACACAACCCTGCTGGGGCTGGCGTTGTCGCTGGGGGTGGCTTGCGCGCACGCGCAAGAGGCCAAGAAAGTCGACGTGCTGCTGATTGGCGGCGGCATCATGAGTGCGACCCTGGGTGTGTGGCTCAATGAGCTGGAACCCGGTACGTCGATGGAAATGATCGAGCGCCTCGACGGCGTCGCTCAGGAAAGCTCCAATGGCTGGAACAACGCCGGTACCGGTCACTCCGCCCTGGCTGAGCTGAACTACACGCCGGAAGACGAGAACGGCAAGGTCTCGATCCCGAAGGCCGTTGAAATCAACGAAGCGTTCCAGATCTCCCGTCAGTTCTGGGCCTGGCAGGTTCAGCAAGGCGTGCTGAAGAACCCGCGTACGTTCATCAACTCCACACCGCACATGAGCTTCGTGTGGGGCGATGACAACATCAAGTTCCTGAAAAAACGCTACGACGCGCTGCAAGCGAGCCCGCTGTTCGCCGGCATGCAGTACTCCGAAGACCCGGCTGTGATCAAGCAATGGGTACCGCTGATGATGGAAGGGCGTGACCCGAACCAGAAAATCGCGGCCACCTGGAGCCCGCTGGGTACCGACGTGAACTTCGGCGAAATTACGCGCCAGTTCGTTGCACACCTGCAAACCACACCGAAATTCGACTTGAAGCTGTCCAGCGAAGTGCAGGACATCACCCGTAACGAAGACGGCAGCTGGCGCGTCAGCTACAAAAACCTCAAAGACGGCAGCAAAACCGAAACCGACGCCAAGTTCGTGTTCATCGGCGCTGGCGGCGGTGCCTTGCACCTGCTGCAGAAGTCCGGCATTCCTGAAGCCAAGGAATACGCAGGCTTCCCGGTTGGCGGCTCGTTCCTCGTGACCGAAAACCCGACCATTGCCGAGCAACACCTGGCCAAGGCCTACGGCAAAGCTTCCGTTGGCGCACCGCCGATGTCGGTTCCGCACCTGGACACCCGCGTGCTGGATGGCAAGCGCGTGATTCTGTTTGGCCCATTCGCGACCTTCAGCACCAAGTTCCTGAAAGAAGGTTCGTACCTGGACCTGCTGACCACCACGACCACACACAACGTGTGGCCAATGACCAAGGTCGGCATCAAGGAATACCCGCTGGTGGAGTACCTGGCAGGCCAGCTGATGCTGTCGGATGAAGACCGCCTCAACGCCCTGAAAGAATACTTCCCGAATGCCAAGGCTGAAGACTGGCGTCTGTGGCAAGCCGGCCAGCGCGTGCAGATCATCAAGCGTGATGAAGCCGCCGGTGGCGTGCTGAAACTGGGCACCGAGATCGTCGCTGCGCAAGACGGCAGCATCGCCGGCCTGCTGGGCGCCTCCCCGGGCGCTTCGACTGCCGCACCGATCATGCTGACCGTGCTGCAGAAAGTCTTCAAAGACAAGGTCGCGAGCCCTGAGTGGCAGGCAAAACTGCACCAGATCGTGCCGAGCTACGGCACCCAGCTGAACGCCAGCCCGGAAAAGGTTGCGCAGGAATGGGCCTACACCGCCAAAGTGCTGGAACTGACGACGCCTCCGGCGATGATGGCTCCGGCGGCGACCCCGGTGACTGTCGATCTTGATGCTAAAGCGCCAAAAGCGCCGAAAGCCAACGCCGCGAATGATATGGCTCTGTAACTAGAAACCCAGTCAAAAAGAACCCACTGAACCGGTAACGGTCAGTGGGTTTTTTTGTGGGCGATGGAATGGGCATCCACCCTGGACAGGCATTCCCTGTCATCAAATGCCAAGTCACTGACGCTCAATGAAAAGCGGACAGTTTGCGCGTGGCGATACTGACTTGTTTTCCGGCGTCGAGCCGTAAGCCTGATACCCCTCCGCCGGGCGGGCACCATTGTGTAGGAGCGAGCCTTGCGTGCAGGTGGGGAGCCGTCAGTTGCATCTCAATAAAACAATCATAGAGAGCGCAGAATGAAGTTCAGTTTTATAGACAACAGCCAGCCGAGCCGTCGGCGGGTGCTACGTGATGGTTTTGCCCTGGCGTTGGCGGCTTCGCCGTTGGCGAGTCTTGCCAAGGCAGCCGATGAAAGCGCGGCAGCCAGCGAGTCTGCCGAAGAAGTGACCTTTGCGGCGGGCCCACGACCGTTGGTGCAATACCCGCAAAAGCGCCCGTTGACCCTGGTGACGACCCGTCCGCCGCACCTGGAGACGCCGTTCCCGGTCTTCAACGAAGGGCCGATCACGCCCAATGACGCGTTTTTCGTGCGTTATCACCTGGCCAATTTCCCGACCAGCATTGATCCGGACACTTACCGTTTGACGGTCAAGGGCACGGTCGATACGCCGCTGTCATTGTCCCTCGCCGAGCTCAAGGCGATCGCCGAACCGGTGGAAGTGGTCGCCGTCAATCAATGTTCGGGTAACAGCCGTGGCTTCTCGATGCCGCGTGTGTTCGGCGCTCAGTTGGGCAATGGTTCCATGGGGAATGCGCGCTGGGTAGGGGTCCCGCTCAAGGCCGTACTGGAAAAGGCCGGGGTCAAAGCCGAGGCCGCACAAGTGACCTTCCGTGGGCTGGATAAGCCGGTGCTGGCGAGCACGCCCGAGTTCATCAAGGCGCTGGACATCGGCCATGCCATGGACGGCGAGCCGATGATCGCCTGGTCAATGAACGGCACCGACCTGCCATTCCTCAACGGTTACCCGATTCGTCTGGTGGTGCCTGGCTATTTCGGCACGTACTGGATCAAACACCTGAGCGAAATCGAAGTCGTCGACCACACCTTCGACGGTTTCTTCATGGCCAAGGGTTACCGCCTTCCGGATAACGATTGTTTCTGCATTGCCCCTGGCACCACGGCGGCGAAAACCCTGCCGATTGCCAAGTTGGCGATACGCAGTTTCATCACCAGCGTTAAACACGGCGATGTATTGCCGCTGAAGAAAAGCGTGGTGCTCAAGGGCATTGCGTTCGACGGTGGCGTGGGGGTCAACAAGGTCGAGGTCTCGATCGACGGCGGAAAAACCTGGGGCGAAGCCAGGCTGGGCGAGGATCTGGGGCGTTTCTCCTTCCGTGAGTGGACACTGCCGATCACCTTCACCAGCAAGGGCGCGACGCAGTTGATGGTGCGCGCGAGCAACAGCGCGGGCGAAACCCAACCGATGAAAGCTGACTGGAACCCTAGCGGTTACCGTCGCCACGTCGTGGAAACCAGCCACGTGACTGTCGCCTGAGGAGAGCCGCATGAAACCCATGAAATTCATCACCACCTTGCTGTGCGCGGCTCCGTTTTGTCTGGCGACCCTGGCTAGCGCCGCGCCGCTGTCCATCACGCTGCCGCCCGAAACGGCTGTGTTCAAGCCCAGCACCCTGCCTGGGTACGCATTGGCGCAGCAGAAGTGTTCCGTCTGCCACTCGGCCGATTACATCAACTTCCAGCCGCCCGGCCTGAGCCTGGCGCAGTGGACCGCTGAAGCGGGCAAGATGCAGCACGTCTACGGCGCGCCGATCAGCGATCAGGACGTGAGTGTGATCGGCGCCTACCTGGCGGTGACCTACGGCAGTGCCAAGGCGAACGATGCCGATGTCCAGGCTGCCTCGAATCCCCCGGCGGCCCAACCCGTGGCGGTGACGGTGGCAAAAGTCGACGCCAAGACCTTGCTCCAGAACAACGCGTGCCTGTCCTGCCATGCGATTGATCACAAGGTGGTCGGCCCGGCCTATCACGATGTGGCGGCGAAGTATGCCAAAGACCCGCAGGCGCTGGACCGGGTAATGTCCAGTATCCAGCACGGCGGCAGCGGTAAATGGGGAGATGTGCCCATGCCTCCTTTCGCGCAACTGAGCCCGGACGACCTGAAAAGCCTGGCGACGTTCATCCTGAGTCAGTGAACGTTGGCCTGACGTGAAAAAGCCCACTGAACCGGCAACGGTCAGTGGGCTTTTGGCTGCGCAGGTTTGCTCAAGACATCGAGGTGTTGGTGGCACGGAAGCGCTTGAGAATGTCCTGGTACATTTTGGTCCGTCGATGATCCTGGGCATATCCGCCCGCCGCCGCGACAGTGCCGGCCTGGACGTGGTCCAGGTACTTGAAGATTTTGCCGGGCGAAAGAAACACCACGTCATGCCCAAGCCCGATCACTCGATCCTGGAGTTCATAACCCGGCACACGATCGTCGATCTGGAAATGCAAACCCCGTTGCTTCATGAGTCGGCAATTCCACAAGGTACAAAAGCTCTTCAGGTAGGTTTCCCTGTAGGGTTTTGGCGCTCTTGAACGCAGGCCCAGGGATTGCTTCAGGCGTCTTGCGTGATGCTTCACAAAGCGCGAAGTGAAACGCCACACGGTCCGTGGCAGGCCCCGATCCAATTGCTCCGTGCAACCGACAGCGGCCACGTTGGGGTTTTTGTTGCAATGGTCCATCATCATTGCAAACACGTCGGCATCGAAGACGAATGTGTCGGTGTGCATCAGGAACACATAGTCGGTATCGATGCTGTCCAACGCCATGTCCAGTGCCTTGCCATGGGCAATGTGGCCCGGCTCTTTGCCGGGTGACTGGCGTTCGATCAGGTTGATCCAGTTCAGTGAGCGCAGGTAGGCGACGCTGTCGTCTGCGGAGTCGTTATCGACGACCCACACCGGGATGTTTTGTTTTCGGGCATGGGCATGCAGCAGGTCGAGGCAGATCCGGGTCAGATCAAGGGTTTTATAGTTGACCAGGACGATACTGAAAGTTGGCTTGGAAAGAGTGTCGACGGTGCCCATCTGCGAGATGCTCGGCTATCTGAAAAGCGCAGATTAATCAGCCAACCTTAGCCGAAACTTAATTTTCCCTGGCGTGAGGGCGGCGTTTGTTACTCGATGTGTTGCAAACGCGTGATGTGACAACAGGTCAGTCTCTGCCTATCCTGCAACCTGCGTCACAGGGCGCCTCGATGTTTCCCTCCGTATACACTTTCAGGACCGAAACTTTGCAAATATCGGTGTTTGTCTTGATCACATTTCCTTGGTGCAGGGTGGCGGAATGAAGTTGCGTAAACCCTTTCCCGTCGACCTGCGCGGGCTGATCCTGTTATTCGTACTGGTGTCGGTACTGGCGACGCTGTGTAACAGCCTCTTTGTCGCGTATCGGGTGCAGCGCGAGGCCTTGATCAATTCGACGCTGGAGGCCAACGGGGCCTACGCGGCGAAAGTGGCCTCCAGTATCGGAGAGTTCCTCGGGGCGGCGCACAGCCGCTTGAACTACAGCGCCAAAACGCTCGCCGAGCACTGGCACGATCCTTCGAAGCTGCACGAGGAGGCGCTTCGCTTGCAGGCGCAGGACACTGACTTCAATTCCATCGCCATTGTGGATGCCGCCGGCAAGGTGCTTCAGGCGTATCCGGATACGTTGCAAATCACCGGCAGTACGGTGTCTTCGGAAGGTATCGTCCAGGCACTCAAGGAGCGCCGTCCGGTGGTCAGCACGGCTTACGTATCCCTGGCCGGGAATCTGGTGGTGTTCATTTCGCAACCGGTACTCAACCGGTCCGGGGAGTTCCTTGGCGTGGTGGGTGGCTCCGTCTACCTGCTCAAGCAAAGCGTGTTTCACACGGTCATCAGCAGACATTTTCATCACGGGGGGACCTTTGCCTTTGTGGCGGACGGTAATCGGCGGCTGCTGTATCACCCTGACCAGAAAAGAATCGGCGAAGTCCTGGGCTCGAGCCCGACGGTGGACGCCGCCTTGAGCGGCGAAGTGGGGACCATGGCCGCCCCGAACTATCAAGGCATACCGATGCTGTCCGGTTTTGCGCCGGTGGCGGATGCAAATTGGGCGGTCGTGGTGCAGCAACCCACGGAGCGTAGCCTCGCCCCCCTGGACCCCCTCATGCGCAACATGATCCTGGGGATGGTGCCTGCCGGCATTGTCGGCGTGGGCCTGATTCTGCTAGGCACGACGCTGATTGCCCGGCCTTTGCGCCAGCTGTCCGCCGCCGCCAATCAACTGGCCGCCGCAGAAACCGCCGGGCAACTGCAACGCATCAATGCCTGGTACCGCGACGCCTCGGCCATTCGCCAGGCAATGTTGACGGGCGTGCAATTGCTTCAGCAGAAGCTCGGTCAACTCAGCCACGAAGCGCAAAGCGATCCGCTGACGGGCCTGGCCAATCGTCGTGTCATGGCCAGCGTGCTCGATCTGCTGACGAAGACCGGACAGCGCTACTCGGTGCTGGCGCTGGATATCGATCACTTCAAACGGGTCAATGACACCTTCGGGCATGACGCGGGTGACGTTGCGCTGAAGACGGTCGCCGACATCCTCAAGCACAACTCCCGCACGGCGGACGTGGTCTGCCGCGCCGGGGGAGAGGAATTTACCCTGGTCCTGCCCGATACCCCGCTGGAAACCGCCAGGGCCATCGGGGAGCGGATTCGAGAACATGTCGCTGATACCGAGATCCCGGGCGTTGGAAGGTTGACCATCTCCATCGGCGTCGCTTGCCGGGGCGACGAGGCCGTGACGCCGGAAAGCCTGCTGAAGCGGGCCGATGAGTGTCTCTACCGCGCCAAGGAAGGAGGGCGCAACCGGGTGGAAGCGTAGGTGCCAGCGATCGTCATTGCGAGTTATCTGCCCAATTCAATGTGGCCGCCTCACGCCACCGGACATCCGTGACGCCGTATCTCTGCGCCAGAGGCCTGGAGTAGATTTTCAATGGCGGACGCCCGGGCTTGGGGATCGGCGCTATCCCGGCATCGCAACCGGCCCGGATGACGAATGTTCTGCGCTGGTCACGAAGTTTGTATTCGATAGGGTAGAGGTCGATGTGACTCATGGCAGCGCTCCTGTACTTGTAAGTAAGGGTGCGTTGTTACTGCAAAAAAAATCCGACTATTTACTGGGCTGTTTTTCATATAAACGCGCCGGTAAAAAAACAAGGTTCAAATACACCCATTCCAGCCATGCAGATGCACTAACCGGTGTCTGTATTCATGTGTTTTTTTCTGTGGACTGCCTGCATCAGGTTGCGCAATTGGAGAGTCGCCTGCGCAATCGGGGAGGTTGCCGGGCCGTGCAATCGCTAGCTTAGGGTCCATCCAATAACAAGACCTTGCTCCAGCAAGGCTTATGCAATTCAGGTTAGCCAACGCCCTTTGTACGGGAAACCTTTAGCGGGATGGGAGATTTCCCCCCCAACAGATGCTGTTCATCTTGATACCGGCGCGACGTCTTCTGACTTACCTTGGGTAGACAAGAGGCGTGTCGCCGTAGCGGACTGTTCCAATGAGCCCGCCAAGCGTTTTACCCCACTAACAACAATAGGCCTGACCATGTTCGAACACATCGCTTTTTATATCCCTCATGTCATCCGCCTTTCGGTAGAAGAGGGCTCGGTGTTCGGCTGCAGGCGTGTTTTGTCATCAATTTAATTCTGCTCCTATAAAAACAGTGCCCAAGCACATACAGATGTGGAGATGTTAGATGTATCAGGTAAAGCAATCTTGCCGTGGGCTCGGTATTGCCAGCATGTTGGGGGTCATCTGTTCTCCCTTGGCAGCGCATGCCGATGTTATTGATGACAGCCACTTCAAAGTGGATACGCGTAACTTCTATTTGCATCGCAACTACACCAATAACAATGCGCCGGTGCCTGAAGTGCATAGTTGGTCTCAGGGTTTTGATGCGCAGTTCACCTCCGGTTACACCGACACGGCCCTGGCCTTCGGCCTCGATGTGGATGCGCAGTCCGCCGTGCGCCTGGATTCGTCGGGCAACGACGGTTCGCTGCCGTACAGCGTCCACGACCAGCAAGCAGCCGATGAGTACAGCCGGGCCGGCGCTACCTTCAAGACGCGCTACAGCAAGACCGAGCTGAAGGTCGGCGACCTTCGCCCACAATTGCCGGTGGCGTCCGATGACCCCAGTCGGCAGTTGGATACCATCTATCAAGGGGCCGTGGTTGAGTCCAAGGAAGTCGATGGGTTGACGATGACCGGCGGCCGTTTCTGGTCTGCCGTGACCCGCGAATCTTCCAACCACGAGAAGTTCTACAAGTTTGGTTCCACCGATGATCGCGACAGCGATGGCCTGGACTTTGGCGGTGCCACTTACGACATCTCCAAAAACCTGCAAGCCAGTTACTTTTATGGCGTGCTGCACGATATTTATCAGCAGCACTATTTCGGCCTGATGCACATGGCTGACTTGGGCAATGGCTACAAACTGAAAACCGACTTGCGCTACTTCAATAACAATGAAGATGGCGACGCTTTAAACGGTGAGATCGACAACCGTTCCTACGGTGCCTTGTTCACCTTGCTCAAAAGCGCCCACATGTTTGGCCTCAGTTACCAGCGCATGCTCGGTGACAGCGTGTTCCCGACCATGAACGGCTATATCCCGCAACCTTACCTGGTGCACTGGTCATCCCTGGGCTTTGTCCGCCCGGAAGAAAAGTCCTGGGGCGCGCGCTACAGCTATGACTTTGCCGGGATGGGCATGCCGGGGCTGAAGTTCTACACCCGCTACATCAAGGGCACCAACTGGGACCGTGGCGGCAACCTCAGCGACAACGAGGAAAGCGAACGTTTCCTGGGGCTCAGCTACGTGGTGCAGAGCGGTGCGCTGCAAGGCCTTGGGCTGGATCTGCGCAACATCGACGTGAAACAGAAGTACGGCTACGACTACAACGAATTCCGTGTCGCCACGACCTACACCTGGAAGTTCTGGTAAGCCCGGTCCGTCCGGGGTTTGACCCCATAACAATAAGAGGCCTGATCATGTTCGAACCCATCGTCCTTTACATCTGCCGTGCAAATTCCCAGTCGGTGTCCCGTGCACCGTCACCCGGCGCGCTACGCGCATGAGCGGATTCCAAAAGGAGCAAATACTGATGAATATTCAGGTCGATAGCGCGGTCCTGCAGAAGAAGAAAACCTACATTTACGAGTGGTACGTGGTCGGCCTGTGCATGATCGCGTACATCTTTTCATTTGTGGATCGGCAGATCCTGGCGCTGATGATCGAACCGATCAAAGCCGACCTGCAGATCAGCGACACCCAGTTCAGCTTGCTGCACGGGCTGGCCTTTTCGCTGTTCTACGCCGTCATGGGCATGCCCATCGCCTATCTGGCCGACCGCTTCTCCCGGCCGAAGATCATCGCCGCCGGCGTGGTGTTCTGGAGTCTGGCGACGGCCGCCTGCGGTCTGAGCAAGAACTTCCTGCACATGTTCCTCGCCCGCATTGGCGTCGGTGTTGGTGAAGCGGCTCTGTCGCCTTCGGCCTACTCGATGTTCAGCGACATGTTCCCCAAGGAGAAACTCGGTCGCGCCGTAGGCATTTACTCGATCGGTTCATTCGTCGGCGGTGGTCTGGCGTTCCTGGTCGGTGGCTATGTGATCTCGATGCTCAAGGACATGAGCACCATCGAGGTCGCCTTCCTCGGTGCGATGAAGGCCTGGCAACTGGCATTCTTCATTGTCGGCCTGCCCGGTATTTTGGTCGGCCTGTTGATCTGGCTCACCGTACGTGATCCGGCGCGCAAGGGTCTGCAGGTTGATGCGCAGGGGCGGGCGAAGAAGGTCGCGCTGAGCGATGGTTTCCGTTTTCTCGGTCGCCACCGTGCCACCTTCACCTGCCATTACCTGGGCTTTTCGTTCTACGCCATGGTCCTGTTCTGCATGATGAGCTGGAGCCCGGCGCTGTATATCCGCAAGTTCGGCCTGTCGCCGATGGAAGCTGGGTACATGCTCGGCACCGTGCTGTTGCTGGCCAACACCACCGGTGTGCTGTTCGGTGGATGGCTCACCGATTATCTGGCCAAGAAAGGCCACCAGGACGCAGCCATGCGTACCGGCGTGATCGGTGCCCTCGGCATGGTGGTGCCGGCTGTATTGTTCCCCCAAGTCGATCAACTGTGGTTGTCGGTGACGCTGTTGGTGCCGGCGATGTTCTTCGCTTCGTTCCCGATGCCGGCGTCCACGGCGGCGATGCAGATCCTCGCGCCGAACCAGGTGCGTGCGCAGGTTTCCGCCATGTTCCTGCTGATCAGTAACCTGCTGGGCCTGGGGCTGGGGACCACGCTGGTGGCGCTGTTGACCGACCGTTACTTCGGATCGCCCGCGGCAGTCGGCTCGTCGATGTCGCTGGTGATCGCCGGTGCATCGGCATTGACTGCTCTGCTGCTCTGGCGTGGTTGCGGTCGTTTCCGCGAAAGTTATGCCCGGGAGTATCCGACCGGGGCTTGATTGGTCATAGTCCGTGATCGGTACCTCGGCCTCGCTCCTGTGAAAGGGAGCGGGGCCGACACGCTCCAGATCAGGAGAATCCTTGATGTTGAATGACGTACACCTGTTGGAACGGCACAGCCTGCTCAGCTCGGCCGATTACCGCGAGATCAAGGACAAGGTCAGCCAATACCTGTGCCCGCACAGCTTCAATGTGCTGCGGGACGAGCCCATGTACACGCAACTCAATGGCGTGTTTTTCGGCGACTCGGCGCTGCTCGACTTGCGCTATGGCGCGCCAGTGGAGATCACCATCGGCGACATCGCCGATCAGTACCTGTTTCGCATCACCTTGCAGGGGCATTGCGAGGTGGCCCACGGGCGGCGCAGCGCGGCGATGCAGTCGGGCTACCTGAGCGTTTCCTCGCCGTTTGCGCAAAGCCGCATCGTCACCGATGGCGAGTGCCGCAACCTGATCCTGCGCGTCGACCGGGATGCCCTGGAGACGCAACTGCAGCGCCTGCTCGGCCGCAGCCTGCGGCAGTCGGTGATCTTTGATGTCAGCGTCGACCATCTCGGCGCCGGCGTCGTCAGCCTCTATCACACCCTCGACTACATCTGCCGGCTCTACGGCAGCGGCGTCGACGGTTCGCGTCTGGCCAGCGGCCTGTCCGAATACCTGATGCAGTTGCTGCTCACTCAGTTGCCGCACAATTATTCGGCGGATCTGTTGATCGATTCGCGTGCGCCGCTGCCGCACCACGTCAAAAAGGCCCGCGACTACATCGAGGAACACCTCGACGAACCGATCAGCCTGGCGACCTTGAGTGAACTGTGCGGCGTCTCGGTTCGCACCTTGCAGAACGGTTTCAACCAATTCCTTCAGCAGGCACCGGTCGAGTACATCCGCGACCGTCGGCTGGCGGTGATCCACGAATCGCTCAAGCAGGGCAGGGCCGGCGAAACCGTCACCGATATCCTGTTGCGTCACGGCATCAACAGCTTCGGGCATTTTTCCAGCGCGTATCGGCAACGCTATGGTTGCCTGCCGTCGGACACCCTGCGTCGGCAGAAGCATTGAGACTTCTGCGCAATCCGTCATTCGGCTGCGCAATCGGATAAGTGCACGACGGTGCGGCTCGATAGGATCGAGTCTCTAACAAAAAGGAGTATCTGCATGAATATTACCGTGCTGGGTGGTGGTCACGGCTGTTACGCCGCTGCTGTCGAAATGGCTGAAAAAGGGCACCAGACCCGCCTGTGGCGTCGAGACTCCGCCGCGCTCAAGGCGCTGCTGGCCATCGGCAGCCTGACCATCAAGGACTACAAGGGCACTCGCAAATTGTCCGTCGGCCAGCCCGGCGACAAACTGTCGTTCACCGACGACCTGGCCGAAGCCCTGGCGGATGCGCAACTGGTGATCATCCCGTTGCCGTCGACTTCCCATGAGGACCTGGCCAAACACGTCGCGCCGCACCTGCACGACGGTCAGGTGGTGTTCCTGCCGCCAGGCACTTTCGGCAGCTACGTGTTCGCCAAGGCCATGGCCGATGCGGGCAACCACAGTAAGGTGGCCTTTGCCGAGACCGGTACGCTGCCGTACCTGGTGCGCAAGCACGGTGCCAGCGATCTGGTGATCAGCGGTTACGCCACTCGCCTGCCGACCGGCGTATTCCCGAGCAACCTGTCCGAGCATGCTTTCGCGGTGCTGCGTGAAGCCTACCCGAGCGTTGAGCCAATCGAAGATGCCCTGAGCGGTGCGCTGATGAACGCGGGTCCCATCATTCACCCGCCGCTGATCATGATGAACGCCGGTCCCCTGGAGCATTTCGAGGCCTGGGACATTCACAACGAGGGCACCCAGCCGTCGATCCGCCGCGTGACCAATCAGCTGGATGCCGAGCGCATGGCCGTGCGTGAATCACTGACCTACGGCGCGCCACACTTTCCGCTGGCCGACCACTACAACACCACCGAAGGCGACGAGTGGATGTACGGTCGCGGCGCTCACGGCAAGTTGACCGACAGTGGCGACTGGCGCGAAGACATCGACCTGCAGAAGCATCGCTACATGCTTGAAGACACCCGCCTGGGGTTGTCCTTCCTGGTGTCCGTCGGTCGTTGGGCCGGTGTACCGACGCCGGTTGCGCAGGGCTTGTTGAGCATCGCCTCGGTCGTCGCCTGTCGTGATCTCTATGCCGAAGGCCGCACCCTGGAAAACCTCGGTCTTGCGACGCTGAGCCGGGCACAGATGACCGAGTTGCTGACCAAGGGCTACAACTGATGAACGCCGTGCTGCCGCATGTCAGCGTGGTCGGTGCTGGCCGGATGGGCGAGGGTATCGCGCTGGCGTTCATCCATGCCGGTCTGCCGGTCAATCTGATCGACATCAAGGATCGCGCCGAGGATGAGCGGCGCGGCTACTTCGAGCGCGTGCGGAACAACATCCGCAGCGAACTGCAGATGCTGGTACGCCTGGGTGTGCTCGAGGGGGATCAGGCGGACATCGCGCTAGCCCGGCTGACGGTGCAATCAAAATCCCAGGCCGCGGCGACACTGCCTCAGTGCGACCTGGTGTTCGAAGCAGTGCCGGAAATCATCGGGGTCAAGCAGGAGACCTTCGCCTGGGTCAGCGAGCATGTTCCGGCGTCGACCATCATCGCCTCGACCACGTCGACGTTTCTCGTTACCGAACTGAGCGAAATGGTCAGTGAACCGCAGCGCTTTGTGAATGCGCACTGGCTCAACCCTGCGTACCTGATGCCGCTGGTGGAAGTCAGCCGCAGCGACGCGACCTGCCCGCACGTGGTCGAGCGACTGCTGCAATTGCTCAAGCGAATCGGCAAGGTGCCGGTGGTGTGCAATCCAGTGGCTGGTTACATCGTGCCGCGCATTCAGGCGCTGGTGATGAACGAGGCTGCACGGATGGTGGAGGAGGGTGTGGCCAGCGCAGAAGACATCGACACCGCGGTGCGTGTCGGCTTCGGGCTGCGTTTCTCGGTGCTGGGGCTGCTGGAGTTTATCGACTGGGGCGGCGGCGACATTTTGTACTACGCCTCGCGCTACCTCAGTGGTGCGCTGTCACCACGTTTCGAATCGCCGCAGGTCATCGCCGACAATATGCAAAACGGCCGCAATGGCTTGCGCGATGGACAGGGATTCTACGACTACCGTGACATGGACGTGGACGCCTACAAGCAACAGCGTCTGGGGGATTTTGTGCGCAAGCTGGAGTTGTCAGGGCTGACACCAGCGTTCGAAGGGGCGTTGAAGCAGGTTTGAGCGTGATTGGAGCAGAGCGACCCTCAGGGCCGCTCTGCTCAAACAAACATCAGAACAACACGTAGGCCGAAGCAGTTGTCTGGTTCAGGTCGATGTCGCCGACTTCCAGCACTTCGTATTCAGCGCGAATACCGATGTTGCGAAACACATCAAACTCAACGCCGGCACCGTAGGTCAGGTCAACGCCAGTGTCATCATCGGAGGCATTGCCATCGGCGTCCCAGGCATGGGCGCCAACGATACCGAACAGTCGCACACGATCACCCAGCGGAAAGCCGAGGTGGGCGGCGGCCTGTACAGATTTACCGTCGAAATCGAGGTCCTTGTCCTCGAACTGGCCCAGATCAACGTAGGCACCTTCGAAGGCCAGGTAGCCGTTCAAACGATAACCTGCAAACACCTTGTAGCTGTTGTCTTCATCGCTCAAATGGGATTTGTCGGTTTCAATGCTGGTGACACCGGCGCCAAGATACAAACCTTTATCGTCAGCGAGTGCCTGAAAAGACAGCAACGAAAGCAGGGTAGCGAAGCCGAGGTTTCGAAATAGCATGGGAGGTGTAGTCCTTCTACAGGTTGTCGATTGTGAGGTGTTTGCCGGGAATTTGAGCGAACACAACGCCTGATAGAAGTCATTGATTGGTATTTTTGAGCCGCCTCAATCCGCGTGAGGATTGAGGGTCATCGGGCATTGAAAATAGCGTCTGGCCAATGCCTGGGCAGGGAGCGCCTTGGAAAACAGCCAGCCTTGGGCCAACACCACACCTTCTGACGCCAGGTGCGGGAGTTGAAGTTGAGTCTCTACGCCTTCGGCGACGACCTTGAGCTTCAGCGCCCTGGCAATATTGGCAATATGGCGCCACAGGGCATCCGGGGCCGCGATCTTGTCGTGCTCGATGAATGAGCGATCGATTTTCAGGATGTCGACGGGGACGGATTCAATGAGCGAGAGACTGGAGTAGCCGGTACCGAAGTCATCGAGCGCAATAAGGTGCCCGTACGCTCGAAGTTTGTGCAATTGGACCGCTGCGGTTTTCTGGTCCAGCAGCGCTCTTTCGGTGACTTCAAAAACGATGATGGACGCCGGCATGTTGTACGTCGCCATGATGCTGGCCACGAACTCCGGAAAGGTTGGGTCGAGAATGTCTTGGGCGGAAAGATTGATGGTGATGTAGAAATCCTTGCACGCCCAAAGATAGGTGCTGTAGTCCTCGGCGACCTGGCGTATGACCGAGCGCGTCAGCTCGCAGATCAACTCGGAACGCTCTGCCGCCTCGATGAACACGTCTGCCGCAATGGCGACGCCGTTGGTGTTCCAGCGAGAAAGCGATTCGGCACCGACCAGATTGCCCGTCCTCAAATTGACGATAGGCTGGTAATGAACATCCAGCTTGTTCGCCCTGATGGCCTTGCGCAGTTGAACGACGGTCGAGGTGCAATACCGCTGGATTCGCCAGGTGATGTACAGCAGGGCTGCCGCCATGAAAGCCAGGGCAATGAATAGCTTCCACTTGAGACCTGTGAGATCACTCACCGGCAGTGAAATGACCGAGATCAGTGCGTTGTGACTGCCCGGAAAAGCGACATAGACGTAGTCTGCCGTGGTGACGAGCTCTTCAAGGGGCAAGGGTTGTTGCATGTTCAGGTGGGGGCGGCTCGTTGAGGTCATGGGCCACACGCCGTCTGGGCCTTGGAGCTCCAGTTGCACATCCTGCGGGATGTTCAGGTTATCCAGGAGTATTTCCTTGTTGACCCACACGTAAGCTGATTGCTGCGAAATGATGATGAAGTCCGTATCCGCGGAGGCTTGCGGGGCGGAACTCATTTCATAGACTCGCCCGTTGACGGGGCGCCGATTCTTTTCGTGTCCCACGGCTACCGAAGCGATCTCCTGGCCGTAGGAAGAGCAGATCTTGCCGTTATCGAGCTGGACCGCCGCCTGATAAATGAAACGAAAGTTTTTTACCGAATTCGCTATTTGGGAATACTGCTCGCTGGAGCAATCCTGGCTGGAACGATCAATGCCGCTGAGGGCTTCCAACGCTTTACTGATCTGGCTGTTGGGTTCGACTTGAGCGGAACTGAAATCTTCATGGATGTTTTTCAAGCGCTTTTCTATCAGGTTCTCTGCAAGCCCCCCGGCAAAAAACCATGCGGCCGTACCCACGGCAGCGGTTGCGCATAAAGCTAACGAGTGTCTTTTCAGCAAGGCTTTATACGCGGCGATCATGAAAACTCCAAAAAGAGATCTGGCCCGAAGTGAGGGTGCGCGTTAGAAGCCGTCGATTAACCAGGCTAACGCGACACCACACAAATAGGCGGCGAGGCAGAAGATGACTTTCTGTTTGAGCGGAAGTGAGTTGAGCCGATATCGCATGCCTATCTCCTTGAATTAGAAATAAGCAATGCTGGCAATTCAGGTTGGCGGATGAAAATTATTGATTGTTATTTTTAGACTCGGAATAGCGTTCACTCGCCCCTTTGTTTGCTCAGCGGTTGGACGTTGACAGCCTGGCGGCATTACGTCGGGCCGTTTCTGAGGGGATCTCCCCATAAGCATCCTGATACGCCTTGGAGAATCGGCTGAGATGGTGAAAATTCCAATACATCGCCGTTTCGGTAACGGTTGGCCATGTGTTGCAGATCAAATCCCGGCGGACATTGGCGAGTCTCAGGTTTCGCACGTAAGCGATCGGTGAAATCCCGAACGTTTCGACAAAGCCGTGATGCAAGGTGCGCGTGGTGGTTTCAAGCTGTCTGACCAGCGCTTTCATGCAAAGCGCCTTTTTTGAATTCTGATGAATGTACTCGATGGCTTCGATCGCGACTTTTCTGCGTGTCGGAGTACGAAGCGCGGAACGACCGGCCGGTCTCAGTGCTGTTAGCAGGGACGTCAGCAACGCATCTTCAATGGCTGAGATCTCTGAACCGCTGCGCTGTTGTAAAGGGGTGTTATTGGCATCGATAAAGTGAGCATTGATGGCCTCAATGGCCGATTGCATCAATTTGAAGTTTGCAACCTGAAAGCGATGCTCGTTTCGACCCGCAAGCACGTCGATGGTCGAGTGACCTTCAAGGCACTGGACATAATGTTCCATTGTCGTGGTCAGTGTGAAAAGTGTTTCGTTGGGCTCGCAAACGTAATGCACGGGCTCGCCGCTGTACAACACGATGATTTCGTTAGGTCGCAACTTGTGATCATTGACAGTGGGGCGACCCACGGAAGATTGAGAAATGGCTACGCTGACAAAACCATGAGGTACCGAGCTGACCAGTGTTACCGCAGAATCGAATTCCAGTCGACTGCATTGAAGTCGGGGACCATCAATGACCTTATGCTGTCGAATGCTGGCTTCATACTCTGACGGGGTAAGGCTCATTTCCCACCGCCCAATCGTGCGATGGGGAGTGTCCGTCGGCGTAGACGTTACATGAAAGACTTCATCAGGGATTGTGCGGCACATGGAATGAACGCTCTTCAGCTAAATGGATAGTTCTAAGTAGAGGCACCTGACTTGGCCTCGGTCCTGGCGGTCAGATCGATGAGGTTGTGAGTGTTTCAGACATCGACTTCACTGAATCCGGCGCAAGTGCTAACGCGGCTGAAAAAACATACGTATCGTTCAAAGGTAAATCCAACAGGCTTTGTAGTTTTTCCGGTGCAATGTTCGAACCAAAGATAGCCGTCTGTTGACTGGCCGAGCCAATGGCCGATGCGTCAAAGGCAAAATACTCGTCCACACGGTAGTCTGAACAAATCTTGTAATCGGCCTGTTCTTCGCTCAGCGAATTTTTGTTGCTTTCAATGCGTGTCATGTCGGCGTTGTAAAGTTCTTTGTCAGTGGCCATGGCCTTCAGAGAAAGCATTACACCAAACGATGCGGTGGCGAGGTTTTTCATCAGCATTGACGTGCTTCCTTGTTAATGAATTTTCTGAAAAAGCATAATGTCAGCCGCATCATTGCCACGGCCTGGTCAGTGGATACTCTCGCTGCCATCTTGCTTATTAAAATCAAAAACTCATATTTTCGAGGTTGCCGACAGCACTGCCGGGTGTCATTCAGATTGATTGCAGGAGCATGGAGCCGTGGTGCGCGCTGAGTGACAGCGCATACGGCTCCAGAAAAAAGGAGGGACTTTAGATGCGGGGAATGTCCGATTCAAGTTAATAATTCTTATTTTTTTCTTGAATGCACAGGGACGGCAAGGCCTGGCAGGTCCTTTTGCCAGCAAACGCTTAGTGATTCATGCAGCGCAACCGACCCAACTCATGCACGTAAAAACAAACGGCGCTTTTGTTGGCGGTAGGGATCAATTCGTAGTTAAGAACGGCGCCTTCCTGGAGTACGTATTGGCGCCTGAAGAAGAGGTCGGGTGTCTTCTCAATGGCGAACAATTCGTTGTCCTGACTCAGCTTGACGCTGCTGATCTTTATTTGAACGTGATGGTTACTTTCGCGAACAACATCCGCTGAAATAGTAGCGTTGCGAATTTTTCCGTTCAGGCTTTCCAGAGTGGTTTGGGTCAGTCGGCCGTGTCCGATGGTCAGATACTCTTCAGTGTTGAGCTGATTGGTATCTTCAAGCCATTGCCGGGTGATGGTTTGATAGCTGGTATTTTCCATGTAGTAAGAGGGCGAATAGAACAGGGAAAAAATACAGGCAGCGTTGATGAGTCCAAGAACTATCCAGTGAGTCCAGGAAGGTATCGTTGGCTTCATATTGTTGCTTCCAAACATTGGCGAATCATCAAGGCAAGGTCTTTTTGGTCGCTATTGAGTTGTAAGTTCGCTGTGCTCATGTCTGGGCGAACGCACGAAACAGAATAGGTAGATTTATAGCGATTCAGCCATACCTGGCCTTTCAGGTTTGGCGAAACCTGTTGAACCTGTTTCGCCGAATCATCCCTCAGTGATTCAGCTTCGGCGACGCTGTGCCCGACGGCATGGATGACTAAGTTGTTCTGTTCAATGCTGGAAATTTCTATCTTCGGTGTGTCGAAGCCAGAGTGGAAGCCCGCGAAGGCGCATACCCCCAACGTCAGGACATAACCGATTGATTGGGCTTTGTTGATAAAACCGGATGTTGTGGTTTTCTCTGGCGATATCAGCGGTACAACAGTTTCAGCGGGTGCAGGCTCTTCAATGACGGGTGCATCAGGTTGCCCGACCACTTCTATTGGCGCCGGTAAATCTGTTTGATCTTCGATGACGTACTGACGGTTGAAGCAATAGCCTCTTCGAGGAACCGTCATCAGGATTTCGTGATCCCGATTATCGTTCAAAATATTTCTAAGGGAGAAAACAGCCTGATTGAGACTGCCAGAGGCGACAACGCGATCATTCCAGGTGTAGTCGATGATCTCTTCACGGTTTTTGGTCTGACCAGGTTCCATCAACAGCAGGTCCAGCAGACGCGACTCAGCTCTACCCAACGTGGAGTTTTGAACATCTCCATGGGGAGTGGTGATGGAAAGCAGGGCGGTGTCCGGGTCGAAAAGGGCCTTGGCACCATTTTTCAACTTGAAGGCGTAACGCATGGGAGTCCTCCGTTCAGTTGGTTCTGGCTGAGTATACAGATGGTTTTGATAGGCTGGATTTGACGCAATCCGCTCTTGTGGAGAGAGGAACAGCTATCCACGTGCAAGCGCAGCCGGTGCGCAGAGCGTCACGATACAAGGCTGAAATAGCCCATCAAAAATTTCACTGGAATCAAGCAAGAGCAAATCCACGGGTTTCAATCGAAGCCAATAATGATGCTGGCTGCGAGTAATTTGCGCTATCCGAAAAGTGCGAGGCGGGGTTTGGGCGGGGCAGCAATCTCAAGTCAGGCGGGCGTCTTTGCTCAACTGATTCGCATTTGCGCAGGGGTATTCAATCGTCGATTTAATGCTGAACAGTGATTGCAATGTTCATTAGCAATCAATAGTCGGTGCATCTGGATGGCCACTAATCATTATTGATCCGTATTAACTTTGCGTCCGGATCAATGCAGTTTTAAATGGATGTCGGGGATTGTGGACGCTGTCGTGGCATAAGCAATCCTCATCTCTCGTTTCAAATCCTTTGCCCCACGTCCTTCCATGGTGGACGTGGGGTTTTTTTATGCCTTGTTTATGGCCAATCGCAACGAAGAGTCCGTCTCCACCCCGGGATCAAGGCAAGACGTTGTAGCCACGCTGTTGCAGGCAACTGGTGTACACGGAGTTGTTGGCGGTGATGTTTTGTTCGGTGGTGCCAGCGTTTTGTCGGCGTTCCTGGCGTTGCCTCGATCCCCCGACCACAACACCTGCCGCCGCAGCGCTGCGCGCATTGTTCTGGCGATAGTCTTGCTGAATGTCGTCGTCAATCTGGTCGTAGACATTGTCATGTTGCTGACCCCGGACCTCCGCCGCAGCAGCTCCGGCGACCGCAGCGGTGGTGGCGCCTTTTACCCGGCCACCGGATGGCACCGTGGTTTCTATGGGGAATTGAGCATTGGCTTGTGATTGGCAAGCGCCGGTGTCTTGCTGGATGGTCTGGGAGGTTTGGCCTTTTAGTGGCACCACCGTCACCGCCAACGCACTGGAGCTGGCGAGCAATACCAAGGTCGATAGGGTAAACGTTAATTTTTTCATCAAGTCGGACTCTCGTTAAACATCGTTAAGCCGTCTAACGGTTTGCTTAGGGAGACTGGCGACTGAAACCCCATGCCCGTCAAATGCGCAGTGCAACCCAAGGTCATGGATGGCAGGCAATTGAGCGTTTGCAATGGGGTATCGCGGGGTTGTTACTGCTTGTTAAGCAGAGCCTGCATGTCGCTGGTCATGCCTTTGAGTGCAACTTTGAAGTCATTGGCGACAACTGGCTGGCTTTCGTTTTCCAGGGTCTCGCCAAATACCTTGCGCACCATCTTGGCAACCGGCATACCGGTTTTTGCGTCGATCAAGTCGGCTTCGATAAACATCTCGGCTGTCTGATCACGGTGGCCGGTGACCGCTTGTGTCGTCGCGACAATGGCAGCGATCGGCACAACCTCATACCAATGCATGCCTTCGTTGTTGGCGCTGACGTGGGTGATCGCTGCTTGCAAGATCAGGGTCCGCGAATCGGCCGGCACTTGCTGTGTGTCCGATACGACGGTGTAAGAGGGGGCGAACGCATTTCGGATGCTGTCGCTGGCCATGGCCTGAACGTCTTCCAGGGTCTGCAGGTTGACGCGCTGGGTCGGTTTCGGCGATGGGTACAGCTCTACTTGCTTGAACACGACTGTGGAGTAGGCTTTCGGATCAAACCCTGGCGCTACCCAGCGCATGACCTTCTGTTCACTCGACGTGGTCTGCTCTTCCAGCCCCTGATAATTGGGCAGGAAGCCCGAGTATTGCTCCGGCTGCGCGACCTGCGAGACACAGCCGACCTGAAATACGCAGCTCGCAGCAATACCCACAATCCATCTATTCGACATGCTCATTGGTTCTGTTCTCAGTGGTGGAAGTTTTCATACAGATTTTGATGCGGGGGCGGATGCTGCCCGCAGTGGCGGGATAATCCGAATCAAAAACCCTCAAACACGATTAAACTTCACCACCGGCGTGTTTTTGGCCGTATGTCGGGGTAGGGGGCACAGGCCCGAAGTTTTAAGCTGATATCATTCGAACACTGACAAACCGAGCAAAAAATATGAACCGTCGTAAAAAAATAAAACAGTTGTTACAGGCCCACGCCAAGAAGGCGAGTGCCAAACTGGCACCGGTCAACAAATCTAAATACATCAGCAAGGCTGACCGCTTGAAGCTGGCCGCTGAAGCCACTCCCGACACAGTCATCTCCCCGGAAAACGGATCCATCTAGCTCAAGCACCGATCCGCTGTTTCGAAGGGACAGTCTTCGTCTCGTCGATTTTTTACGCTTTCTTTACGACTGCTGTTTTCGCCCTCAAAGATACTGGCCGCGTTTTCTAGACCGTCCATGCGCCTCGTGGCTCCAGTGGCCCAGGCAAGTCGTTGTGCCCAACGACGGCATGTACGTCCTGCCCGCCATTCGAGAGACGCGAACCTTGAGCCAGACAGCAATCGGCGCACATGAAAACCTGCCATCCAAAACCTCGGGACTGGGCTTGCTCGTCGCGGCGGTCGGCGTGGTTTACGGGGACATCGGCACCAGCCCCCTCTACACGCTCAAAGAAGTGTTTTCCGGGCATTACGGCGTTCAGGCCAACCACGACGGCGTGCTGGGTATTCTGTCGTTGATTTTCTGGTCACTGATTTGGGTCGTCTCGATCAAGTACGTGCTGTTCATCCTGCGTGCCAACAACCAGGGCGAAGGCGGCATCATGGCGTTGACCGCGTTGGCCCGCCGCGCGGCCGCCCCTTATCCGCGCATGAGTAAAATACTCGTTCTGCTTGGCCTCTTCGGTGCGGCACTTTTTTACGGCGACAGCATGATCACCCCGGCTATTTCGGTGCTCTCCGCGGTTGAAGGGCTGCAGCTGGCGTTTGACGGAATCGAACACTGGGTGGTGCCTTTATCCGTGATCGTGCTGGTGGCGCTGTTCCTGATACAGAAACACGGCACGGCCCGCATCGGCATCCTGTTCGGCCCGGTGATGGTGCTGTGGTTTGTCGTGTTGGGTGCGCTGGGTGTCTATGGGATTGTCCAGCGACCGGAAGTGCTGCAAGCGCTGAACCCTTACTGGGGCGCGTATTTTTTTATCGCACATCCGGGAATCGGCGTGGCCATCCTGGGGGCCGTGGTACTCGCGCTGACCGGTGCTGAAGCACTGTATGCCGATATGGGGCACTTTGGTCGCAAGCCCATTGCCCGGGCGTGGTTCATCTTGGTGTTGCCAGGATTGGTACTCAATTATTTCGGCCAGGGTGCCTTGATCCTGGAAAACCCTGAGGCGGTGCGCAATCCATTTTATTTGCTCGCGCCGGGCTGGGCGCTGCTGCCGATGGTCGCGCTCTCCACACTGGCGACGGTCATCGCGTCTCAAGCGGTAATCTCCGGTGCTTTCTCCCTGACTAGCCAGGCTATCCAGCTGGGGTATGTCCCTCGCATGTTTATCCAGCACACCTCCAGTCAGGAGCAGGGACAGATTTACATCGGTACCGTTAACTGGGCGCTGATGGTCGGTGTTGTGTTGCTGGTACTGGGTTTCGAGTCGTCCAGTGCATTGGCCGCGGCTTATGGGGTTGCGGTGACGGGCACGATGTTGATCACCACGATCCTGTCTTCGGCGGTCGTCCTGCTGCTCTGGAAAACCCCGCGCTGGCTGGCCATCCCGATTTTGCTCGGTTTTCTGCTGGTGGACAGCCTGTACTTCGCGGCCAATGCACCAAAGATTTTTCAGGGTGGTGCATTCCCGGTGATTGCCGGCATTGCTTTGTTCATTTTGATGACCACCTGGAAGCGTGGTCGCAAGATCATTGTTGAGCGATTGGACGAAACCGCATTACCGCTACCGTTGTTCATCAGCAGCATCCGGGCGCAGCCGCCTCATCGCGTACAAGGTACGGCGGTCTTTCTGACGGCGAGGGCCGACGCCGTTCCGCATGCCCTGTTGCATAACCTGCTGCACAACCAGGTCTTGCATGAGCAAGTGGTGCTACTCACCGTCGTGTCTGAAGACAGCCCTCGTGTGAGTACTGATCGACGGTTCGAGGTTGAAGCGTACGGCGAAGGATTTTTCCGGGTGAACTTGCACTTTGGCTTTATCGAGGAGCCTGATGTCCCGTTGGCGTTGAGTCACTGTCATTTGGCTGAACTGGATTTCAGTCCGATGCGCACCACCTATTTCCTGAGCCGCGAAACAGTGATCCCGACCAAGCGCATCGGCATGGCCCGGTGGCGAGAAAGCCTGTTCGCCTTTTTGCTCAAGAACGCCAACAGCAACCTGAAGTACTTCAAGTTGCCGTTGAATCGGGTGATAGAGCTGGGCACGCAGGTTGAGATGTAAGGATCCGGTCAGGCGTCGCATGGGTGGCCGTTGATCCCGGCCGTCAAGCACAATGTTGGCTCCGATCATCCAGGCCCAGCCCCCGCGCTGGGCTTTTTTCTGCCTGGCGTCTGGTCCTGAATAAGGTCTGCAGCTTCTGGCTTCTTATCAGGAAGGCGCAATGGATACGGGCGCAAACGGGTGAGCCTCATGACTTTTCAGCGTTTTTCAGCGTTTTTCAACCGCTGGCGGGCAGGCCACTGCTCATTTCAGAGCGTTTCTTTGGATGGCATGTACTAATTGCAAAAAAACCATCCGTTCGTGACCGTTGCGCAGAAGCAGAAAATATCGAACCGGTACTTGAGGTGCACTCGCACACTTCGAGCCGTTTAAATTTAAAGTGGGCTGCGCACTATTATTCACAGGGATGGCCTCATCCAAACATGGACCTGCCAGAGATGCCTTATGCGCGTTAATTTACCTGTCACTGATTGCGAAAGAGTTTTTTCAGCTGAGCAAAAGTTAATCTCTACCACGGATTTGGATAGCCGAATCACCTATTGCAATGATGCATTTATTGCAATCAGCGGTTTCGAATCCGAAGAAATTATCGGACAGACGCATAACCTGGTGCGTCATCCCGATATGCCGCCTTCAGTGTTCGGTCACATGTGGGAAACCATCAGGCAAGGCAAACCCTGGATGGGGATCGTCAAGAACCGTTCGAAGAATGGTGATTTCTACTGGGTCAACGCCTATGTCACCGCCATCTATGAAAATGGTCGAATCAGTGGTTATGAGTCGGTGCGTTCACTGCCGACCAGTGCCCAGATCCAACGTGCAACCGCGCTCTACGCCCGACTGCGTGCCGGAAAAAGCCCCGTCGCATTAAGTGCACGCATTTGCCGTCCGGTTCAACGCGGCTGGCCATTCTTCCTGGCCGGTGCCGTTTCATTGCCGGGTGTTCTCTGGCTTGCACAACCTCAGGCGCTGGCGCTGATGACGGGGAGTCTGATGGCTGCCTGGTACGTGGTCGAGCGCCGTCAGCGCAGAACCATCGAGCGCACCCTGGCTGAACATCCGAAAGCCTTTACCAGTCAATTGGTAGCCCTCACTTACAGCGACAACCCCGGCGTTCAAGGGCAGTTGGATCTGGCCATGCTCAGTGAAGAAGCACGTCTGCAAACGGCGCTGACCCGACTGGTCGATACAGGGGTGAGTGTAAAGGCCGAGGCAGGGCTGGCCTCTGAACTTTCCGGTTCGCAGGCGAAGTCTCTGGATCGTCTGCGCAATGAAACCGATCAATCGGCCGCAGCTATCTCCCAGATGGCGGCGACGATTCAGGAAGTCACGCAAAACGTGCAGAACACCGCGAATGCGGCATCCGAGGCGGATCAGTTGGCGCGGGAGGGCGGTGATGTGGCGCAGCAAAGTCTGCGAGCCATGATGAACATGAGTGAAGCTGTGAGCGAAATTGGCCAGGCGGTCAATGCGCTGGCGAGCGAGACCCAGTCAATAGGCAGTGTGCTGGATGTGATTTCGTCGATCGCCGACCAAACCAATCTATTGGCGCTGAACGCGGCCATTGAAGCGGCTCGGGCAGGCGAGCATGGCCGGGGTTTTGCGGTTGTCGCCGACGAAGTGCGCACCTTGGCGCAACGTACGCGGACCTCGACCGAGCAGATCCATGGAATCATCGCTTCCCTGCAAACCGGCTCTGATCGGGCAGTAGTGACCGCGAGCAGGGGTGAACAGATTTCCCGTGACAGCATGCAGAGTGTCGAGGCGGTGCAGTCCGCCCTTGTCGGCATCAGCGGGGCTGTCAGCCGAATCACGGAAATGAGTCACCAGATGGCGTCGGCATCGGAAGAGCAAAGCCAGGTGGCTGAAGACATCAATCAGCAGATCACGCGTATTGCCCAGTTGTGCGATCACAGCGCCGGGCAGGCCAAGCAAGGCGTGGAAATCAGCCAGGAACTGGAACGTATGGCGGAGTATTTGCACAGCCTGGCTGAACGCTTCAATCGGTAATACCCCATCCCCTCGAACACCCACAGGGACGTGGGGGTACGCATTTGAAGCACTGGCACGGGCGTTTTTCGCCCGATTCACGGTTTTTCAACGTTATTTCATCAAACCAAATAATGGATCAGCGGATTTCACAGCGCAGCCCAAGAGGTCGCGGTTTACTGCTCGATGAGCTTTCGACGTGGGTCGGGGCAATGTCGGCAGGAGAATCTCGTGAGCCTGGAACGTCTGAGCAAACTCATCTCTATAGGATTTGGGCTGGCATTAGCTGCCTGCCTGATGACCCTGGCAGTGGATGAGTACTTCGGGAAGCAGGCAGCGCAAGCCACTGATCGACGTCACCAAAGCATTACCACCATTGCCCAGATAGGCACCCTCAACCGTGAACTGACCCAGTTGGCTCGTCTGTATGTCACTACAGGCGACGAGTTGTTTCTCACCCGATACAACCAAAAATGGCAACAAGGCCGGAAGTTTAAAGAAGTTGCACAGGATTTCCGTGCGATGGGACTGAGCGATACAGAAGAGCAATTGCTCAAAGCGGTCGAAGTCATGGATGTAAAACAGACGGATATGGAGCGTCTGGCCATGCGGGAAAGTTTCCATCGTGGGGGGCCGTCACTGCTTTCCGGTACCACTTACATTAACTCCGAGTGGGGTTTCGCGGATGCGCTGAATCAGCTGATCACGGAAACAAGCGAACGCTTCAATAACGACTTCAAGGTTGCCCGGAAGAAGGCCGAACTGGCCAGCCGAATCAATGTATTGATGCAGTTGATTACACTGGGCGCCGCACTGTTGGCATTTCTGATCATTTTGCGACGCCAACTGGTGGTCCCGCTGCTGGGGCTTTCCGAGCGCATACGCCGGCTGCAAGCCGGGGAGGCCGTTGGTGAACCGGAGCCGCGCACCGGCCTTGCCGAGGTCGTGGCACTGAATGAAGCGTTCGATGCCTATGTTGACGTCAATGAAGAGTTGCGCCGGCAGCACTGGGTGAAGGTGCGCCTTGGTGAACTGTCCCAGGCGTTACAAATGTGCGCGACCCCACAGGCCTTTGCGGCGACGCTGCAACAGCGGTTGCAGGATTGTTTGAATTGTCACGCGGTCTTGTCGTTTGATGCGGTGCCCGACGTGCAACGCAGTGGTCAAGTGCACTTCAGCTTGCCATTGCTGCAAGAGGGGCAGCAGTTGGCCAGCCTTGAACTTGATTTCACTCAGCGTCCGGATCCCGCCCAATTCAAGCTGCTCGACAGTCTGCCGGCGCGACTTGGCACGTTGCTGCACCTTGTGCAACAACGACTCCACAACCAAGAGCTGTTACAACAGGCCCGCCGACAGGCTCGGCAGCTGGAAGACCAGGCGCAGATCCTGCAGCAACGACAGGATTCACTGGAAGCCACCGAGAGCTGGTATCGCGGCATCGTGGAGTTCGCCCCTAAAGCGCTGCTCGTGTTTGACGAAAATGGTGTGATTCTGGCGAATCAGCAAAGTGAAGTGACGTTTGGTTATGCACCTGGCAGTTTGCTCGGCCAAAGCTATCAAGTCCTGCTCCCGGACAGTCAACGTGACCTGATCGTATCGATGGTTGAGCAGTTGCGCATAGACAAGGTGCTCGACCCGGTCGAAGTCATTGCGCGTCGCGCGGATGACAGTGAGTTCCCTGTGGAATTACGTCTCTGCCTGCTGCCCGCACGGCAGGATCGCGGTGAATGCCTGTGTGTTGCGATTCGCGATCTCACCCAGCGCAAAGCGGACGAGCGCCGTCTGCGTGAAGCGCACGAGCAACAACAAGCAATCGTCACGGCGGCGCCTTGTGGTATCGCGCTGGTGCAGGGTGGCGTGATTGTGCAGGCCAATTTGCGCCTGGACGAACTCTTCGGCTTTACGCCGGGCGAACAATTGCAATGTTCCCCGGTGAGTTGGCTGGATCAGGTCGTGTGGGCAGAGACGAAGGTTGCATTGGAAGCACAGGTTCGGGCGACCCTCAACAGCGGCGAAATTTATCATCAGCATCTGCAACTGTGCCGCAAGGACTCCACCAGCTTTTGGGCGAGCCTGAGCGCACGTGCCATCGCGCCCGGTGACCTGTCCCGTGGTTCGATCTGGATCGTCGAAGACATTTCCGCCCACCAGGCCGCAGCCGCCGAAATGCAGCAAGCGCAGCTACTCGCCGAGGAGAGCGCACGAATCAAGTCGGAGTTCCTGGCCAATATGAGCCACGAGATCCGCACACCGATGAACGCCATCATCGGCATGACGCATCTGACCTTGCGCACGGAGCTGAACGAACGCCAACGTGATTATCTGAGCAAGGTACAGAGCTCCAGCCGACACTTGCTGGGCGTTCTTGACGATGTCCTGGACTTTTCCAAGATCGAGGCAGGCAAGCTTCAGCTGGATGTCTGTAACTTCAGTCTGACTGCGTTGCTGGAAGAAGTGGTTGACCAGGTTCGTCCCCGCATTGCCGATAAACGCCTGGATCTGCGCCTCAACACCGGGGCGGATGTCCCTGAGCGCTTGTGTGGCGATCCGCTGCGGCTGCGTCAGGTGCTGCTGAACTTCCTCAGCAACGCGGTGAAGTTCACTGAACGGGGGCAGATCCGCATAGAGGTCAACCTGCGTCAGGCCAGCCAGGATGATGTGCTGTTGTACTTCAGCGTGACGGACACTGGCATCGGCTTATCCGCCGAGCAACTGGAAGTCCTGTTCCAGTCCTTTCAACAGGCAGATGCCTCGATCACCAGGCGCTTTGGCGGAACGGGTCTGGGGCTGGCGATTGCCAAACAATTGGCCGAGCTGATGGGCGGGCAGGTGGGTGTTCAAAGTGAACTGGGCGAGGGCAGTACATTCTGGTTTGAGGTCCGTTTGCAATTGGCCCAGGACGACGTCATCGACAACCTGTCCCACACACCGCACCGCAGTGATTGGAAGGTGGCCCAGGGCACGCGCATCTTGTTGGTGGAGGACAACGAGCTGAACCAGCAGGTTGCCGCCGAGTTGCTGCGGGCAGTGGGCTGCAGTGTCGATATTGCGTTCGATGGTCGCAAAGCGTTAGAGCGGCTGGCGGCAGAAGAATATGACCTGGTGTTCATGGACATGCAGATGCCGGTGCTCGATGGCCTGGCCGCCACCCGCCAATTGCGCCAGCGGCCCGGATTGAGCGCGTTGCCGGTCATTGCGATAACGGCCAATGCCCGGCGTAGTGACCATGACGCGTGTCTGGCCGCCGGTATGAACGACTTTGTCAGCAAGCCTTTCGAGCCGCACGCGCTTTACGCGATGTTGCGACGCTGGCTGAGTGATGCGCCGATCAGCCTCGGTGGCGCTCATACACGTAAGCCAACCCCGACTGCACACGTTACCAATGCCAAGTTCAGTCTCGACGGCGTGGATACGGAAGCGGGAATGCGGCGGGTGTTGGGCAATCACCCTTTGTATCTGGATTTATTGCGCAACTACCTGGCCGACCAGAGCCTTCTGCTGGAACAGTTGAACGTGACGCTGGCGACGGGCGATCTGGAAAGAGCGGAGCTGTTGGCACATAGCTGCAAAGGTGTATCCGCAACCATCGGCGCCGACACCGTCGCGCAAGCAGCGCATGCATTGGAGCAAGCGCTGCGCATCAGGCAGCCGGCTGAGATGTTGCAAGTATGCCTGGAGAGGTTGACCCAACCCTTGGCGGCGCTCCTGGGCCAACTGCGCGAGCAATTGCCGGCAAAGGTCGAATCACCGTCAATGCAGGTTGACTTGCCCCGGTTGAACGAAGTGTGTCGCACGCTCGATGCGCTGCTGGGTGAGTCCGATGGGGACGCTGTCCATTACTTCTCCCGACATTCCGTGTTGTTGCGGGGCGCGTTTGCAAATGGCTTTGCGCCACTTGAGGAAGCGATAAAGCGTTTCAGTTTCGAGCAAGCACAGTGCCATCTGAACGAGGCGCTACAAGCCTATGCAACAGCGGCGATGAGCGAATAGCAGGTGGGTTATGCGCGGTGTTTGCCAGCATCAGGACTCTGCTCAAAAGTTTTCAGCGTTTTTCAGCGTTGAACAGAATGCGCTCAGACCAATTCAGAGCAGAGTTGCGCAGGGCATGCGTTACTGCAAAAAAAACCTGGCAAAGATAACGGACGATTCTTGCCCCATTGTGCCTTCAGGCCAGTTGCGTCTGCCCCGGCAGATTTAACGACGCATTGGTGTGTGCCCGTTGCGAGGATGTCTTGTTGAACCAATTTCCCCGTAAACCCATCGTGCTGGTGGTTGACGACATGCCGGCCAACCTGCAGTTGATCAATGAACTGCTCCGTGAGCAGTATCAATTGCGGGTTGCTGTCAGCGGCGAGCAGGCGCTACAGATTGTCGACCGAGTCCTACCCGACCTGATCTTGCTTGATGTGCAGATGCCTGGCATGGATGGTTATGAGGTCTGTCGTCGTCTCAAAAGCAATCCGAAAACCATGGATGTCCCGGTTCTGTTTCTGAGTGCCAGAAACGAAGATGAAGATCAATGCCTGGGGCTCGAACTGGGCGCTAGCGATTACCTGAGCAAGCCGGTCAATCCGCCCATATTGCTGGCGCGGGTGCAGACACAGATGCGTCTGAAATTGGCGGCAGATCTGCTGCGTGTGCAAAACAACTTTCTCGATCAGGAAGTACTGGCGCGAACCCGCGAACTGCAAGCCACCCATGACGTGACCATCATGGCCCTCGCGTCACTGGCCGAGACACGCGATAACGAGACAGGCAACCATCTGCGACGCACGCAGCATTATGTGCGCGCGTTGGCCGAGGCACTGCGTCATCACCCACGATTCAGCGCGTTTCTGGATGATGAAAGCATTGAACTGATGTTTAAGTCAGCGCCGCTGCACGACATCGGAAAGGTCGGGATCGCGGATCATATCCTGCTCAAGCCTGGCCGTTTCGAGCCCGCCGAGTTCGAGATCATGAAGACCCATGCCCAGTTGGGTTATCAGGCACTGGTCCATGCGGAGGAGCTGTTGGGGCAGCCCGTTCCCTTCCTCAGCATCGCCAAGGAAATTGCCCTGTGTCATCACGAAAAATGGGACGGCAGCGGTTATCCGAACGGGCTGGCCGGTGATGCCATTCCGGTGAGCGCCCGACTGATGGCCGTGGCGGATGTCTACGATGCGGTCATCAGCCGGCGCGTATACAAGTCGCAGATGAGCCATCAGACGGCTGCAACCATCATTTATGACGGTGCCGGCCGGCATTTTGATCCGGATGTGGTGCTGGCCTTCAGGGCTCTGGAGGACGAGTTCGATCAAATTGCCCAGCGCTTTTCCGATAGCGAGCCCGCTGAGCCACTGACAATGGCCGGATAGCGGCGTTTCACCAATACCTTTCTTGTCAGCGAGACCTTCAGGTTCCTGAATGGACCTGAGCACGCCTGAATTCGACGTTCAACCCAGAGATGCACCCCCACACGACGGTAGGTTTTTCTGTATGAAATGGTTCTACGACGCCAAGATATCGTTCAAGCTTTTTTTGGCCTTTGCGCTCTGCGCAGGTATTACGCTGGTCGTAGGTCTGCTGGGGAGCCAAGGTGTCGGCTCGCTGTCGTCGAGCCTGCAATTGGTGTTCGCGAACAACCTGATCTCTGTGGCTAAAACAGCGGAAGCCAAAACCGCGGCCGCAGATCAAAACCGTGACCTGTATCGTCTTTTATCAGCAACGGCTGCGGGCGCACCGCAATCAGAAAAAGACAATATTCTTGAGAGCTTGAAAAAAAGCCGTGAAATCAGCGAAACGGCTTTTGCTGTGTATCGGGCAACGCCGCTGGCAGACGACGAACGTGCCGCCGGTGACAAAATGGAAAAGGACTGGCCTGTTTATCAGGCACTTGTCGAGCGTGCCATCGCACTGATAGCAGAGGGCAACTTGGCTGCTGCGCGAGTATTTATCGGCGCTGATGTACAGCACGCCTTCCGTACCGTGCTCGATGAGCTGAGCATCATGGTTGAGTCCAACAATCGCCAGATAGGGGAAGGCGCTGTCGATGCGGCCCAGCGCGACCGTACGGCGAAGTTCAATTTGTACGTGGGTATTGCGCTGGCTTTCATCGCAGCCTTCGGTTTAGGGCTGTTCATCAGTCGAGCAATCAGTGGCCCCCTTGCCATTGCACTGGCAAGTGCTCAGCGCGTCGCAGCGGGCGACCTCACTCAAGCCATTTCATGCACTCGACGCGATGAAACGGGCCAACTGTTGTCGGCGTTAAGCGACATGCAGAACAACCTCAAAAACACGATCCAGCAAATTTCGAGTGCTGCGGACCAACTGAGTTGCGCGGCGGAAGAGCTTAATGCGGTGACGGAAGAAAGCGGGCGCGGGCTGATACGCCAGAGCGACGAAATTCAACTGGCTGCAACCGCCGTCACTGAAATGAGCGCAGCTTCAGAGGAAGTCGCACGCAACGCGGTCTCGACTTCTGAGGCGTCCAAACTCACCAGCGAAGAAGCCGCAAATGGTCGAGATCAGGCGCGTGAGGCCGTGGACGCGATTAACACCGTCGGTTCCGAAATCAGCGGCTCTACCACCATGGTTGAAGAACTTGCTGGCAGTGTCCGCGACATTGCCAAGTTACTCAGTGTTATTCGCAGCATTGCAGAGCAGACCAACTTGCTTGCACTCAATGCCGCCATTGAAGCCGCACGCGCTGGCGAGCAAGGTCGTGGATTTGCCGTGGTTGCCGACGAAGTCAGAGCGCTGGCGGCGCGCACTCAAGGGTCCACGGCTGAAATTGAGGCGATGATATCGCTGGTACAGAACCGAGCGGATGATGCGGTACACGCAATGGGCAAAAGCAGCGCCTTGGCCAGCAATGCTCAATTGCTGGCAGATGCCACGGGGCAGGCGCTTGAGCGTGTTGCTCAAAACATTGCGCAGATCAACGATCGCAACACGATGATAGCCACCGCATCGGAAGAGCAGGCCTATGTGGCGCGCGAGGTCGATCGCAACCTTGTAAACATCCGTGACCTGTCTACACAAACCGCTGCCGGTGCTAATCAGACTAACGCGTCGAGTCAGGAGCTCTCTCGTTTGGCGGTGTCATTCACCAATCTGGTGCGCACATTCAAGCTTTAACAGCTGTAAACAGTGCGACTCAATGGCCTTTGTACTTATAGCGTCTGAATTCGAGTCTGCATTTATGGAAATGCCGCTATGGGCCTGCTGATTGATAAACAACTGGTGTTCGACGAAGACAACTTCCTCTTGTTTCGGCTGGATACCACCGGTGAAGAGCCCTTGCGGGTGGGTGCAATCGCCAGCCGATGCCTGGCGATGTTGCTCAGGTCCGATGGCTCCGTGGTTCGCAAGCGCGATCTGATGTCCGGGGCATGGGGCCAATACGGTTTGGAAGTGACCGACAACAGCCTGGCCCAGGTGGTCCGACAGTTACGGTTGGCGTTGGAGAAACTGCAACCTGATCGGGACTTCATTCAGACCTTACCCCGCATCGGTTACAAGCTCTCGGATGGTGTGCGTGTCGAGGAGTGGTTGGCCCTGCCAGCCTCAGGTGCAGATGCAGCTGAAAACGCGGCGTCCATTGATGACGCGCCGCTGTCGAACCCGGTCGATCGAGTGGAGGAGGGTGTGCGTGCGCCGATGGCACCGACACACGCGGCGGCGTCAGCGTGTCCAGTGCCATCGCAACGGCGTTGGGGCCTATGGCTGGCTTTACCCGTGTGGGGCGCGTTGGCATTCCTGCTGGGCACCCAGGGATGGGGACTGCCCGATGATGCGCCACCGCCCGAATTCACCGCGCCCGTGACTGTGGAGGACGTGCACGTGCATCGTTCCGCTCAAGACGCTCAAACGCTGACGGCGCCCCATCTGCAACGAATGGTCGGGCACAGTCGAAAACTGGCAGGGCTGCTGGAACTCTCGGCGCAAAACATCCATCTCTACCTGTTACCGTCGCGTCGAGGTGCGGATCAGATTCTCTGTGATGGCGAACTGGAGAGCACCGTCAGCCGCTGCATAGGCGTTCAACAACATGACTAGACGCGCGGAAAATGCTGCATGGTGCCTGGCTTTCGGCGTTCTGGGGCTGTTGAGTGTGGCGCTGGGCCGGCTGATGACAGAGCGCGACGAACGCCTGGACCTTTGGTGCACGGGGGAGAGCGCGCATGAAGTGTCTTCCGGCATGCATCCGGCCTGGTTGATGACGCGTTTTCGACTGGATTTGAGCCTCGAGGGGCTCAGCCATATGCGCATGATTGCTCAATTGATCGATGCCGAAACCGGGGATGAAATCGGCACGATCCACCGCAACAGTGCCTTTGAAGTCAATCAGCAGAAGCAACGCCTGCAGGTCAATGTAATGCGGGGCGCCAAGGGTGAAACAGATAAAAGTCTTCCTGAACTGACCGGCACGCTGAGCATGTTTATTTTCCGCCCGGACAGCAGCCTGAGTTACTGGGTGCGGTCGTTGTCCGGGATGCGTTACTTGTTCGATGATGGCAATGACATGTTCATTTTATGCAGCAGAAGGTAACGCGCAGACGTCACTCATCCGAGTGACTGGCCACGCGCAGTGTTGGTTTTCGGTGCCGGTTTCCCGGTAAGTCTAGGTTTTGATGCCGAGCTCCCGGTAAACCAATGGGAGGAGCTGGTCGGGCTCTATCGGCTTGAGCAGAAAATCAACAATGCCCAGATGCATTGCGGCAATGGGGTCTCTGACTTCCGCATCGCCGGAAATGACCAGGACAGGAAGATCGGCCCACACGGACTTTCGGATCTTGCGAATAAAATCCAGACCATCGGTCGGTGACATCCGCAAGTCTGTAATGATCAACTCGATTGCATCGTCAGCGACCAGTAACTTCATGGCGTCGTCAGCGCTTGCTGCTAAAAGGCTCTGGATGCCTTTAAGTTGGAGAATCCCGGCGATCATCTCACGCAAAGCGCGGTCGTCATCAACGATCAGCACCTTTTGAGGTCTTTTTTCTGCCTCATGGAGGTTGGCAGCGTTGATCGCCTCGTGTTCAGCGCCACTCAAAATATCGTCGTCGTTCATAGTCCCTCATTCAGTCAATACTGCTGCCGATTGGCCTTTTTCCTTTGATTCAAGGATCAATCAAAACTTCGTCGGTTGCGCCTGCATTTGCGGGTAGCGAAGCGTACCTGAACGCCAAATGCGGACTGTTCAGTATCAAGGTATAGCCGAAATTACGGCCATTCGCGCCGAGCGAAAAAAATATTGAGTGGCTGTTCAACGCGCCTTCGGCCGAAGGCTGCGGTGCCCGCCACCCTGGCGCTGAACACCGCAGCAGGCTCCCGTCTCCCGCTCTCCAGTAGTCTGAAACTCCCAGCCCGTCTGGGAGTTTCAGACGATGTGCAAACTTTGGAGCTTGTTCATAGTTGTGGCCTATAGAACAGACAAAGGTCTACGGTCGGTCTCGATGACTTGACCTGCTCAGGAGAAAGTCATGACTATGCGCAAGAAAACCTCATCGCCAACGAATGACCTGACCGTCACCACCGACCAGCAAGACTACGCACCGGGCAGCACTGCCACTATCACGGCCGGCGGGCTCGCCCCCGGCAGCACCGTAACGTTCGAAGTGGACCACGCCGTCGGTGCTGGCGCGGATAGCGTGTGGGGCACGCCCGACGATGTGCTCGATACCAACACCGGCGATGGGCACGAGCCCTGGTCCGTGACCGATGGCGGTGCCGGCGATCTCGATGGCCAAGTCAATGGCAGCGTTACCACCTCGTGGTACGTGAACCCCGACGACTCGGCCGGCGCGACGTTTCTGCTCACCGCGGCCTCGGCTGGTGCCGATGGTGCGTCCGGCACGGCTGACGATGCGGTGGCCACAGCGTCCTTTACGGACAGTGCTTTTGGCGTCGAGCTGACCGGCGAGGACGTTACGCTGGACGAAACGGCCGGGTTGCAGAACGCCACGGCCACTCCAGCCCCTGGGGGAGACGCGGACGACAACGACACGTCATTGGCCTTGCCGGGGGCGTTTTCCACGCGACTGGGCACTCTTGGGGCCGGTACCGCAACGGGTGTGGCCCTGAGTGGTTACAACGGGGAAGTGGGCAATACGGGCAGCACGGCATTCACCATCACCTCTGCGCCCGGAGGCAGCATTACCGATGTCAGCTTCGTTGACAGCGCTGGCGCTGCGCTCGATGGCGATGACAGTGGACTGTTTACCCTCGATGGCACCAGCATCCTTCTCTATACGGATTCAGATGACAACATCGTTCTGGGCCGGGCCGGTGGGCCGAACGGCGCGATTGTGTTCGCAGCTTACATAGAAGAAACCGGAACACCGGTCTCTGGCGGCAAGATCTGGATCGTGGAGTACCAACCGATTCAGCATCCAGGCACGGCGAACCCTGATGACTCGGTCAATTTGATGGATAAGGTTTTCATCGGTGCCAGCCAGGACCTGGCGTTCAGTCTGCTCAATGCACCCTCCGGTCAGAACCTCTTCCTGATGTTTACGAAGCTGAACCCGGAAACTGAAATTGTAGACACTGTCACGCGGATCACGGACCCCACCATCATCGCCACCGGCAAGAACCCCGCAAACCAGTCAACCGGAGTCAATATAACCACTGGCGACACGATCAATACCAGCCAGGCGGGTGGCCCGACCACCTTCGGCACCAACAATCAGATGATTGTGGAGCAAGAGGGCATCCGCTTCTCGTTCGTCACGGGAGCCAGGCAAAATGTGACTGTTCCCTTCCTCGATCAGAACGAAGCAGATCTTGAAGCCAACGTCGACTTCACCGACGTCTTCAATGCGAAATCGGCGAGTTTCGACGTCGTACAGTTGCAGAGCGGCAAGAGTGCTGTCGTAAGAGTCAGCGCCTTCAGCACCGAGGTTGAATCTAAAGAGGATTTCATCGACGGATATGCGGATGATACGTCGATTTCAATCACCAGCGTTCGCGTCACCAACATTAGTACCGGGGTCGTCGCGGACTCCACCGCACCGTCGAATACCCTGGGCATTGTCTTCAGCTTTGCCGGTGGGGTTGTGACCATCAGCGGCGTCAAGGCTGGCTACGAGATTGAATACACCACAACGGCGGATCACAACCGCGTGCTCATCGAGAACGGCGCGGCCGTCGACGCCAAGGGCAACAACCACGCCGATTTTGACATCGGTGGCTTCAGGCTGCTCCAGGCCTCTATCCAGACCGTCGAAATCGGCTCCAAAATGATTTTCGACGACGACGGACCGAGCATCAGCACCACCGGCACGGAACCCACGCTGACGGTAGACGAGACGACACTGACAACCGACGCTACTCAGAGCTTTGCGGCCAACTTCATCTCGGCGTTTGGCGCTGATGGGGCGGGCACACTGACCTATGCGCTGAGCATGGTGGCCGGTGCCTCCGGGCTGACGGACACGGCCACGGGCCAGGCGGTAATCCTGTCGCTCAACGGCGCGGTGGTCGAAGGCCGCACGGAAACGAGCGACGATCTGGTGTTCACGGTCAGTGTGGCCGCCAATGGCAGCGTTACGCTCAACCAGATTCGGGCAGTGGTGCATACCAACACAGGCGATCACGATGACTCGACGACTCTAACCTCGGATGACTTGGTGAAGCTGACAGCGACCAAGACCGATGGGGACGGCGACAGTGCCCAGGCGACCCTTAACATCGGACAGAACCTGGTGTTCAAGGACGATGGGCCAAGCATCAATACCACCGGCACGGAACCCACGCTGACGGTGGACGAATCGGACCTGTTAAGCGACGCAACCCAGAGCTTTGCGGCCAACTTCAACTCGGCGTTTGGCGCTGATGGGGCCGGCACGCTGACCTATGCGCTGGGCATAGGGGTTGGCGCCACCGGGCTGACGGACACGGCCACGGGCCATGCGGTGGTCCTGTCACTCAACGGCACGGTGATCGAAGGCCGCACGGTCACGAGCGACCAGCTGGTATTCACGGTCAGCGTCGACGCCAATGGCAGCGTTACGCTCAATCAGATCCGGGCCGTGGTGCATTCCAACACAGGCAATCCCGATGATTCGAAGAGCCTGGCCTCGGACAACCTGGTGACCCTGACGGCGACCAAAACCGACAAGGAAGGCGACAGCGCCCAGGCGACCCTCAACATCGGGCAGAACCTGGTGTTCAAGGACGATGGGCCGAGCGTCAACACTTCCGGCACGGAACCCACAATGACGGTGGACGATTCGGCCCTGGGGGGCGATGCCACCCAGAGCTTTACCGCCAACTTCAGCTCTGGTCCTGGCGCCGATGGGGCAGGGCCACTGACCTATTCGCTGGGCATAGGCGTCGGCGCCACCGGGCTGACGGATACGGCCACGGGTCAAGTCGTGATCCTGTCGCTTAACGGTACGGTGGTCGAAGGCCGCACAGCCGTGAGCGACGATCTGGTGTTCACGGTCAGCGTGGCCGCCGATGGCAGCGTTACGCTCGATCAGCTCCGGGCGGTGGTGCATCCCAATATCAACGATCCCGATGACTCGACGACTCTGGCCTCGGACAATCTGGTGACGCTGATAGCGACCAGAACCGATGGGGACGGCGACAGTGCCCAGGCGACCCTAAACATCGGGCAGAACCTGGTGTTCAAGGATGACGGGCCATCACTCGCGTTCGGCAACCTGATCGGGACCGGTAGTCTCCTTCCACAATACGGGTACTGGAACAGCGCGGCGGGAGCCGACGGGCTGGGCGCGACCGGCTTGAACATTTCGTTGGTGAACAACCAGTTCACCCTCGTCAGGCCGGACAACTCGACCCTGCTCGGAGTCGGCTCGCTGACCGAGCAGGGGAGCTCACCGGATATCAACGGCGCGTACCATTTTGCGGGTACGTTGACCGGTGATTTCGACAATAACGCCGCAACGGCCAATACCAGCGTCGACTACACGCTGACAGCCTTTGCCGATGGCACTTATGCACTCGATCTGGTGCAAGGCTTCCATTCGACGATCGTGCTCAGCAGTGCCGACGGATCGCTTGCGGCCGGCGGCCCGGATCCAGTGCGCACCTTGCTGATTCCGCAGACGAACAACCCGGCCATTCCTTCGACTTCCGAGGAAATTGTGTTCTTTTCCGCAGAGTCGCTTGCGACGACTGATCAGATCCTGATCGGCATCGGGCTCGGAGCCTCCGACCCTACCGAAGCCACGCTACAGACCAACCCGCTGCCGGCGTACATCGACGCCGCCTCCATGAACGTCAGCACGTCCGGCATCGGCGTCGGCAACAACGTGTTCCAGGGAGACAACCAGGTGGCAATCAGCGCCGCCGATGAAAGTTTTGTGATCAATCCGGAAACCCTGCTGGCGGGCATGAAGGTCTTTATCGACAACTCCGTAGGGGGTTACAACACCGCGACCGAGGATTTGTATTACAGGATTTTCTACGAGAATGGCACGTACTCGAATCGCATCGAGGTAAACACAGTGACATCGGAGGCGGGTGGGCAGGTGTCCTTCCTCATTCAGAAGGAGGGCGCACTGCTGATTGACGCGGTTCAACTGACGATGGGTCGGGGCGATATCAAGATTCCGGTGATTCAGTTCATCTCGGAGAGCGAGAGCCTGGCCAACGATGTGAAACTGGCGTTCAGCGCGACACTGACCGACAAGGATGGCGATTCGGCGACGAGTACGTTTGACGCCAACCTGTTCGCCAATGACGCGGCCAATGCACAGTTCGACTACACGCTAGTGGGCACGATCGGCGAGCAAGATGCGTTCAACATCGACCTGTCGATCAATGACAACCTGTACCAGGTGACCGGCTTCGATGTAGGCCCGGACGTGCACGACAAACTGGTGATCAACGGTGTGCAGAACACCTTCCAGATCGACAATACCGGCTTTGACAGCATCGTGACGGTGACCGAGCCAGGACAGGTAACGACCATCACCGTGGTCGGGGTCGACCTTCAGGATAGCGACCTCTTCTTTAGCGCCTGAGGCGTCGCGCGCGTGAACGAATGCGAGGGTGGTGCAGGAAACCACCCTCGCATTTTTTTGCGGCACCCATACAAGATCGTCAGTTGAAATCAAACAGGTTGTTAAGGGTTCGATTTATTGACTGATGAACAGCCTCTGCTTCTGTGATGTTGCCATTGAGCGCCGCATACTGGAGATTGATGGAAATCAAAAATCATCAAGACGTGGGTTTTTTTTGTTTGAGAACTACGAGCGCATGGCCGACTTCAGGCGCAATTGCAAGGGCAGTGTGATGGTCCGTATCAGCGACCACCCGGACTCTTACGCGACGCCAGCAGGCATAGCCATGGGCGTCGCGAAATTTAACGCAATCATGTACACCGAACCCCGGCCTGGCTCGGTCAGCCCGGCGTGGGCGCAGATGAATTCGAATACCGCTTCGGCCTCGGCCTCATCCACCACCACATTGATTAGTCGGGACAGTACCGCCTCGGGCACTTCATGACGGGGAGCTTGAGCCGCCTGCAGCACGGGCACACCGCGGCAGCTAACGCTGTCCGCGCGCGTAATGCCATGTGTATCGCGCAACAACTGCAATAGCCTGCGCTCCGTACCATCGTCCGGCAACACGCAGGTGATAAGTTTCGCAGCCCCACCCGGTATACACGCCGTCACCACGCTCACGAGATATTCCCCTGTTCAAGCATTTCGCGGGGAATGTAGGTGGCCACTTTTTCCACCGGTGTCGCATAGATCATTCCCGCTCCGGGAACATTCAGGTTGGCGGCGTGGTAGATGGCTTCGAGTACCGCGTCCTGGTAGTCGACCGCCACCAGCAGGCTGACCACTTCTTTTTCCGCATCGATAGCAACGCTGAGCAAACCGAGCCGCTCGCGGGGGCCTACACCGTGGGCGTGGTAGACAATGGCGCCTGGCGCGCCCATACCCTGGGCCGCACGGATCACCTGGTCGGCGCGACCGACGGGAACAATGCAGGTGATCAGTGCCACATCAGTCAGGTAGGTAATCCCGTCAGCTTTCATCCCGCTTCTCCCGTGCTCAATAATGTATTTGCCGGCTGTTGCGCGGCAGCCTTTGTCTGTTTCCACGACTGAAAGCGCGCCCACTGTCCCAGGAGCATGACGCTGATGATGGGACCAACGGATGCCATGCAGAGAATGCCGAAACCTTCGACTGCGTGGGTGGCATTGCCCAGTCCCAACCCCATGGCAAGAACAAGCGGAACGGTGATCGGCCCAGTGGTGACTCCCGCACTGTCCCAAGCCACATTGACAAACTCTTCCGTCGAAAAAAACGTCAGTACCACGGCAAACAGGTAGGGCGGCACCACCAGCCAGACCAAAGGCAGGTCGAATACCAATTTGGCCACGCCCACCGCAATACCGCAGGCGACGCCTATTGAAACTGCGCGGATCAGGCTGCGCTTGCGGATAAAACCATTGGTCAGGGACTCTGCTGTGACGCCGAGCGCATTGAGCGCGGGTTCGGCAATGGTCGCCCCATACCCGAGCACCCAGGCGAAACCCAAGGCCAGTACCAGTCCCACCTGATACATATAAAGCGGAGAGTCTTCTGTGCCAGGGGTTTTCATGAAGGCCGCCGGAATCAGCGAACCCGCACTCCCACCCAGTTTCGACAGGCCGTACGTCAACCCGAGATTGAACACACACATGCCGGCTACGGTCAGTGCAATGCCGAGGAAAATCTCGCCACGTCGTGGCAGGCGCTGGCCCAGCAGAAGTTTCAGCACGATCAGTAAAAATATCACCAGAGGCACAATGGCTCGCAGCCCCGAAACAACCTCCAGTCCGGGGCTGACCGTGTGCCAGGGTGCAGCCAGTTGTCCGGCGCCGGTCATGGCCTGCGCTGCGACGATTATTTCCGCTGGCGAGGAGAGCGCCGCCACGTACAGGCCGAGCAGCATGACGCCCATGACGGGAAACAGCGAGGCCAGGGTGACAATGCCGAACCCGGACAGACCGGAGCCGCCCTTGCCAGCGGCAGCCGCAATGCCGATACCCAACGCCAGCACCAGCGGTACGGTGACCGGCCCGGTGGTGACCGCGCCAGCGTCCCAGGCCAGGCCAATAATCTTCGCAAGCTCAGGGTCCCGGGTCATGTAAACCGTCAACAGCAGCACAGGTGCCAGCGCTAAATAGATCAGCGGCTTCAGGCTCCAGCCATAGAGAAACCGAAGCGTACCGGTTACAGCGGCCAGGCCGACGCTGGCCCCCACAACCAGGACGAGTTCGCCGGTCCACTGGTTGAGTAACGCCCAGAGGTAGGGCGCACGCTCTGCAGAAACGTTCTGCCCCGCAGCGCGCAGCGCCCCGATAGCGGGTTCAGCGAAAGTCACCCCGATGCCCAGCAACAGGGTAATCAGCAACACCACAGGCAGGGATAACTTACGCGGAAGGTTACTGCCAATTATTTCGCCCAACGGCATCAGGCCGAGTTTCAGCCCTTCCATGAACAGCATCAGTCCGACGATCACAGCGAACAGGCCGCCCGCGACAATCAGCGAGTCCTCCACCACTTGGCGCAGGATGATGATCTGAAACAGTACGAGGTACATCGCTAACGGCGCCACGGCGCGAAGCTGCTCTTTCAGCCGGACATTGAGGTAGGGCCTGAGGATGGCGGCGACCTCGACTCCGCGCAATTTTGCAGCTTTGTGAGGAGCGGCCTGCCAGTGGCCATCGGCATTGCGAACCGGTGCGGATACCATTTCTCGCATGGGTATTTCGCGGCGACCGGCGCCGATCATCTGCATGTAGTCGGCGTAGCGAATGGAGTCTTTCATAGGGTCATCTGTTTAAGTAGATCTACGGGTAGGGGACCAATAGCCCGTCGCATTGGCGCCGATTCGGGCTTAACCCAATTTTCCTGCGGCGTACAACTTTGCCTGCCCTCGGTGAGTAGGGTGTTGACTTCAATCATGAAGTTGATCGCAAAGAAGGCAGCAGAACTGCACTTTCTACCGTGAATTCTCCGTAGAGACTTCAGCGTAGCAGAGGGCGTTTTTTGCTGGGTGTGAAGCTGCCAGTCAGGTCGAAAACTCTTACAGGTATACGCGACTAGCGCTTCACTCCCAACTATTCTGAAGCAAGATCAGAATTCACCCGTGTAACATCAGGTATCGAGCGTTGCTTCGGCATTAGGGAAAACGGTATGACACATCTGCAAGATAAAGCCGATTCCGACGCGGATTTAGCTCAGATGGTGATAGGGCTGGGGCCCTGCACTTATCTGTTGTTGCTCTTGCTCGGGTTGATCCTTCTGTTTCCCTTTCTGGAGGAGGGGTTGATTGCTCGCACGTTGCTCGGCATTCTGTTTTCGGCCGTGCTGCTCGTGGGTGCGTTTGCCACCAGGCAGACCCGGTCGGGGTTCATCTTCAAACTGTGCCTGGCGTTGTTTGGGATTGGCCTTCAATGGGCGGCCTTGTGGACGGAGAGCATCGCGACGCTTGAACTTGCCGGGATAACCTATGCGGCGTCTCTTGCGGTTTCGTTCAGCGGAGTGCTTCGCTACCTTCTCAAGCGCGGGCCAATTACAGCCGACAAACTGCATGGCGCGCTTGCTGGCTACATCATGCTGGCCTTTGTCTGGTCCTTCATCTATGCCCTGGTCGAGATTTCCGCCACTGGCTCCTTCGGACCTGGCAACTTCGATTTCAGACAACCCGGCACTTTCTTTAAGCTGATCTATTTCAGCTTCACAACGCTTACTACCACCGGTTACGGCGATGTTATTCCGTTGACCAACCACGCTCGCTCACTGGTGATGGTGGAGGAATTTTCAGGCGTCTTTTATGTGGGGGTCGTGATAGCGCGGCTTGCCGGTATTTATCCGTCGCGTCAGGCCAGGTGACGCCCGATTTGCCTGTGCCATCTACGGGCATTTGTAAGCAACCAGCATCGGACAGTTTGCTGTCGTCGTATGGGGCGAGTACTGCCTATCACGGTTTTACGAAAAATTTACGGGGCCTGCAGGTTGGGCATCCGATACTGCGTGGTGCTCATTTGGAACGCTACGGTTATGTCCCTTGCCGCAATTCGGCTTATCGGCTTCATCTTAGGCATTTTTCTGATCACGCTGGCCATAAGCATGGCTATTCCCATGATCACACTGGTGGCCTATGAGCGTAGCGACGATCTGTCGGCCTTTCTCTGGTCGAGTTTGATTACCTTCATCTGTGGCTTCGTGTTGATTGTGCGGGGGCGCCCGGATACGGGTCAGCTTCGGCCGAGGGATATGTATCTGCTGACGACTGGCAGTTGGGTCGTTGTGTGCAGCTTCGCAGCGTTGCCGATGGTGTTCATCAGCGATATCAGCTACACCGACGCCTTCTTTGAAACGATGTCCGGCATCACAACCACTGGCTCGACCGTACTCACCGGCCTGGATACCGCATCTCCCGGCTTGTTGATATGGCGCTCCATGCTGCATTGGTTGGGAGGCATCGGTTTTATCGGCATGGCTGTGGCGATCCTTCCGCTGTTGCGAGTAGGCGGCATGCGTCTGTTCCAGACAGAGTCCTCAGACTGGTCGGAGAAAGTGACACCGCGTTCCCATGTCGCAGCCAAGTACATTCTTTTGCTCTATCTGGGGCTAACTGGCATTGGAGCGCTGGCGCTCTGGCTCACTGGAATGACGCCATTTGAAGCGGTCAACCACGCAATGTCGTTGATCTCCACCGGGGGATTTTCAACGTCGGACGCTTCACTTGGGCATTGGGCGCAACCAGCGATTCACTGGGTGGCAGTGGCCATCATGATTCTGGGTAGCCTGCCGTTCACGTTGTACGTCGCGACATTGCGAGGCGATCGGCGTGCGCTGGTTCAAGATCACCAGGTACGCGGGTTTCTTGGTTTCTTGATTGTTACCTCGCTGGCGGTGGGAACCTGGCTGTGTTTTCACAGCGATTACGGATGGTGGGATGCGTTTCGTATCGTGGCGGTCAACGTGACCTCGATCGTTACAACCACCGGAATTGCGGTTGGCGATTACACGTTATGGGGCAGTTTCGCTGTCTTGCTCTTTTTCTATCTGACCTTCGTCGGTGGATGTTCCGGCTCCACCGCAGGCGGTCTCAAGATCTTCCGTTTTCAGGTGGCTGCCGCGCTACTGGTAAGCAGTTTGAAGCAGTTGATCCATCCTCGAGCCGTGATTCAGAAGAGGTACAACGGTCATCCCATTGACGAGGAGATCGTGCGCTCACTGTTAACCTTCTCGTTTTTCTTCACCATTACCATTGCCGCCATTGCCTTGGGTTTAGCGCTCATTGGGCTTGATTGGACAACGGCGTTGAGCGGTGCTGCTACTGCTGTGTGTAACGTCGGGCCAGGGCTTGGCACGATCATTGGGCCGGCAGGTAATTTCTCAACCTTGCCGGATGCCGCCAAATGGCTACTGACCGTCGGAATGCTTCTAGGGCGACTGGAAATCCTGACGGTGTTGGTGCTCGTAACGCCGGTTTTCTGGAGATACTGACCCACCTTTTCGGGGTTGAGTCCAAAAGGTACATGGGGGGCGACAATCAATTTTCGATACGCGCCCTATGAGGCAGCAAGTATTTCCAAAGAGAGATCAGTGGTCTTTTTGGTTGCGGGCGTTGGCCGAGTACTGCCTTTCACGAAGGGCTGGGATTGACCCTTACCACTCCAACGATTCCCGCCTTCAACGCCATTGCCCGCATGATTCCCCCAAAGACGGCGCGCGTCAGGTCTGCACTACCGTCAATGACGATGAAACATCGCCAGGCCGCACTAGCTGTTGTTGGAAAAATCGCGGCCCCGAGCGTAATTAGATGACTAGCCTCAAACAATGGCGATTGAGTGATCAAACACTTCACGAATCGTGGCGTATTGGATTTTTTGGCACCAGAACGCCTTTGGCGAATGAAGACTGGCTGCGGCCCAATGTGTCTAGTCGCCTAGCTTGGCCCAGAACTCTTCGGCAGAGGGACTGATTGGGGCTGTGGGACGAGTGAGGTGAATTTCCAAGGGAATATCCCAGCTTTCGTCGAGTGCCCTGACCAGCCGACCGTCAGCCATTTCCTGTTCTGTCAGGCTTTTCGGTAACCATGCGACACCCTTGCTCTCCAAGGCCATGGACATCAGCACTGCCGCAAGGTGGCTGCTGAAAAGTGGTTTGAGGTGAAGGTAATCTTCCTTGCCATGCAGTCGGTGAGCGACGATACGCCCCAGTCCGGACTCATGGGTGTAAGCGAGGTAGGGCAATGCCGCCGGGGAATTGCCGAAGTTGAGGGAAGCACTCGCCAGAGGAACGAGAACGTCCTCTCCAACCTTCTTGCCAATGAACTGATCAGGGGCCAGTAATGGTGGAACGTCGGGGTGGCGGTGGCAGAGCAGAAACTGAACCTGGCCATGTATCAGCATCTGCTCACAGACAGCCATGCTATCGGAGTGCAGTTGCACAGCCTCGATTGGAGCACCGTTTTCTGTGCTGCGAAGCCACCGTGGAAAAAATGTAAACGACAGGGAGTGAGTTGCAGCGAAGTGCAGGGATTTAGCGGCCATTCCCGCCACCTCTTGAGCTTCGTTGCGCATCCTGTACAAGCGCCTGGCTGCCTCCTGAGCACTTGGCAAAATTTGCCTCCCGGCTTCGGTCAGGGTCGCCCCTTGAGGGGTGCGAACGAACAGCTGTACGCCCATCCAATTCTCCAGTGAACGGACTCTGCGGCTGAATGCCGGCTGAGTAACGTGCCGCGCTTCTGCGGCACGAACAAAGCTGCCGTATTCCGCAAGCGCTGAAAAATCTTCGAGCCAGACGAGTTCCAAGGGCAATGCCTCCTGTGCATAGGGCGCGGCATTAATAGCATTGGGCGAGTCCCATCGCAAAGCATAACGTTGGGCCACCAACAACAAGAGGAACCCGTCATGCGTATCGTAGACATCCGTGAAAAAACAGTTTCGATTGCTTCTCCAATCGCCAATGCCTACATCGATTTTTCCAAAATGACCTGTTCGGTCGTCGCTGTTGTCACGGATGTGATTCGCGATGGTAAACCAGTCATCGGTTACGGCTTCAACTCCAACGGTCGCTATGGTCAAGGCGCTTTGATGCGTGATCGCTTCCTGGCGCGAATCATGGAAGCTGATCCGGATACTCTTATCGACCATGAGAACAACAACCTGGATCCGTTCGCCATCTGGAAGGCCCTGATGACCAACGAAAAGCCAGGTGGCCATGGCGAACGTTCAGTTGCCGTTGGCACCATTGATATGGCCGTGTGGGATGCCGTTGCAAAGATCGAAGGTAAACCACTGTACCGCCTGCTGGCCGACCGTTACCGCGACGGCGTGGCAGATGACAAGGTTTGGGTTTACGCGGCGGGTGGTTATTACTATCCGGGCAAAGACCAGACCAAGCTCAAGGCAGAGATGCAGAGCTATCTGGATCGTGGCTACGACGTCGTCAAAATGAAGATTGGCGCGGTGCCACTGGACGAAGATATCCGTCGTATCGAAGCAGTACTTGAAGTGGTGGGTGACGGTCGTCGACTGGCTGTCGATGCCAATGGTCGCTTCGATCTGAAAACAGGTATTGCGTACGCAGAGGCCATCAAGAAGTACAACCTCTTCTGGTACGAAGAAATTGGCGATCCGCTGGACTACGCATTGCAGGCTGAACTTGCAAATCACTATGAACTACCAATGGCTACTGGTGAAAACCTGTTCTCCCACCAGGATGCTCGTAACCTGCTGCGCCACGGTGGTATGCGCCCTGATCGCGACTACCTACAGTTCGACTGTGCATTGTCCTACGGCCTCGTGGAGTACATGCGCACCCTGAAGGTGATGGAAGAAATGGGTTGGTCTTCTCGCCGCGTAGTGCCGCACGGTGGTCACCAGATGTCCCTGAACATCGCTGCAGGCCTGCATCTGGGCGGTAACGAATCTTATCCAGACGTATTCCAGCCATTCGGTGGGTTCGCTGACGGCATACAGGTTGAAAACGGCTACGTAGGCCTTCCTGACATCCCAGGTGTTGGCTTCGAAGCCAAGTCAGCTCTGTACGCAGTTATGCGCGAGCTGGGCGAGGGCTGATAGCCCCGAACTGTGGCCTCTGCCCTTGAGGCCACAGTTATCCGGCGTCATCCGCTGACGCCACGCCACACGCCCATCACAAAAATAAAATGAGGTGCTTCCGTGGAAATCTCCAAGTCCCGCTGGTACAGCCAGCTCTATGTGCAGGTGCTGATCGGCATTGTGATCGGTGCCGCAATCGGTTACTTCGTCCCCGATATCGGAGCCAAGCTCCAGCCTTTTGCTGATGGCTTTATCAAACTGATCAAGATGCTGTTGGCGCCCATTATTTTCGGTACCGTCGTCGTTGGTATTGCCAAGATGGGCAGCATCAAAGAAGTTGGGCGGATTGGCGTCAAAGCGCTGCTCTACTTTGAAATCCTTTCAACCATTGCGCTGGTCATTGGCCTCATCGTGGTCAATATCGCAAAGCCAGGCGTTGGAATGAATATCAACGCTACCACGCTGGACGCCAGTGCAATCAACAAGTACAGCCAGGCCGCGAGTGAGCAGGGCGGCACCGTTGAGTTCTTTCTTAACATCATCCCGCACACCTTCATCGGCGCGTTTTCGAATGGCGTCATGCTTCAGGTCATCTTGCTGTCGGTCTTGATGGGTGTTGCTCTGGTTCAAATGGGTGAAACCAGCAAGCCGCTGATCAATACCATCGATCTGTTTCTGCAAGGGCTGTTCAAGATCGTGGCAATGGTAATGCGTCTGGCCCCGATTGGTGCCGGTGCCGGCATGGCTTTTACCATTGGCAAATACGGGATTGGTACGTTGCTGTCACTGGGCCAGTTGCTGGTCGCGCTCTACATCACGACCTTGATTTTCATCGTGGTAGTGCTGGGCACGGTTGCTAGATGGTCGGGCATGCCGCTCATGCAATTTCTTCGTTATTTCAAAGATGAAATTCTCATCACGCTTGGCACCTGCTCAACCGAAGCCGTACTTCCGCGAATGATGGTGAAACTTGAAAAGCTGGGCTGCAAGAAGTCAGTGGTGGGCATGGTGCTACCAACTGGATATGCCTTCAATGCGGATGGCACCTGCATTTACCTCACCATGGCGGCGATTTTCATCGCGCAGGCAACCAATACACCGCTGACATTTGTGGATCAGATGATCCTGTTGGGCGTCTTTTTGCTGACCTCGAAAGGTTCTGCGGGGGTAGCGGGTGCCGGATTCATCACCTTGGCGGCAACGCTCACAACCATCCACTCAATTCCGCTGGTAGGCCTTGTCCTGCTTTTGGGCATTGACCGATTCCTCAACGAAGCGCGAGCCGTGACCAACCTGATCGGCAACGGTATCGGCACCATCGCGATTGCCAAGTGGGACAACTCGTTCGATGTCGAGGCCTGCGAGCGTGAAATTACTGCAATGAAAAACGAAAAGGCAGAGCGTAAAGCCCTGGTAGCGCAAAAGTAGTCGGCATCGCTTGCCGGTCATTCCTCTTCGAATAGGGCGCAATGACCGGTAGCCAATTTATGTCTCGTTCTCGCAGGACGATTCAGCGATGTACTCAGTTGAAATGTGATGGAGCAGAAAAATGATTGAGCGATCTCATCATGAACTAAGACAGGCGTTCAGTGATTTGCTTCATGGCGCCGTCTGTAAATTTGCGGCATCGGTGTTCGATCCGATCTCTGTTCGAATGGCTTCTGACCTTGGCTTTGAAGTCGCTATCCAGGGTGGATCGGTCGCCTCGTTCCAGGTGCTTGGTGCCCCGGACATCTCGTTACTCACGCTCGATGAGTATGCAGAGCAGGTTTCCAGGGTCGGACGCGCCAGTCAAATCCCAATCATTGGGGATGCCGACCATGGATTCGGAAACGCGCTCAATGTGATGCGAACAGTCACGGAGTTACAGAAGGCCGGCGTTGCCGCCCTGACGCTGAGCTGCTTTCAAAATACACACTTTCGGACAACTACCGCGAATGGGCAAAAACCTATTTGAAGTCAGATAACGGCGCCAATTGAACTTGAGGCAGGTGGAATAAAGCGTCATGAAAAAGACAATCCTGGCCTTCAGCCGAGTCTCACCCAGCATGCTAGAGCCTTACGCAGATAAGTACGACATCGTCATCATGAGCCCAGAGATTGGTGACATGGATGCTCAGTTTGAAGCAGCCCTTCCCAACGCTCATGGACTGATCGGTGGGAATCGTCGTCTGGGTGAAGTTGAGCTGGCGTCGGCTAAAAACCTTGAAATCATCTCCAGCATTTCGGTGGGTTACGACAACTATGATCTCAGCTATCTCAATAGCAAAGGGATCATGTTGACCAATACACCAGATGTGCTGAACGAAACCACTGCCGATCTCGCTTTTGCCCTGATCCTCGCCACAGCGAGACGTATCCCAGAGCTTGATGCTTGGACAAAAGATGGGAATTGGTCAAAAACAATCGACGCCTCCCATTTTGGATGTGATGTGCATGGAAAGACCTTGGGCATTATCGGCCTGGGCAAAATCGGAGAGGCCATCGCTCGCAGAGGACGTTTCGGCTTCGGCATGAATATCTTGTACAGCGGCAAAACTCGTAAACCACAGCTGGAGCAAGAGCTCGGCGCAAGATTTGTCCCGCAGGAACAGCTGTTAAGCGAGTCTGATTTTGTCTGTCCGGTCGTGCCATTGACCGCAGAGACGAGAAACCTCATCGGCCAAAAAGAGCTGGCGCTGATCGGGGCAGAGGGCATTTTGATCAACGTTTCTCGTGGTCCGGTGGTTGATCAGGACGCGCTCATCCAAGCGCTTGAGGAAAAGACGATTCGGGGCGCTGGCCTGGATGTCTACGTGAAAGAGCCACTAACAGATTCCAGGCTTTTTAAGCTGAAAAACGTCGTTACGGTCCCTCACATTGGCTCGGCAACAAATGACACCCGCGACGCAATGGCCAAGCGTGCCTTGGACAACTTGCTGGTGGGGCTCGAAGGTCAGTGGCCTCGGGATCTCGTTAATTCGCAAGCGTTACGTCAGTGATAACCGAGTCGCTGACTTCTTGTGGATCGTCGGGCCCACAGCGCTAACCACTCTGTTGAATTGAAGGAAACCAATATGCCGCAAGTCATCGTCTATGCCGCCGCTGACCTCCGCTAAGGGCAGCCAGGGATTGTGAATTCAGCAGGTCGATACAACACAACTGAATTCTGTGTAAGCGACATGCAGACGGCGTCAGCGATTGAGCCTGGTAATCTTTGAACCCTGCAATCCCAGCCCGGCCATTAAGCCCTTTTGATCAAAGATGAACGCATAGACATCGGAATGAGCCGTTGAAGTGGTCAACGACTTGGCGATGCCTGAATCCACGACCACGATGCTTGGGCCCACGCCGACCTCGAATCCATTAACATTTTTCAGATCGTTCATCGCTGAATAGGTCATGAAGAACATCACGTATCCAAACCGCTGCACGCCCGCCTGAAGGCCGTATGAGGCTGCTGTGGTCGCGTAGTATCCCGTGACTTTTCCGTTCTCAATCAATTCGCCTTCGCCATGCTGTGCGCCGGCGATGAGGCCCGCTTTCAGCACATCAGGGAAAACGAGGATACCCTTGGCTCGCCGCGCGAGGTCTCGCGCTTGCGGCGTTTTGGCATACAAACTCTGTAACGCCGCGTTCGCGTCGCGGTTCATTTGCGCGTTAGCAGCCTTCACATCTGAGGCGGAACTTGATTGACCCATTTGGCAGCCCGCCGTGATCGCGAGTATTGAAATCATTGCCATCATTCGAAGGTATTTGGTCATGAGCAATACTCCGTTTCACTTGCCATTGAGGAAACTGCGTGGCGCTAGCCGTTGCGGATCAAAGACTGACGGGGTCGATCTTTCCCTTAGACTTTAATCCTAATAAGCCGTTGGTCAAATGCTATGCACATGCACATGCACATGCACATGCACATGCACATGCACATGCACATGCACATGCACATGCATGTGCCTCAGACGAAATCGACAGTCAACTTCTGGCCGTTTTTTGCCTGTCACGATGGGCAGAAATCGACCCAAAACTGACGCTCGATTCTGTCTAGGTGAATCGCCCCGGATTTTCTAGACACCCATGAAACCTATTCCCATCGCCACCCAGCCACGCAACCACGCAGTGATAATGGCTCAACTCCGTAAAGTGTGGAGAAAAGCGCTATGAAAAGGGGAGTCGTGTAGATTGCCAGGGCAGCCACTGATAACGGTATCAACGGTAATGCCGAGTAGTACGTTACCCACATTAACAACAGCAGAATGCTCCTGGTTGTCACCTAAAACACCGAAGCAATTGCGTGTCGACCCGATTTGATGTCCCTGCCTAGCCAGGCTCCAAGAGTGGGAACCGACAGACAGGAAACGATGAGGAACAACTGCCAGAGCGGTAGTCTGGCGCTAAAATATTTGACCGCTGCATCGGCCAGAGAAAGGAGAAATACAGCAGCGCTGATTAGCAATATGCCCTTGGGAACGCTGTCGACGCTTGAACTGTACTTGCTCACGAACCGCACTCCTGTTCCGTTAGTGAGCTGAGATCCTAACGGACGGTGGCGAACTCCTAGAGCACATATCCAGCACCTCAGGTGCCAATTTTCACTGTAGGCCGTTTTGACCATCGCCCCCACTTGATCTGTGCCGTGAAGAGCCCGTATGCGAATGGCTGCTTTGCCGATTACTGTCACACCGGCGCCATCATCACCGTGAGCGTCATCTTGATGAATGCTTCTTTCTTGTCGATGGCTTCCAGGGCGCCGCGCACGTTGTCGGCGACGGCCGTCGATCCGTGCTGCTCGACCCAGTTCGAAAGTTCCATGATGGCGGCTTCGAGGGCGAGCTGGTTTTCATTGAGTTTGAACAGTCGGGCAGGGAGCAGGGCAGAATTTGGCTATTTTCGCCCGCACCCCTTAATGCCTGGCGAACGTGGCGGCGAGAATACCAGCGTTGAATCGGTGACTCACTACTGCGATGGACGGATTGTGTTGAATTACGCGGCATCCCAAGCTTTGATACTGCAAAATCAATCCGGCGTCATCATTGTAGGATGTGAGAAACGCGTCAGTTTGCGCCCAATTTAAACTTTATGTTGTTTGAGGGCCACCAAGACCACGATGGTGGTGGCGTGTAGCAACCTGGCTGATTGGCCGGCGTTGCATCACAACGGACGGTGTAGCCCTTGTTGGTTATTTCTCTTCCGCCTTCACCGGTACCGCGCTCACTGTACGAGGAGCATCCACCTAGTAAAGCGGTAGCCAGAAAAATTGTTGTGTACTTCATAAATGCTCTCCATGCGTGAAGCGTATAGCTTAACCAAAGAGTCCCGCCTGGCGCCGGATTTTTTGTCAGGAGAAAGTCACGGTTACATTGGAGGCGCGGGGCCACGGTAGGTCGCTATTGGACATCTGATGCCTGTGCGAAGGGCTGCAATCGATAGTAATCACTCCGGCGCCATCATCACGGCGAGCGTCATTTTGATGAACTCTTCATTCCTATCGATGACTTCCAGGGCGTCACGCACGTTGTCAGCAACGTCGGCCGATCCGCTCTGCTCGACCCAATTCGAAAGCTCCATGATGGCGGCTTCCAGGGCGAGCTGGTTTTCGTTGAGCTTGTAGAGCAGGGAAGGGAGCAGGTCAGAGTTTGGCAAAGCGAAATCCTCCGTGGAGATTTTAGCGTAGCAGCGGGTGTTGATCGGGGCGGGTAGGGGAAGGGGCAAAAAGTTGGCAGGGAGAGAGGATTGTTGTGCGCAAAACCTCCGCTGGAAGCCGCGGATTATCGTTTGCGAAATCACAAAAAAATGTATTTTTTGCCACCATCAATAGTGATGGTATTTCTTTTAAAGCAATGGATTAGGTCTTTTCAGTCCCCAATATGGGGTGCAAGGGACGAGCGTGGCGCTATTGGCTGTTGTTGCCTTCGCGAAGCGCTGCAGTCGACCCAAAGTTACCCTGTCGCATCAGGTTGAATTCTACCGTCCACAAACGGTCGGTCGCTGGTCGTCAGTACAGCCAAAGGACAATAATTTGAAGTGAGAACCCTGCGCCGTGCCTATGCTGCAACCAATGAGCCCATTGGCGAGAGCAGGAGGTCAGATGCTTGGTAACAGGAGCGCAAGACAGGTTTCCCCAAATGCCATTTTGGAGAGGCAATCATGAGGTGGGTGATCGAGTCTGCGCGCGCCGTCAAGGTTGGCAGCTGGATTATAGGGACAATCTTGATCGTTATCGCCGTTATCGGGGTGGCCGACCGCTATCACCGTCAGCGCGCTCTGCTATTGGAGGGGCAGCAAGCATTGCTGGCTCATCGAAGCAGCTGGGGCTATGACACTTTGGTACGCCAACTGGCGACCCATGAACTGCAACTTTCACTGCTTCGGGCCAATCCCCTACCGACCGGGTGTCTGCCAGACCACTCTATTGCCGAGCAGCGGCGCGCTACAAAGACCCTGACTGAAGGTATCGAAGAGCTGACTCAGTACACATCGCGAGTACCCATAAATCACGTAGCGGATTTGCCCAGTCCGCTGGCACCACAAATGCGCCTGACGAATGGCGGCATTCAGATGACCAGTCGACAACTTCTAGGCTACAGCTGCAGCGGGCGTAACGCGGTGATCCGGGAAACACAGACCCGGTTACAGCCGTTACCACTGCCGCCGCGCTCGGCGATCGGACCGGCGTTTGTCGATGCGCTTATCGTGCATGTCGCTGTGAGCCACGGCCATGAACCCCCCTTGTATGTCGACATTCATTTCACCGGCGACAAGGCAGATCTGATTCCTGTCACAGCCGCCAACTGGCCCACGACACACATTTCCGAGGAGCAAGGCCAGGAGCGTTTTGTCCGAGACATAGAGGACCCACAACATGCCCTGCATCTGCAGTTCTATAGTGAAATCCTGACACCGAGTTTCCTGTCACTGTTCCTGAGCTGGAATGGTCTCGGGTTGTCAATGCTGGTTGGCATGCTTGCCAGTGTGCTGTTGATCATTTGGCTGTCGGGGAAATTGATTGACGCCTACGGGATACAGCATCGAGCGGCGACCCGCGACTTTCTTACCGGGTTGTACAACCGACGGGAGGCGATGGCACTGGCAGAGGCGGAGTTGGCCAGGGTAATCCGCACCCCCGGTTCGTTGTGCATATTGATGCTGGATATCGACCACTTCAAACGGGTCAATGATACCTACGGCCATGACGGGGGAGATGAGGTGCTGAAATTTTTTGCCCAGCTACTTAACCAGGTTGTGCGTCAACATGACCTGGTCGCCCGCATCGGCGGGGAAGAGTTCCTCATCCTGCTCCCAAATACCGACTTGACGGGCGCACATACGATGGCCGAGCGCTTGTTGCAGATCCTGCGCGACTCGACGCTGGACTATGCCGGAACACGTATTGGCGTCACCTGTAGCATAGGTGTCACCGCTTGGCGTGGGCCTGAAGACAACATTCAGGCCATGCTTATCCGTGCCGATCAACTGCTTTACCAAGCCAAACAGCAAGGCCGTGACCGCTATGTGAGTGACTAACGCTAATACGTTTTCGACGACATCTGCGGCTCCCCGCTTCGAGAGCGAATTGGTTTTCGGAAATAGCCAGAAAGATACGGAAACGATCGCTCTGATGGCACACCGGATTGCCCGATCCCAGAAACGACAAAGCCCTGAATAATCAGGGCTTTGTCGTATAAAGATGGCGGAGGCGATGGGATTCGAACTCATGGACCTGTTACAGTCGACGGTTTTCAAGACCGTTGCCTTAAACCACTCGGCCACACCTCCGTTTGTGTTGCGGGCGCCATAATACCTGAATGAAACACACTGTCAAACTCTCTGCATAGCTTGTTACAGGGTGTCTGTTATGATCTTTGCGACTGAACGTTTCAAACCAACAGGAGTGTCGCCATGCGCGAACAGGATTACGCAGTGAATAACAGCGTGCAGGCTGAGCAGCTAGAGGTTAGCCGCGTCCTGCGCAACACATATGGCTTGCTCGCCCTGACCCTGGCTTTCAGCGGTGTGATGGCCTACGTTGCCCAGCAGATGCGTGTTGGCTACCCGAATATTTTCGTGGTGCTGATCGGCTTCTACGGTCTTTTCTTCCTTACCAACAAACTCCGCGATTCCGCTTGGGGCCTGGTGTCGGCATTTGCCCTGACCGGTTTCATGGGTTTCCTGCTCGGCCCGATCCTCAACCGTTACCTGGGTATGCAGGGCGGCGCTGAAGTCGTCAGCTCGGCGTTCGCGATGACCGCTCTGGTATTCGGCGGCCTGTCGGCCTATGTGCTGATTTCCCGCAAGGACATGAGTTTCCTCAGCGGTTTTATCACTGCAGGTTTCTTCGTGTTGCTGGGTGCAGTGGTTGCCAGCTTCTTCTTCCAGATCAGCGGCCTGCAACTGGCGATCAGCGCAGGTTTCGTGCTGTTCTCCTCGGTCTGCATTCTGTTCCAGACCAGCGCCATCATTCATGGCGGCGAGCGTAACTACATCATGGCGACCATCAGCCTGTATGTATCGATCTACAACCTGTTCGTCAGCTTGTTGCAGCTGTTCGGCATCATGGGTCGCGATGATTGATCGTCAGCCCTGAATGAAAAAACCCGCTTCGGCGGGTTTTTTCTTGCCTGAGAATCAGGGTTACTCGTTGATGATAATGCTGCCATCGGCCTGCTGGCGGTAGATGGTGTAGGGCAGCAACAAGGTGTCGAACGCAGCGGAAACAACGACGTCGATCAGCACAATGGCCGGAGCAAAATCATGTTTCTGGTCGTCCCTTCCATCCTGCAGCGGAGCGTTCAACGCGCAAAAGTCGTACGTCACACCGCTGTAAATTCGTGGAACCGCACCGCAGTAACTCTTCTGCTCCTTGAGGCTTTTCACTGCCACATCGTCACCGCGCACGACTGTCTGGACCGTGCCGCACCCAGTGAGCATCAATGCTGCCACCAGGAGAACCTGAACTTTCATACCGTCATTCCTTCGTCGAGATGATCGCCAATCTGCATGATGCAAGGTCAAAGATCATTTATTCCATCGGCGGTAACCGGCGTTTAACCGAGGTTTTCTTGATGATAGCGGTGTTGGTTTCGGCGTGGGTATTGAGGCGGTCGAGAAGTGTGTCCAGTTGTTCCATCGAGCGCACATGCAGGCGCGCAATGAAGCAGTCGTCACCGGTGACCTTGTCGCACTCGGTGAACTCGGGAATGGCCATGATCTGCCGTTCGACTTCCTGCAACTGACCTGGCAACGGGCGTATGCGCACGATGGCCTGCAGTTGATAACCGAAACATTTCGGGTCGATTTCCACGGTGTAGCCCTTGAGCACGCCACGCTCCTCCAGGCGGCGCAGGCGTTCGGCAACACTGGGTGAAGACAAGCCACTGATCTGCGCCAGGGCCTTGAGTGAGCGTCGCGAGTCTTCCATCAGGGCCGTGATCAGCACCTGGTCGATATCATCGGTCATGGCGAAAACCTCTATTAGGCAATTATCGACAATCGCCTTCGTAAAAAAGGCAGATTCAGAGTTTAACCTGCTTTATACGCTGGAGATGCCCCTCAGACCATTGGCATACTTTGCCCACAAACACAGGAGTCTGATGATGGACAACACAATACGTCGCGGTTCATTCGAAATGACGGCCGCCATGCTGATCTCCGGAACCATCGGCTGGTTCGTGCTGGTCTCCGGGCAACCGGTGCTGGATGTGGTGTTCTGGCGTTGCCTGTTCGGCGCCGGCACGTTGCTGCTGATTTGCGCGGCGTTCGGCTTTCTGCGCCCCGGCATTCTGACCCGCACGACGTTTCTGCTGGCGGTGCTCAGCGGTGTGGCGATTGTCGGCAACTGGGTGTTGTTGTTCGCGTCCTATTCACGTGCATCAATTGCCATCGGGACTGCGGTGTATAACGTGCAGCCGTTCATGCTGGTCGGGCTGGCGGCACTGTTCCTCAACGAAAAGATCACCGCGCAGAAACTGACCTGGCTGGGTGTTTCGTTCCTCGGCATGCTGGCGATTGTCAGTGCCCATGGCGGGCAAGGGGAGAGTGGCGGCGAATACTTGCTGGGTATCGTTCTGGCGCTGGGTGCTGCGTTCCTTTACGCGATTGCCGCGTTGATCATCAAACGCCTGACCGGTACGCCGCCGCACCTGATCGCACTGATCCAGGTCAGCACCGGCGTGTTGTTGCTCGCACCGTTCGCGCATTTTTCCGCGCTGCCGCAAGCCCCCGGTGCGTGGGCCAGCCTGGTGACGCTGGGCATCGTGCACACCGGCGTGATGTATGTGCTGCTGTACGGTGCGATTCAAAAACTGCCGACCGCGTTGACCGGCGCACTGTCGTTCATCTATCCGATTGCAGCGATTTTCGTCGATTGGTTCGCCTTCGGTCACCGCCTCGAACCGCTGCAATGGGTAGGGGTTGCAGCGATTCTGTTGGCGGCCGCCGGTATGCAACAGGGCTGGAGCCTGAAGTTTCAATCAGTGCCTCAGAAAATGTAATCCGTGGTCAGGAAACTCGAACTACGGCCGCTGATGATTTCGCTGATCAAGTCTTTGTTGGTCTCCTGGAACTTGGTCGCAACCAAGGTGCGGATTGAAAACACTCGCAATGCGTCATGTACCGATAATGTGCCCTCGGCGGAGTTTTTGCGGCCGTTGAATGGGTAGGTGTCCGGGCCGCGCTGGCATTGGGCGTTGAGGTTGATCCGACCGACCTGGTTGGCGAAGGTGTCGACCAGTCGCCCAACCGCCACCGGGTTGGTGCCGAAAATGCTCAATTGCTGGCCGAAGTCCGATTCCAGGACGTAATCGATCACGGTGTCCAGATGGCGATAGGGCACGATGGGCACCACCGGGCCGAACTGTTCTTCCTGATAGACGCGCATCTGTGGCGTGACCGGGTAAAGCACCGCCGGGTAGAAGAACGAAGCACGGGTTTCGCCACCATGGGGGTTGACCACTTTGGCGCCTTTGGCCTCAGCATCCGCCACCAATGAATGCAGGTAATCGACCTTGCCCGACTCCGGCAGCGGTGTCAGTGCCACGCCGCTTTCCCACGGCATACCGGGTTTTAGCGAGGCGAGTTTGGTGTTGAATTTGTCGATGAAGGCCTCGACCACGTCTTCGTGGACGAAAAGGATTTTCAACGCGGTGCAGCGCTGACCGTTGAACGACAACGAGCCGGTGACCGCTTCACTGACCGCGTTGTCCAGATCCACCTCCGGCAGGACGATTCCGGGGTTTTTCGCGTCCAGGCCCAACGCCGCACGCAAACGATGGGGTTTGGGGTGCAGTTTCTTCAGGTCGCTGGCGGCTTTGTTGGTGCCGATGAACGCGAAGATATCGATCTTGCCACTGGCCATCAGCGCGCTGACGGTTTCGCGGCCGCTGCCATAGATGACGTTGATCACCCCGGCCGGAAAACTGTCGCGGAAGGCTTCCAGCAACGGACGGATCAGCAACACGCCCAGCTTGGCCGGTTTGAACACCACGGTGTTGCCCATGATCAATGCCGGGATCAACGTGGTAAACGTTTCGTTCAGCGGATAGTTGTAAGGGCCCATGCACAAGGCTACGCCGAGGGGCACGCGACGGATCTGGCCGAGGGTGTCCTGTTCCAGTTCGAATCGGCTGGAGCGGCGGTCGAGTTCCTTCAACGCGTTGATGGTGTCGACGATGTAGTCGCAGGTGCGGTCGAACTCTTTTTCCGAGTCCTTGAGGTTCTTGCCGATTTCCCACATCAGCAACTTGACCACGGCTTCACGCTGTTCGCGCATGCGGGCGAGGAAGGTCTCGACGTGCTGGATGCGTTCGGCTACACGCATTGTTGGCCAGAGGCCCTGACCCCGGTCGTAGGCGCGGACAGCGGCATCGAGCGCGGTCAGTGCGGTGTCGGCATCCAGCAGAGGCGTGCTGCCGAGGATGGCTTGTTCATCGCCGTTCGGACCGCTCAGATAAACCGGGCTGCGGACCTGGGCGAGCGGGCCGGGCCAGGTTCTCAGCGTGCCATCGACCAGATATTCACGCTGTTCGGTCGGGCCGTCGAGGCGGTATTTTTCCGGGATGCTGCCGGCGTCGGGAAACAGGTTGCCAAGAATCGGTGCTGTGGTCATGTCGCTACCCCGTAGGTGGTGTCAGCCATGCGCTGGCGGCTGCCGTTCAAATTCACTTCAAAGGTTATACGCCTCAATGCCGGTTTTTTTTAACCGTTATTGAGCGCTGATGGGCAGAGTAGAGGGGTTGAGGGTCTGGATCTTGTGTCTGAAGCGTAGACCGCAATCGGCAGGGGGTGATGCCTGTTCTTTTGACCTGAGCGCACACAAGTGACTGTGTGGGAGGTAAACTTCGGACTCTTTCAAAAGGAGTTCATATGAGTTATTACCAGCCGGGCATCCTCGCCACCCCCGTTCCGCCTCAAGCCCGTCATATGTTCTTCGCCCTGGAATCGGCGGCTGCACTGCCGGCTGCGCTCGACAAACTGCAAGCTCTGGTGAACGGCAAGTCGGCGGTGACCGGCTTTGGCGAATCCCTGGTCAAGTCCCTGGACCGCCACATCGACGGCCTGCGCACGTTCCCGGCATTGACCGGCGTCGGCGTCGACAACCCGTCGACTCAACATGCGCTCTGGTGCTGGTTGCACGGTGATGACCGAGGCGAGTTGCTCAACCGCAGCAACGCCATCGAAGCGGCATTGGCACCGGCCCTGCGTCTGGTGCAGATGAACGAAACCTTCCGCCACATGAGCGGCTATGACCTGACTGGCTACGAAGACGGCACCGAGAACCCGCACGACGAAGCCGCCGTGGCTGCGGCGCTGGTGGGTGAGGGCGCGGACGGCACGGTCGGCGGCAGCTTCGCCGCGATCCAGCAATGGCAGCATGACCTGAAGGGCTTTCACGCGATGTCGTCCGAGGACAAGGACAACATCATGGGTCGCCGCTTGAGCGACAACGAAGAGATCGATGACGCGCCGGTTTCCGCTCACGTCAAACGCACCGCCCAGGAAAGCTTCGCCCCCGAGGCGTTCGTGGTGCGCCGTTCGATGCCGTGGATCGAAGGTGACCGCGCAGGCCTGATGTTCCTGGCCTTCGGTTTCTCCCTCGACGCCTTCGAAGCCCAACTGCGACGTATGAGCGGTCTGGAAGACGGGATTACTGACGGCTTGTATCGCATCAGCCGGCCGATCACGGGTGGCTACTACTGGTGCCCGCCGATCAAGGATGGCCGTCTCGATTTGCGTGCCCTGCGCATCGGCTGAGTAAAAGCCAAAGATCGCAGGCCTCCGCAGCTCCTACAGGTGGGCGATCACTGTAGGAGCTGGCTTGCCGGCGAAGGCGGTGTGTCAGATTTAGCGCGTTGCCGGTTTTCGCCAGCAAGCCGGCTCTTACAGGGCTAGTCGCTAGAATCTAACCTTATGCTCATTCGGTATTTCTCAAGCTTGTCATAACGTCTCTAAGATCACGTCATAACTCGTTATAACAAGTGATCTTCATGACCGATAACGTTCTATCCCTCAGCAGTGTTCCGCTGCACACCCAACTGCGCGACGTGCTGCGTGCCCGCATCCTCGACGGCCAATATCCGCAAGACAGCCAGATGCCTTCCGAGAGCGAACTCGGCGCGTTGTTCAAAGTCAGCCGCATCACCGTGCGCCAGGCGTTGGGCGATCTGCAAAAGGAAGGGCTGATCTTCAAGATCCACGGCAAGGGCACCTTCGTCGCCAAGCCGAAAACCTTCCAGAACGTCAGCACCCTGCAAGGCCTGGCCGAGTCCATGACCGGGCGCGGCTACGAGGTGATCAACCGCCTGCGCAGCTTCAAATTCATTGCTGCCGACAAACTGGTCGCCGAGCGTTTGCAGGTGGCCGAAGGCGAAACCGTGGCGCAGATCAAACGGGTGCGCCTGATCAACCGCGAACCGATCTCGCTGGAAATCACCTACCTGCCAAAAGCCATTGGCGAACGCCTGGAGAAAGCCGACCTGGTCACCCGCGACATTTTCCTGATCCTGGAAAACGACTGCGGCCTGGCCCTCGGTCATGCCGACCTGGCCATCGACGCGGTACTGGCCGACAGCGACCTGACCCAGGCGCTGAACGTCGAACCCGGCTCGCCGATCATGCGCATCGAACGCCTGACCCACGACGCCAATGGCCAGCCAGTGGATTTCGAACACCTTTACTACCGTGGCGATGCGTTCCAGTACCGCTTGCGGATTGATAGGCAAAAAGGGGATCAGGCATGACTCGAAACACGCTTGAGCAGGAATACGACATCGTCGTGATCGGCGGTGGCACCGCCGGGCCGATGGCGGCGATCAAGGCCAAGGAACGTAACCGCGATCTGCGGGTGCTGTTGATCGACAAGGCCAACGTCAAGCGCAGTGGCGCGATCAGCATGGGCATGGACGGCTTGAACAACGCCATCATTCCCGGCCACTCGACACCGGAGCAATACACCAAGGAAATCACCATTGCCAACGACGGCATCGTCAATCAGGCAGCGGTGTACGCCTACGCGACCCACAGCTTCGAAACCATCGAGCAACTGGACCGCTGGGGCGTGAAGTTCGAGAAGGACGAGACCGGCGACTACGCGGTGAAAAAGGTCCACCACATGGGCGCCTACGTGTTGCCGATGCCGGAAGGGCATGACATCAAGAAAGTCCTGTATCGCCAGTTGAAACGGGCACGGGTCAGCATCACCAATCGCGTCGTGTGCACCCGTTTGCTGAAGGATGAAGAGGGCACGGTCAACGGCGTGATGGGCTTCGATTGCCGCACGGCTGACTTCCATGTGATCAAGGCCAAGGCCGTGATCCTCGCCTGCGGTGCGGCCGGGCGTCTGGGCTTGCCGTCTTCGGGTTACCTGATGGGCACCTACGAAAACCCGACCAATGCCGGCGACGGTTACGCCATGGCCTATCACGCCGGGGCGGAACTGGCGAACCTGGAGTGCTTCCAGATCAACCCGCTGATCAAGGATTACAACGGCCCGGCCTGCGCCTACGTCACCGGCCCACTGGGCGGCTACACCGCCAACAACAAGGGCGAACGCTTCATCGAGTGCGACTACTGGAGCGGGCAGATGATGTGGGAGTTCCACCAGGAGCTCGAAAGCGGCAACGGCCCGGTGTTCCTCAAACTCGATCACCTGGCCGAGGAAACCATCCAGAACATCGAAGAGATTTTGCACAGCAACGAACGCCCGAGTCGCGGCCAGTTCCACGCCAATCGCGGCACCGACTACCGCACGCAGATGGTCGAGATGCACATTTCCGAGATCGGTTTTTGCAGCGGTCACTCGGCCTCCGGTGTGTGGGTCAACGAGAAGGCCGAGACCTCGGTCAAGGGTTTGTACTCGGCAGGCGACATGGCCGCGGTGCCGCACAACTACATGCTGGGTGCCTTTACCTACGGCTGGTTTGCCGGCAACAACGCGGCGGACTTTGTCGCAGGCCGCGAGTTTTCTGCGCTGGATGCCGAACAGATCGAAACCGAAAAACAACGCGTCTACGCACCGCTGGACCGCGAACACGGCCTGCCACCGGCCCAGGTCGAGTACAAACTGCGGCGCTTCGTCAACGACTACCTGCAACCGCCGAAAGTGACCAAGAAAATGCAGATCGGTCTGCAACGCTTCAGCGATATCCAGCGTGACCTCGATCAGATCAAGGCGCACAACGCCCACGAACTGATGCGTGCGATGGAAGTCAGCATGATCCGCGACTGCGCCGAAATGGCTGCCCGCGCTTCATTGTTCCGCGCTGAAAGCCGTTGGGGGCTCTATCACTATCGGGTCGATCACCCGCAACGCGACGACAGCGACTGGTTCTGCCATTGCCATCTGAAGAAGGATGAAAACGGCCTGATGACCAGTTTCAAGAAAGCCGTGGAGCCTTACATCATTGCGCTGGACGCCGAAGAAATGCAGATCTACGACCGACTGCGAGTCCGCGCCGATGCCGCCTGAGCATCACCCAAGAGAGAGACCGTGAAATGGCCTATCAAGCCCAGGAAATCTTCTTCCGTTCCAACGCCCCCGTCACCGTCGACGAGGACAAATGCATCGCCCACAAAGGCTGCACCGTGTGCGTCGACGTCTGCCCGATGGACCTGCTGGCGATCAACCCGGCCACGCAAAAGGCCTACATGGCGTTTGATGAATGCTGGTACTGCATGCCCTGTGAAAAAGACTGCCCGACGGGCGCTGTGAAAGTCGAAATTCCGTACCTCTTGCGCTGAAACAAGAAACTTGTAGGAGCCGGCTTGCTGGCGATGGCGTGCCAGTCACCATCGATTCAGTTGACACTCCATCGCCAGCAAGCCGGCTCCTACAGGGGGATGGAGGCCAGCCCAGACAACGAAAAAACCGCCATCCGGCCACCACCGGACGCCTGATTCAAAAACACCCCTCGTTTCCCACCGCGCCCTGATCGTGGCGGAGACGAACATCCTATAAATGATTCGAGGGGAAACACTCATGTTGCGTGCAGCTTTTGCCGGTCTGGTACTGGCGTCATTCACCTTGTCGGCCTCGGCCGAAACCATCCGCATTGCCATCGGCACCCAGGACACCACGATCAACTGCGCCGCTGGCGGTCTGTTGATTCGCGAGCTGGGCCTGCTGGACAAATACCTGCCCCACGACGGCCCATACAAAGATGCGAAGTACGAGGTGCAGTGGAAGAACTTCACCAGCGGCGCACCCCTGACCAATGAAATGGTGGCCGGCAAACTCGACTTCGGCGCCATGGCCGATTTCCCCGGTGCTTTCAACGGCGTGGCGTTTGAAACGGCCGGCAAGCACAGCCTGTTTATCAGCGTGCTGTCGGGCAGCACACAAGGCAGCGGCAACGGCATCGTGGTGCCGAGTGCGTCGGGCGTGCAATCGCTGGCAGAGCTCAAAGGCAAGACCATTTCCGTGCCGTTCGCGTCCACCGCCCATGGCATGTTGCTGCGTGCCGTGGCGGCTCAAGGCTGGGATCCGTTGAAAGATGTGAACATCATCGCCCAGCCACCGGAAGTCGCAGGCTCCGCATTGCAGGCCGGCAAGATCGACGCTCACGCAGACTTCGTGCCGTTTGCCGAGCTGTTCCCGAGCCGTGGTTTCGCCCGCAAGATCTACGACGGTTCGCAGGCCGCAGCGCCGACATTCCACGGCGCGCTGGTCGACCAGGCCTACGCGAAAAAGTACCCGGAAATCGTCGTCGCTTACTTGCGGGCAAGCATCGAGGCCAATCAGCTGTTGGCCGCGGAACCGGAGAAGTACAGCGAACTGATCGCCAAGGTCACCGGCGTCGATGCCGAGGTCAACTACCTGTTCCACGGCCCGCTGGGTGTGCAAACCCGCGACCTGAGCTGGAAACCGGAATACCGCCAGGCCGTGGGCACGGCTATCGATACGCTCAAGCTGTTGAAGAAAGCCGATCGCGGACTCGATCTGAACAGCTTCATCGACGACCAATACATCCGCACCGCCTTCAAAGCCTCAAACCTGGACTACACCGCGCAATTGGCCAACTACGCACAAACGCCACTGAAGGCGAGCGATGCGGCGAGCGGAAAAGCCATCACCGACTTCAGCCGTGTGGCCGAAATCTGGGTGCGTGGCGAGCCGAAAGTCCGCCAGTACGCCTCGGCGGAATCAGCGTTCGCCGCACTGGCCAGCCTCAAGCAAGAAGGCAAAAACATCCGCGCGGTGTATGCCCAGGCCAGCGACAGCGGGATCAAATTGCTGGCGGATCAGGCGTGGTTTGCCAGTGATGCGAAAGGGCGTTTGAGCGCGTTCCTGCTCAAGGGCCAGGCCCAGCAGTACGCCACGGCGCAGGGCGGCAAGGTCTTTGACTTTACCGATGCCACAACGCAGGCCGTCGCCACCCGCTAACCCTGTAGGAGCCGGCTTGCCGGCGATTGCTGACGGACATTCAACATTGATGTCGACTTAACTACCGCTATCGCCGGCAAGCCAGCTCCTACGGGTTTTTTGGTTGAGAGGAATAACTGTGTACCGATCCTATTCACGCTGGATACCCAGAGCCGCTTCACTGCTGCTCTGCCTTTTGTTCTGGCAACTCGCCGCCAGCCACCACTGGAACCTCGGCCTGGTGACCTTCGCCAACGTCCCGACCCCGCTGGCCGTGATCGAGGCCGCACTGGGGCTGGGCGACTCCGGCAAGCTCGGCCGACACCTGAGCAGCAGCCTCGGCCGGGTGTTCGCCGGTTACCTCGCTGCGCTGATCATCGGTATCGCTCTGGGCCTGGCCATCGGGCGCTCGAAATGGGCCGAAGACGTTTTGCTGCCGCCGCTGGAAGTGCTGCGCCCGATCCCGGCGGTGGCTTGGATTCCCCTGGCGATCCTGATGTTCCCGTCATCCGAGCTGTCGATGGTGTTCATCACCTTCACCGGCGCGTTGTTCCCGATTCTGCTCAACACCGTGCACGGCGTCGAAGGCGTCGATCCACGGCTGATCGCCTCGGCGAAAAGCCTCGGGGCAGGGCGCCGGGCAATCCTGCTGGAAGTGATCTTGCCCGGTGCTGCGCCCAGCATCATCACTGGCCTCGCCATCGGCATGGGCACGTCGTGGTTCTGCCTGGTGACGGCAGAAATGATCTCTGGCCAGTACGGCATCGGTTACTACACCTGGGAGTCGTACACCATCCAGAACTACGCCGACATTGTCGTCGGCATGTTGCTGATCGGGGTGTTGGGGATGGGCAGCAGCCTGTTGATCAAACGCCTGGGCGGGCTGTTCACGCCTTGGCACCGTCCACGAGGGAAAAGCTGATGAGCGCGTTTCAACACCCTGAAGGGCGAATAGATATTCGCGGCTTGTCGATCAGCCTGGGCGAAGGCCACGCGGCGTTCGAAGCCGTACAGGGCCTCGATTGCCAGATCGAACCGGGGCAGTTCGTGTGCATTCTCGGGCCGTCCGGTTGCGGCAAATCCACGTTGCTCGGCGCGCTGGCCGGTCACTTGCAGCCGCGTGCCGGAACGCTCACGGTGGATGGCGCGGCGGTGTCCGGCCCCTCGCCGCAGCGCGGCATGGTGTTTCAGCAACACACGCTGTTCCCGTGGCGCACGGTGCGCGACAACGTCGCTTTCGGGCTGAAAATGCGCGGTATCGGCAAAGTCGAACGGCATAAAGCCGCCGACGAAATCCTCGCGCTGGTGGGCCTTGAAGGCTTTGCCGAGCGATGGCCGGATCAGCTTTCCGGCGGCATGCAACAACGGGTGGAAATCGCCCGGGTGCTGGTCAATCGTCCGCGGCTGTTGCTGATGGACGAACCGTTCGGTGCCCTCGACGCCTTGACCCGCTTGAATATGCAAGAACTGCTGCTGGATATCTGGACGCGCATCCGCACCACCGTGGTGTTTGTCACCCATGACATCGACGAAGCGCTGTTCCTTGCCGACCGGCTGTTGGTCATGAGCTCACGACCGGGCCGCATCATCGAAGACCTGCGCCTCGATTTCCCCCGGCCTCGCACCACCGAATTGGTGACGAGCCACGAATTTTCACGCTTGAAGCGCCATTGCCTCGAACTCCTGCGTCACGAAGACGGTCGGCAGCTGCCACGCCTGAACCCTCTCGGACTGCCTCCTGAAAACAAACTGCCGCGGTTTGCCCTATGACCTCACTTTTTGCTGTAACCGACAACGCCGACATTCTCGCCCTGCAACCACGTCTGACCGATGAGGACCCCGGCGTGCGCCGGATTGCCCTGATCGAACTGGCTGACCTTGAAGAACCGGACGGCCTGCTGTGGCTGGTGGATCGACTCTCTCAGGACCCGACCGAAGAGGTCCGCGCCGAGGCCGCGCGCTTGCTCGAAGCCTGGGAGGATGAACCGGTGGTTCAGGCGTTGTGTCAGGCGCTGACCGATCCGAGCGAAGCGGTGCAGGCCGCCGCGGCACAAAGCCTCAGCCTGCTGAAAAGTGCAGCGGCGGGGCGGGTGATTCTGCCGTGGACCGGGCATGCCGACCTCCGTGTGCGCATTGCCGCGTTCCGGGCATTGCGCGAGCTGCGTTGCGCCGATGCCGCTACGGCGGCTGCCAACGCGCTGAACGATGAGGACGCTGGCGTACGCCGCGAAGCCGTCGGCGTGCTGGGCTGGCTCAAGCAACTCGAAGCCTTGCCGGCATTGGCGCAATTGGCCAGCGATGATCCGGACACGGAAGTGCGCCGCGCCGCTACCGGTGCCCTCGGTCTGGCATCTGACGCTCAGGTGCTGCCGGCACTGCGCCAGGCATTGCAGGATCAGGCCTGGCAAGTGCGCGAAGAAGCCGCCACCACTTTGGGCAAGGTCGGACACATCGACGCCGGCCCGGCCCTGGTCCAGGCCTTGGGCGACGATTATTGGCAAGTGCGTTTGCGCGCCACCCGCAGTCTCGGTCGTTTGCGCTATGCCCCCGCGCTCGATGCGCTGATCGAAACCCTCGGCCACCGCATCAGCAACCTGCGCAAGGAAGCGGCGTTGGCCTTGGGCGAATTGAGCGATCAACGGGCCATCGCCGCGTTGCAAGCCGCGCAGGACGATGGTGATCCTGAGGTGCGCAAAGCGGTGCGCATCGCCTTGAGTCAACTTCAATGAGTCCGCTGTCAGTGGGAAATTCGACAAGCGCTCGGCAATTGCGCCTGAACTGGCCGGACGGTCGCGAACAACGGCTCGACCACGCCGAGCTGCGCCGCCAGTGCCCGTGCTCGCAATGCCGAGCCTTTCGTTTGCAGGGCCTGACGCCGATGGTCGATGCACGGGTTCGGGTCATCGAATTGAACCCGCAAGGCTATGGCGTGCAGTTGGTGTTCAGCGATGGCCACGAGCGGGGCATCTATCCCTGGACTTATCTGGCGCAATTGAATGCTTGAAGCGCAGGGCTCCCGTTCGGCTGTGAAGCCGTCGAAATGGCGGAACTTGGGTTATACCTGATAGGTCGGCATTCATAGGTTTCGGCGCTGCCACCGTCACCGGCAGCCTTGCCTACAGGTCCATCACCGTCATGAGGAACGTTTTCCATGAAAAGCTCCGGTCCTAGCCCTGTCATCACCATCGCCGAGCAGCCTGGCTGTTTGTTGGTGAAGTTTCACGGTATCCAGGTGGCCGCTTCGGCGCGGGCATTGGTACTGCTGGAGGCCAATTACCCGCCGGTGTACTACGTGCCGCGCGAGGACATCGACGAGAAGTATTTCGCCCGCACCGATCACACCAGCTATTGCCCCTTCAAGGGCGATGCCAGCTATTTCAGCTTGCAGGTGCCGGGGCATGAAGGTGCGAATGCGGTGTGGAGTTATGAGAACCCCAAGGTGTCTGTCGATCAGATTAAAGGATATGTGGCGTTCTACCCGGATCAAGTGAAGTTCGAGTTGCTCGACGCCGAGGTTTAAACGCGATTTTTTTCATTGGCACTGCCCGTGTAGGAGCGAGCCTGCTCGCGATGGACTCGAGAACGCCGTGTTTATCCAGACAACACGCGTTTTCGTTTACGACCATCGCGAGCAGGCTCGCTCCTACAGGATTCGGGTCGATCTCAGTTCTTGTCCAGATCGACGTTACGCGTCTCTCGCAAACAGATCATCCCCACCACCAGACTCACCCCGGTGATCACCACCGGGTACCAAAGCCCGTAGAAAATATCCCCGGTGTACACCACCAGCGCGAACGACACGGTCGGCAGGAAACCGCCGAACCAGCCGTTGCCGATGTGGTAGGGCAGGGACATCGAGGTGTAGCGGATGCGGGTCGGGAACAGCTCGACCATCAGCGCCGCCAGTGGGCCGTAGCACATGGCGGAAATGATGATCAGCGCCACGATCAGCGCGACGATCATCGGTTTGTTGATCTGCTGCAGGTCCGCCTGCTGCGGGTAACCGGCGAGGGTCACGGCGCCGCGCAGGGCCGCTTCGTCGAAGCCGTCGATCTTCACGTCACCAATACTGATCTGCACGTCGCTGCCGGCCGGGGCCGCTGCGCTTTGGTACGGCAGGCCTTGCTTGACCAGGAAGGTCTTGACCTTGTCGCACGGGCTATCAAATTTCGCCTTGCCCACCGGGTCGAACTGGAATGTGCAGGTCGCCGGGTCGGCCATCACGGTTATCGGCGCCTGACGGCTGGCCTGGTCGATGGCCGGGTTGGCGTAGTGGGCCAGGGTCTTGAAGATCGGGAAGTACAAAGCGGTGGCGAGTAACAGCCCCAGCATTAATACCGGTTTACGCCCGACCTTGTCCGACAGCCAGCCGAAGAAGATGAAGAACGGCGCACCGATGGTCACGCTGATGATCAGCAAGCCATTGGCCACCGCCGGGTCCATCCTCAGGAACTGGGTGAGGAAGAACAGCACGTAAAATTGCGCAGCGTAAAAGGTCACCGCTTGTCCGGCGTTGATGCTGAACAGGGCAATCAAGACGACTTTGAGGTTTTCCCATTTGCCGAACGACTCACGAATCGGCTGTTTGCACAGCTTGCCTTCTTCTTTCATTTTCACGAAGGCCGGCGATTCGTGCAGGCTCATGCGGATCCAGGTCGAGATGCCCAGCAGCACGATGGAAAACAGGAACGGAATGCGCCAGCCCCAGACTTCGAACTGGTCGCCCGTGAAGTAACGGCAGCCCAGTACCACCAGCAGCGACAGCAGCAAGCCGAGGGTCGCGGTCGACTGAATCCAGCTGGTGTGGAAACCACGCTTGCCGATGGGCGCGTGCTCTGCGACATAAGTGGCAGCGCCGCCGTATTCACCGCCCAAGGCCAGGCCCTGAAGCATGCGCAGCACCACCAGAATGATCGGCGCGGCGATGCCGATGCTGGCGTAAGTCGGCAGCAACCCGACGCAGAACGTCGCCAGGCCCATGAGGACGATGGTGGCGAGGAAGGTGTATTTGCGTCCGATCATGTCTCCCAACCGACCGAACACCAGCGCACCGAATGGTCGCACGACGAAACCGGCGGCGAACGCCATCAGGGCAAAAATGAACGCCGTGGTGTCGTTGACCCCGGCGAAAAACTGTTTGCTGATCACCGCCGCGAGGGCGCCGTAGAGGAAAAAGTCATACCACTCGAAGACCGTCCCGAGGGAGGAGGCAAAGATGACTTTCTGGGTTTCCTGACTGGTGCCCGCGCTGCGCACGGCTTCCAGGGTTTGAACGTTCTCTGACATACCGGTATCCCTCACAGTGATTGTTTTTGTTGTTCCACTGTCGGCACCTGCCTTGTGGGCGGGTGCCGCTGTCGATGCATCGGACATCCCTGTAGGCGCCGGCTTGCCGGCGAAGGCGACCGTGAGTCGACATCAACGTTGACTGATGCGCCGCTTTCGCCAGCAAGCCGGCTCCTACATGTTTGTGTACCGAGTTCAGGCGTTTGCTGACAGTTCCATTGACTGCTTCACGCTCCTTGTGTCTGGGTTAAGGATCATCTGTGCCGCTTTCTCGGCAATCATCAACGTCGGTGAGCAGGTGTTGCCCGAGGTGATGCGCGGCATGATCGAGGCATCGGCGATGCGCAGGCCGGGGATGCCGTGCACGCGCAGTTGGGCATCGACCACCGCAGCGGCGTCGTTGCCCATGCGGCAGGTGCCCACCGGATGGAAAATCGTCGTACCGATTCGGGCGGCGGCTTCGTGCAGTTGTTCTTCGCTTTGCAGGCTGTCACCGGGCAGGTACTCGACCGGTTTGAATGCCTTCAGGGCCGGGGCGGCCACGATGCGTCGGGTCAGCCGGATCGCGTCGGCGGCGACGCGCAAATCCTCCGGATGACTCAGGTAATTGGGTTGAATCAGCGGCGCTTCCTGCGGATCGGCGGAGCGGATTTCCACCCGGCCACGGCTTTGCGGACGCAGGTCGCAGACCGACGCCGTAAACGCCGGGAACGCATGCAGCGGTTCGCCAAAGCGCTCCAGCGACAGCGGTTGCACGTGGTACTCAAGGTTCGCTGAAGTCTGTTCCGGGCCGGAACGGGCGAATGCACCGAGCTGACTCGGCGCCATGGACAGCGGGCCGCTGCGGTCATAGAGGTAGCGCAGGCCCATGCCCATCTTGCCCCACAGGCTGCCCGCGATTTGATTCAGGGTGCGGGCGTTTTCCAGTTTGTAGATCAGCCGCAACTGCAGGTGATCCTGCAGATTGGCGCCCACGCCGGACAGCTCATGGGCGATGCCGATCCCCAGTCGCTCCAGCAACGGACGCGGTCCGATACCGGAACGTTGCAGGATGCTCGGCGACCCGACGGAGCCCGCGCACAGGATGATTTCCTTGCGCGCCTTGAAGGTCCTGGCCTGATCTTGCCAGCGGGCACTAACTGCCGCCGCCCGGCCGTTTTCCAGCAGTACGCGGTCGACTTCAACGCCGGTCAGCACGGTGAGATTGGGTCGATGCCGAGCCGGTTTGAGAAACGCCTTGGCCGCATTCCAGCGAATACCGGCCTTCTGATTGACCTGAAAGTAGCCGCAACCTTCGTTGTCGCCCTGGTTGAAGTCATCGATGCTGGCAATGCCGCTTTGTTCGGCGGCGTTACGAAAGGCATCGAGGATCGGCCAGGACAGACGCTGGCGCTCGACCCGCCAGTCGCCGCTGGCGCCGTGAAACTCAGAATCACCGGCAAAGTGGTTTTCGCTTTTCTTGAACAGCGGCAGCACGTCCTGCCAGGCCCATCCCGGATTGCCGTCGGCCGCCCAGCCGTCGTAGTCCCCGGCCTGGCCACGCATGTAGATCATGCCGTTGATCGAAGAGCAGCCGCCCAGTACTTTGCCGCGCGGATAGCTCAGGGCGCGGCCTTGCAGGCCCGGTTGCGCCTCGGTCTTGAAGCACCAGTCGGTGCGCGGGTTGCCGATGCAGAACAGGTAACCCACGGGGATGTGAATCCACGCATAGTTGTCGCGGCCCCCGGCTTCGAGCAACAGCACGCGGTGCTGCGGATCGCCCGACAGTCGATTGGCCAGCAAACACCCGGCCGGCCCGGCCCCGACCACGATGAAGTCGTATTCATCAAGGGAAGTCTGCATCCCTGACCTCGTTTGTTGTTCTTGTTGCCTGTCATCCTAGTTGTTAGCTTTCGTCAAAAGAATGTTAGTTTTTGCGCAGCGGCTGTGCGTTTTTAAACAGCCCATCCACAGCGAACAACCAGGGACGAATCATGTTTGACTGGAACGACTTGCGGTTTTTCCTCGAATTGCAGCGCAGCGGGCGTTTGCTTACGGCGGCACGCCGGTTGAACACGACGCACGCCACCGTGGCGCGGCACATCGAAGCCATCGAAAAGAGCCTCGGCACGGCGTTGTTTGTTCAACACGCCCAAGGCTATGAACTGACCCCGGCCGGCGAAGCGTTGCTTAAACACGCCGAGGCCATGGAAAACGTCGCGTTGCTGGCGCAGGAAGAAATCACCCAGTCCACGGCGCCACTGGGCAAGATCCGTGTCGGGGTGACGGAAGGGCTGGGCATCATGTTCCTGGCCAGTCGCATGAACGGCTTGTTCGAGCGCTACCCGGGGCTGGAAGTGGAGTTGGTGGCGGTGCCGCGCTTTGTCAGCATCCTCAACCGTGAGGCGGAGATCAGCATCCACCTCGAACGCCCGTCCGCCGACATGCTGGTCACCCGCAAGCTCACGGACTATCGCCTGGCGCTCTATGCCAGCCAGGCTTATCTCGACCGTTCGCCACCGCTGCGCAGCCGCGAAGACCTTGGGCGCCACGCGTGGATCGGTTATGTCGATGATTTGCTGTTCAGCCAGGAATTGATGTTCCTCAACAGCTTCTGCCGTAACCCGCAGGTGGTGTTCCACAGCACCAGCGTGATCGCCCAACAACAAGCGGCGCGGTCGGGGTTGGGGATCGCGGTGCTGCCGTGTTACATGGCCAGCGACGATCCGGGACTGGTACCGCTGCTGCCGGACGAAAGCATCCAGCGCAGCTACTGGATCAGCACCCGCCGCGAGCTGCACAAGTCTGTGCGGCTAAGGGTGCTGTGGGATTATGTGGTGGAGTTGTGTGAGCGGGAGCAAGCCCTGCTACTGCCCCCCAATCCCCTGTAGGAGCCGGCTTGCCGGCGAAGAGGTCTCAAGGTTTTCATCATGTTCAAGGCCCATTCGCCGGCAAGCCAGCTCCTACAGGTCCGGTTCTAACGAAGAAATGCAGTCAAACGATCTCGAATTGTGTACTGGCCAACCGTTCCCCATTCACCATGATGTGCACGGCGTGAACGCCCGCATAATGCCGGCGCGTCGTGAGTTCCTTGATCTGTTGCCCCCGGCTGACGGTTTCGCTGGCCATGCCGGGCAGTGTCAGCGTCTTGAGCTTGAACACCTTCGCCGACGTGCTGCCGTTGGCTTTGACGTAATCGATGGCGTAATCGATCACCAGACGCTGACTGTCCTCAACCGTGGATTTGACGACAAAGGACAGGGTGATCTTTTCCCCCAGACCCATCACCGGCGGATTGATCTGTAACTCGCTGATGTCCACTTCTGGCTTGCCACCCGCACCAATAATCGCCAACGCACGCGGGTTGCCCTGTTTGATCAGGCTGCGCAAGGCATGTTTGGCGATCCACGCGGTGTGTTTGTTATCCAGCGACCAGCCTTCGATCAACTCCAGCACCCACTCGGGATGGTCCTTAGTGATGTCGTTGAGGTGATTGGCCACGGATTTGCGTACGTAAAGGCTGGTGTCGGCCTTCAGATTGTCGAGGATTTTTACGGCGAGGCGCGGGTCAGCCTGGACCTGTTCCAGACGAAACGACCAAGGCAGGCGCGGTCGGCAGCCTTCGCTGGCCAGACGTCGTACGTGTTCGTTGTCATCCAGCGACCAGTCATGCATCAGCTTGAGCGAACGCTCGAAGTCGCTGCGCAGAAAGTAGCGGATCGCAAACTCCGAGGAGCCGAAGCAGGTGAAATATTTGAGCGCATCCATCGACTGCTCGAACGCATGGCCGCCGTAGCGGGCGACGTAGTGCGGCAGGCACATGCTGACGAAGCCGCTGTTCAGGCGCGGGGCGAGGGCGCGCAGGACCTCCAGCGATGCTGTGTAATCTAGCGGCAACACCGCGTGCAGGCATTCGCTGACCCGGGCCATGCGCTGCATCACGCTCAGGTCCGCCAGGCCGGACTGGGTCAGTGTCAGGAACGCCTTGGCGTCGAACCCGGGATAGACCGCCGTCATCTCGGTGGCGATGTGCTCGAGGCGCTTGACGTTGAAGATTTCCTTGAGCGCGGGCGAAGACGAGTCAGCGTCACTCATTGAGGTGTCCTTGTTTTGCTTCCCGCTCGCTCTTCGAGCTCATCGGACTCAAACAAGCGCGCCAGTTCCGCCCGCGCTTCCTGTGCCGTTTGCAGAACCTTCGCCGCGTCGTCATACACGGCATGCTGGGCTTCGAGCACCTGTTCATCGTGATGCTTGAAACGCTTGATCCGTGCATCGGCCTGGGCCTGGGTCAACCCGAGGCCGATCAGGGTTTGCCGGCTCATTTCCAGGCTCGAGTAAAAGGTCTCGCGCACCGCGTGTGCACCGACGTCCATCAAGCGGTGCACGTGTTGGCGGTTGCGGGCGCGGGCGATGATTTTCATGTGCGGATAGAGTTTGCGCACCAGTTCAGCCGTTTTGATGTTGGTGTCCGGATCATCGGTAGCAATCACGAAAAACTCGGCTTCCCCCACTTTGGCCGCGTTGAGGATCTCCGGGCGCATCGGGTCGCCGTAGAACACCGGCACACCACCAAAGCTGCGCGACAGCTCGATGGTTTCCACCGAGGTGTCGAGGGCGACGAACTTGATGTTCTGCGCCCGCAGGATCCGCGCAACGATCTGCCCCATGCGGCCCATACCGGCGATGACCACCCGCGGGGCGTCGGTATCGATTTCACGGAATTTCTCCGGCACTTCGACCGGTTGCACTTTCGGGCTGACCAGCCGCGCGCACACCAGCAGTAACAGAGGTGTCACGGCCATCGACAGGGTGATCGTCAACACCAGCAGGTCGTACATCTGCGGCACGAACAGCTCATGGTCGCGACCGATCTTGAACACCACGAAGGCAAATTCACCGCCGGCCGCCAGCACGATCCCCAGACGAATCGCGCTGACCTTGTTCAAACCACCGGCCAGGTGACCGACGATAAACAGCAACGGCAGCTTGATTGCAATCAACAGCAGGGTCAGGCCCAGCACCGTGATCGGCGCACTCAGCAACAGGTTCAGGTTGGCGCCCATGCCGACGCTGATGAAAAACAGCCCCAACAACAGGCCCTTGAAGGGTTCGATCTGCGATTCCAGTTCGTGACGGTATTCGGAGTCCGCCAACAGCAGGCCGGCCAAAAAGGCCCCCAGGGCCATGGAAATACCGGCCAATTCCATGAGCCACGCGGTGCCGATCACTACCAGCAACGCCGTGGCGGTGAACACTTCAGGCAGCGCGGCTTTGCTCACCACGCGAAAGATCGGGCGCAGCAGATAACGTCCGCCGACCACCACTACCGCGATGCTGGCCAACACCTGCAAGCCGTGGTTCAGGTTTTCGGCGGCACTGGCGCTGTGACTGCCCCCGGCGAGCAACGGCACCATGGCGATCAGCGGGATCGCAGCAATGTCCTGGAACAGCAGAATCGCAAACGCCAGCCGCCCGTGGGGGCTGGTCAACTCCTTGCGCTCGGCCAGGCTTTGCAGGCCGAATGCGGTGGACGACAACGCCAGGCCAAGGCCCAGAACGATCGCACTGTTCAACGGTTGACCGAAGACAAACAGCGCTACGACGCCAATCGTCGAACCGGTCAGCAACACCTGCGCCAAACCCACACCGAACACCGACTTGCGCATCACCCACAAGCGTCGCGGTGACAGTTCCAGGCCAATGATGAACAGCAGCAGCACCACACCGAGTTCGGAGATATTGGCGACGCTCTGCGGATTGTCGATAAGCCCCAGCACCGAAGGGCCAATGATCACCCCGGCAAACAGATAACCCAGCACCGCTCCCAGTTGCAGGCGCTTGGCCAGGGGCACGATCAGCACGGCCGCGCACAGAAACACGACAGCGGCTTGCAGCAGATTGCCTTCATGGGGCATGAACAGAAACTCCATCAACTTGGTACGGCGGGGCGTCAAGGATAAGGGTTCGGGTTGCTGAAGATCCACTGTCCGCAGGAGACACCATTGCGCGGCGCAGAGCAGGCAGTATTCACTTTAGCTTCCGGACCGAAACGGGACGGTTGCCAATCGCAGGCAAATCTGGGAAAACGGCGCCCATCAGGCCCTTTTGGGCGAGTGAGCATACGAGTGAAATTCAATGAATGACGAGCTTCAGATAATTGATCTTCAGGTGGGCGACGGTAAAGCCGCCAGCAAAGGCGCTTTGATCACCACCCAGTATCGTGGTTGGCTGGAAGACGGCAGCGAATTCGACTCTTCCTACAGCCGTGGCAAACCTTTCCAGTGCGTGATTGGCACAGGGCGAGTCATCAAGGGGTGGGACCAAGGCATCACGGGCATGCAGGTCGGCGGCAAACGCAAGCTGCTGGTGCCGGCGCATCTGGCGTATGGCGAGCGCAGCATGGGCAAGATCCCGCCGAACTCGAACCTGATTTTCGAGATCGAGTTGCTGGAAGTGCTGACGCGCGATGATTGATCGTGATTGCCCGGAAGGGTTGCTGAACGAGGAGTACACCGCGGCGATTGAGCTGATCGACGCCTCCTATCGGCATTGGACCGGGAAAAACCTGCCGGCTCCGGACTCATTGAGCCCGACCGGGCGCCTGCACTGGCTTCATGCGCACGCGCCCTACAGTCTGTTAGCCCACGGCACCGAAGACGATCCGCTGTTTTTCTACGCCAACCAACAGACCCTGGCCTGCTTCAAATACCCGCGCTCCGAATTCCTCGGCATGCCGTCGCGCTTCAGCGCTTCGCCGCTCGACCGTGCCATGCGCCAGACATTGCTCGAACAGGTCACGGCCCACGGCATTGCCCATGGTTACAGCGGCTATCGGGTAGACAAGGCGGGCAATGCCTTCATGATTCATGAAGGCAAAGTGTGGACGCTGATTGACCGCAATGGCCAGCGCAAAGGGCAGGCAGCGTTGTTTTGGCCGGATGCCGGGCGGGTGGGGGAGTTGGGTTGATTGCCGATCAAACCTGCCTTGTGTCGCTAAACACCGGAACTCGCCCATTCAAGGACGGCCGGTAATCCCAGCTCAGCCGTTCCAGCACCGGTTTTGTCTTCAAAATCTGTCGCAACGTCGCGCTGGCGATACTCAAAGCCAGGCTTTGCCCCGGGCATTGGTGGTGTCCGGTGCCGAAGGTAAAGCTGCGGCGGTTTGGACGGTTCAGGATAAAGGCATCGGGGTTGTTGTTGAGCAGTGGGTCGCGGTTGGCCGAGGCCAGCAGCACCAGGATCGCGTCTCCTGTCTTGAGGCTGATGCCGTTGATTTCGCACGGGGCGGCGACGAAGCGTCGGGTGTTCTGGACGGGCGGGTCGAAGCGCTGGACTTCGGCCAGCAGGTCGTCGACTTGCGCGGGTTCGCGGAGCACTGATGGGTTCTTTATCAGTGTCAGGATCGCGTTGCCGATCAGTCCGGCGGTCGCCTCAAAGGTTTGGGAGAACAGGCCGATCAAGTTGGCGATTAGCATTTCTGGCGTGCCACCGGTAAAGCGCTGGCGGATGCCACTGAGCAAAGGGCTGTGGTTGTCGGGATCCTCCAGAAGCTCGACAAAGTAGCCGCTCAGCTGTTCTGCAGCAGCGTGGGCGGCGGTCAGTTGAGTGTGAGTGCTCAAGGGCGACAGGCACGCAACGAAGTCCCTCGTCAGTTCGCTGATGGCTCGACCTTGAGCGGGGGAGTACCCCAGCAGGGCTGCCATTACACAGGCCGGTCCCCGGAACATGGCGTTGTACAGGCCTGCGGCGTCCGCCGTGATCAACCGCGCGCCGACCAGCGCCTCGACTTCCTGTGCATCGATTCCTTTCAGACCCGGTGCAATCGCCGACCTTGGGCAGCGTTGGCGTTCCCCCTCATTCATCCGCATCAGTTGGCCAAATACCTTGCCGGCCATGCCATTGGCAATCGCATGGGGCACCGGTTCGTTTGAGGGCCGCACGTGGCAAACGGGATTTGCCAGTACCGCAGCCACCGCTTGGGCGCTGCTGGCGACCCATACATTCAGTTGCGAGTGGAAAACCAATCCGCCCTCGGCGCGCAGTTGTGCGTAATAGGGATAAGGGTCGGCGTGGGTCGCGGCGAGAATCGGGTCCATGGTTCGCAGCCTTTTGTTGTTGGAAAGTGTTGCTACTATCTCCAGTCGGAAAAGGCGTTGATTCGTCCGGGAGCGAAGTATGAGTGCAGAACAACACGACATCGGCGTTTCGCAGGTCGCTGCGGCCATTGCGGAACCCGCACGGACGAAAATCCTCTGTTCGTTGATGGACGGCCACGCTCGTACCAGCACGGAGTTGGCGGCGGTGGCCGAGGTCAGCGCGTCGACCGCCAGTGCCCATTTGGCGAAACTTAAGGAGTTGGCGCTGATCCGCTTGCACGCACAGGGGCGTCATCGTTATTACAGCCTGGCGGACAAGCGCGTGGCCCAGGCGCTCGAAGCACTGATGGTGATCGGCCAGAACACCGCGCCGACATTCAAATCGCACACACCGGACCGTCTGCAATTCGCTCGCACGTGCTACGACCACATGGCCGGAACCCTGGCGGTGCTGTTGCACGACCGTCTGATTGACGCGGGGTGGCTGCAGGAAATCGACGAACAGGCCTATCGCTTGAGCGACAGCGGTACGGCAATGTTTGAAGGACTGGGTGTTGCCGTGCAGGATTTGAACACGCTACGTCGCCGCTTTGCCTGCCCTTGCCTGGACTGGAGCATGCGCCGGCCGCATCTGGGTGGATCGCTGGGAGCGGCTTTGTTGCAAGTGGCGCTCAGGCGCAAGTGGGTGACGCAGGATCTCGATAGCCGTGCACTGGCATTGACGGTGTTGGGACGAAAGGAGATCGCGGGGCGGTTTGGGATTGAGTTGCCCATTGAGCGTGATGGTAAAAGATCGCAGCCTTCGGCAGCTCCGGGGAGTGGGCCGCGTTTGGACGATTTTTAGCCATGAAAAAGCCCCCCATCGGTCACCCGATGGGGGGCTTTTGTGCGTCTGGCGTCAGGTCAAACCTTGACGATCCAGCCCGCTGGCGCTTCGATGTCGCCGGTTTGCACGCCGGTCAGCTCTTTGTAGAGCTTCTGGGTGACCGGGCCGACTTCGGTTTCGCTGTGGAACACGTGCAGATGGTCGTTGTAGTCGATGCCGCCGATTGGCGTGATTACGGCTGCGGTACCGCAGGCACCGGCTTCCTTGAAGTCCGACAGTTTGTCGATCAGCACGTCGCCTTCAATCACTTCCAGGCCCAGACGGGTCTTGGCCAGCTCGATCAGCGACAGACGGGTGATGCCCGGCAGTACCGATGGCGAGTTCGGGGTCACGAACTTGTTGTCGTGGGTGATCCCGAAGAAGTTGGCCGAACCGACTTCCTCGATCTTGGTGTGGGTCATCGGATCCAGGTAGATGGCGTCGGCGAAGTGGGCTTTCTTGGCCTTGGAGCCCGGCATCAGGCTGGCGGCGTAGTTGCCACCGACCTTGGCGGCGCCGGTACCTTGAGGCGCGGCGCGGTCGTAGCTGGAAATCTGGAAGTTGTGCGGGGTCAGGCCGCCCTTGAAGTAGGCGCCGACCGGAATGCAGAAGATCGAGAAGATGAACTCGGGGGCGGTACGCACGCCGATGTTGTCACCCACGCCGATCACGAACGGGCGCAGGTACAGCGCGCCGCCGGTGCCGTAAGGCGGGATGAAACGTTCGTTGGCGCGGACCACTTCTTTACAGGCTTCGATGAACTGCTCGGTTTCGACCTGCGGCATCAGCAGGCGGGCGCAGCTGCGCTGCATGCGCAGTGCGTTCTGGTCTGGGCGGAACAGGTTGATCGAGCCATCCTTGCAACGATAGGCCTTCATGCCTTCGAAGCACTGCTGGCCATAGTGAAGGGCCGTGGAGCCTTCGCTGATGTGCAGCACGTTATCTTCGGTCAGGGTGCCCTTGTCCCACTCGCCATTGCGAAAATACGACAGATAGCGTTTGTCGGTCTTGATGTAGTCAAAACCCAGCTTGTCCCAATTGATGCTTTCGTTACCCATGACACCCTCTATCACTGAACAACCGTCGAAACGGTTCAAGGCTTCTGACGTTTTTTGGATGGGGACAACAATACTTCATTCCGGGCCTATTTCGCAGCCCAGATTGCGATCCCTGTAGGAGCTGGCTTGCCAGCGATCAATGCGGCGCGGTGTATCAGATTGACCGCCATCGCCAGCAAGTCGGCTCCTACAGAGTTAGAGCGTGCTTTGAATCACAGATGCAGCGCATGCCCCAAGGCCCGCAAAGCCGCTTCCTGCACCGCTTCACCCAGCGTCGGATGGGCATGGATGGTGCCGCCGATGTCTTCCAGCCGCGCACCCATTTCAAGGCTCTGCGCAAACGCCGTCGACAATTCCGACACGCCAACCCCCACCGCCTGCCAGCCGACAATCACATGATTGTCCCGACGAGCGACCACACGCACGAAGCCGCTTTTCGACTCGAGCGTCATCGCCCGGCCATTGGCGGCGAACGGGAAGCTCGACACGATGCAATCCAGACCTGCGGCACTGGCTTCGTCCGGGGTCTTGCCGACCACCACCAGTTCCGGGTCGGTAAAGCACACGGCGGCGATGGCGGTGGGGTTGAACTCGCGGTTCTTGCCGCTGATCAGTTCGGCAACCATTTCGCCCTGGGCCATGGCCCGGTGCGCGAGCATCGGTTCGCCGCTGAGGTCACCGATGGCATACACGTTGCGCATGCTGGTCTGGCAACGGTTGTCGATCTTGATCGACGAGCCATTCATGTCCAGGTTCAACGCTTCGAGGTTCCAGCCTTGGGTGTTCGGCTTGCGACCGACGGCCACCAGCACCTGATCGGTTTCCAGGTTCAGGATGTCACCGTTTGGATCGAGTACTTGCAAGGTATTAGCTTGTGAATCAAAGCCTTGCACGCTGTGCTTCAAGTAAAGCTTCACGTCGAGTTTTTTCAGTTCGTCGTGAACAGGCTGGGTCAGTTCGGCGTCATAGGCCGGCAGGATGCGCTCCTGAGCCTCGACCACGCTGACGTCGGCACCGAGTTTGCGATAGGCAATGCCCAGTTCCAGGCCGATGTAACCGCCACCGACCACGATCAGGCGCTTGGGTACGGATGTCGGCGCCAGGGCCTCGGTGGACGAGATGATCGGCCCGCCAATCGGCAGCATCGGCAGGTTCACGCTTTTCGAACCGGTGGCCAGCACCAAGTGCTCGCACTGAATGCGCGTGTCGCCTACGTCCACGGTTTTACCGTCAACCACCTTGGCCCAGCCTTGAATGACCTGGACCTTGTTCTTCTTCAGCAGCGCCGCAACGCCGGTGGTCAGGCGATCAACGATACCGTCCTTCCACTCGACGCTCTTGCTGATGTCGAGGGTCGGCGCCGAAACGTTGATGCCCAGCGCTGAATGCTGGCTGTGGTGTTGCGTCTGGTGAAACTGCTCGGCGACGTGAATCAACGCCTTGGAGGGAATGCAGCCAATGTTCAGGCAGGTGCCGCCCAGCGATTGGCCTTCCACCAGAATGGTCGGGATGCCCAGCTGACCGGCACGGATCGCCGTCACATAACCGCCAGGGCCACCGCCGATGATCAGCAGCGTGGTGTTCAGAGTTTGCATGGAGCTCTCCAACAAAAATCAGTCCACAAACAAGGTGGCGGGTTGTTCGAGCAGGCCGCGAATGGCCTGGATGAAGAGCGCCGCGTCCATGCCATCGACCACGCGGTGATCGAAGGAACTGGAGAGGTTCATCATCTTGCGGATCACGATCTGGCCTTTGATCACCATCGGCCGTTCGACGATCTTGTTCACGCCGACAATTGCCACTTCCGGCAGGTTCAGCACCGGAGTGCTGACAATGCCGCCCAACGCGCCGAGGCTGGTCAGGGTGATGGTCGATCCGGACAGTTCATCGCGGCTGGCCTTGCCATTGCGCGCAGCCGTGGCCAAACGAGCGATTTCTGCCGCGTTGTCCCACAGGCTGCGGGCTTCGGCGTGACGCACCACTGGCACCATCAGGCCGACAGCGCTTTGGGTGGCAACGCCCACGTGCACCGCGCCAGGACGGGTGATGACCTGGGCTTCGTCGTCGTAGCGGGCGTTCATCTGCGGGAAGTCGCGCAGGGCGACGACCATGGCGCGGACCAGGAACGGCAGCAACGTCAGCTTGCCACGGGTTGCGCCGTGTTTTTCGTTCAGGTGCGCACGCAGCTCTTCCACAGCTGTCACGTCGATTTCCTCGACGTAGCTGAAGTGCGCGGCACGCTGGGTCGCGTCCTGCATGCGCTGGGCGATCTTGCGGCGCATGCCGATCACCGGGATCTGCTCTTCATCGTGACGCTGGGCGTAAGCGGCCGCGACGGGTGCCGAAGCGTTCGATTGGCCTTGGGCCAGATAGGCTTCGAGGTCGTCGTGCAAAATCCGCCCGGCGGGGCCAGTGCCACGCACCAGACGCAATTGAATGCCGAGGTCCAGCGCATGTTTGCGCACGGCCGGGGAGGCGAGCGGGCGTTCATCGGCTTCGCGGGCGACCATCGGCCCTTGGCAAACGGCCGCTTTCGGTGCTGCGGCAGCCACCGGTTTGCTTTCCACGGCGGTTTCGACTGTCGGCGCTGCAACCGGCGCTTCTTTAACAGGGGCCGGTTGCGCCGACGCCTTAACGTTGCCGGCGCCTTCGACTTCGATGCTGATCAGCACACTGCCGACCGCCATGACTTCGCCTGGCTGGCCACCGAGTGCAATGACTTTGCCGTGCACTGGCGACGGAATATCGACCATCGCTTTATCGGTCATGACATCGGCCAGTACCTGATCCTCGACGACCATGTCGCCGACCTTGACGTGCCATACCGACAATTCAACTTCTGCAATGCCTTCGCCAATGTCCGGCATTTTAATAACGTGCGTGCCCATTCAGACCTCCATGACCCGTTTCAGAGCCGCGCCCACTCGGGACGGGCCAGGGAAATACGCCCACTCTTGCGCGTGCGGGTAGGGGGTGTCCCAGCCGGTGACGCGTTCGATTGGCGCTTCCAGGTGGTGGAAGCAGTGTTCTTGCACCAGCGACACCAGTTCGGCGCCGAAACCACAGGTGCGGGTGGCTTCATGGACCACTACGCAGCGGCCGGTTTTCTTCACCGACTTGACGATGGTTTCCAGGTCCAGCGGCCACAGGCTGCGCAGGTCGATGACTTCGGCGTCGATGCCGGTTTCTTCAGCGGCGACTTGCGACACGTACACGGTGGTGCCGTAGGTCAGGATGGTCACGTCCTTGCCCGGACGGGTGATGGCGGCGACGTCCAGCGGCACGGTGTAGTAACCGTCCGGCACTTGCGCGGCCGGGTGTTTCGACCACGGGGTAACCGGGCGGTCGTGGTGGCCGTCGAACGGGCCGTTGTACAGGCGTTTTGGCTCGAGGAAGATCACCGGGTCATCGTTTTCGATGGAGGCGATCAGCAAGCCTTTGGCGTCATACGGGTTGGACGGCATGACGGTACGCAGACCGCAGACCTGAGTGAACATCGCCTCGATGCTCTGGCTGTGGGTCTGGCCGCCGTAAATGCCACCGCCGCAGGGCATGCGCAGGGTCATCGGTGCGGTGAACTCGCCGGCCGAGCGATAACGCAGGCGGGCGGCTTCGGAAATGATCTGGTCGGAGGCCGGGTACACGTAGTCGGCGAACTGGATCTCGGCCACCGGACGCAGACCGTAGGCGCCCATGCCCACGGCGACGCCGACGATGCCGCTCTCGGAGATCGGCGCGTCGAACACCCGCGAAGTGCCGTACTTGTTCTGCAAGCCTTCGGTGCAGCGGAACACACCACCGAAATAGCCGACGTCCTGGCCGAACACCACGACGTTGTCATCACGCTCAAGCATCACATCCATGGCCGAGCGCAGGGCCTGGATCATGGTCATGGTGGTCGTGGTCATGGCGGTTTCCAACTCGATATTGTTGTTGTGATCGTTCATGTCAGATCCCCAACTCCTGGCGCTGGCGCTTCAAGTGCTCCGGCATCTCTTTGTAGACGTCTTCGAACATGGTCGCGGCGCTCGGAATCTGGCCACCGGCGAGGGTGCCGTACTGTTCGGCTTCTTTTTGCGCAGCGATCACTTCGGCTTCCAGTTCGGCGCTGACGGCGGTGTGTTCCTCTTCGGACCAGTGACCGGTCTTGATCAGGTGCTGCTTGAGGCGCGCAATCGGATCGCCCAACGGGAAGTGGCTCCAGTCGTCGGCTGGACGGTATTTGGACGGATCATCAGAGGTCGAGTGCGGGCCGGCACGGTAGGTGACCCATTCGATCATGGTCGGGCCGAGACCGCGGCGAGCACGTTCGGCAGCCCAGGCGGAGGCGGCGTAGACCGCATAGAAATCGTTGCCATCAACCCGCAGGGAGGCAATACCGCAACCGACGCCGCGACCGGCGAAGGTGGTCGCTTCACCACCGGCAATCGCCTGGAAGGTGGAGATCGCCCACTGGTTGTTGACCACGTTGAGGATCACCGGCGCGCGGTAAACGTGGGCAAAGGTGAGGGCGGTGTGGAAGTCCGATTCGGCGGTGGCGCCGTCGCCGATCCACGCCGAGGCGATTTTGGTGTCGCCCTTGATTGCCGAGGCCATGCCCCAGCCCACACCCTGGATGAACTGGGTGGCGAGGTTGCCGGAAATTGTGAAGAAACCGGCCTCTTTGACCGAGTACATGATCGGCAGCTGGCGCCCCTTGAGCGGATCGCGCTCGTTGGACAGCAGTTGGCAGATCAGGTCCACCAGCGGTACTTCGCGGGCCATCAGAATGCTTTGCTGGCGATAGGTCGGGAAGCACATGTCGTCGATGTTCAACGCCAGGGCCTGGGCGCTGCCGATGGCTTCTTCGCCGAGGCTCTGCATGTAGAACGACATTTTTTTCTGACGCTGGGCGACCACCATGCGGTTGTCGTAGATCCGCGTCTTGAGCATGGCGCGCATGCCTTTACGCAGGATCTCGCTGGAGACGCCTTCGGCCCACGGACCGAGGGCATTGCCCTGGTCGTCGAGCACGCGAATCAGGCCACGGGCCAGGTCAGCCGTGTCAGCCGGTTCAACGTCGATTTGGGGTTTGCGCACCGTGCCGGCATCGGTCAGATGCAGGTAGGAGAAGTCGGTTTTGCAGCCTGGGCGGCCCGAAGGTTCAGGGACGTGCAGGCGCAGCGGTTCATACGCTTGGGTCATGGCTTCTACGCTCGATCTTGTGAATTTCTTGTAGTGAGCTGACAGGAATCTTCGGTAAAAGAAATCTTGTCCTACAACAATCATAGGCCCGGCCAAGAAGAATATTTCTCTCTGTTTCATTGCGCTCAAGATCATTTGCAGATAAAAAATCTGCATAAACATAAAAAACAGGTGGTTTTGTCTCATGCGCAAACTTGACCGTACCGATATCGGCATTCTCAACAGCCTTCAGGAGAATGCGCGCATCACCAACGCCGACCTCGCACGCTCGGTCAATTTATCGCCGACGCCGTGCTTCAACCGGGTCAAGGCCATGGAAGAGTTGGGGCTGATTCGCGAGCAGGTGACGCTACTGGATGCCGACCTGTTGGGGTTGCACGTGAACGTGTTCATCCACGTCAGTCTGGAGAAGCAGGTAGAGGAGGCGTTGCAGCATTTCGAAGAGGCGATTTCCGATCGCCCCGAGGTGATGGAGTGCTACCTGATGGCCGGCGACCCGGATTACCTGATCCGGGTGCTGGTGCCGACCATTCAGTCGCTGGAGCGTTTCATGATGGACTTTCTGACCAAGGTGCCGGGGGTGGCGAATATTCGTTCGAGCTTTGCGCTCAAGCAGGTGCGCTACAAGACCGCGCTGCCGTTGCCGGCAAACGGCTTGACCCTTGGCAATTAGACACAAGCATCTTTATCGCCTGATACGCCGCCTTCGCTGGCAAGCCAGCTCCTACAGGGGCCTCGGCTGTGCGCAAACCTTGTGTAGGAGCTGGCTTGCCGGCGAAAGGCCGCAGGCCGCTTTCAGCATTTCAAGTTTTTGTGTTCAGAGCTTGTTCAGGGGGATTTTCAGGTAGGTCACGCCGTTGTCCTCGGCCGGCGGCAAGTTCCCCGCCCGCACGTTCACCTGGATCGCCGGTAGCAACAGTGTCGGCATCCCCAACCCGGCATCGCGCCGGGTGCGCATCTCGACAAACGCAGCTTCGTCGATGCCGTCACGCACATGAATGTTGCGTTGGCGTTGTTCCCCGACCGTGGTCATGCAGGACGGTTCTCGGCCTTCGGGCGGGTAATCGTGGCAAACGTAGAGCCGCACGCTGGCGGGGAAGGCCAACAGTTTGTGGATCGAGGCGAACATCTGGTTGGCATTGCCACCGGGAAAGTCGCAGCGCGCGGTGCCTACGTCCGGCATGAACAACGTGTCACCCACCAGAATCGCGTCATTGCCAACCAGGTACGCCATATCCGCCGGGGTATGGCCGGGTACGTGCAGGGCGGTCGCCTTGAGGTTGCCGATCATGAACGATTCGCCGGGGGCGAACAGGTGATCGAACTGGGAACCATCGACGCAAAAGGATGGCTCGAGATTGAACAGCGTCTTGAACACGTCCTGGACCTTGCTGATCGATTCGCCAATGGCGATTTTGCCGCCAAGCTCCTTGCGCAGATACGGCGCGGCGGACAGGTGATCGGCATGGGCATGGGTTTCGAGCAGCCATTGCACCTGCAAATGATGGCCGCGAACGAAGGCGATGATCCTGTCGGCCTGGGTGGTCGTGGTACGCCCGGCGGCTGCATCGTAGTCGAGCACCGGATCGACAATCGCACACTGCCCGCCATCAGCCTCGTAGACCACGTAGCTGTAGGTCGAGGAGGCGGGGTCGAGGAACGCTTCAATCAGTGCGGGCATGGACACGGACCTGTGCAGGGGTAGAAAAGGCAGAAGACGAAAAGTCAGTCATCGGTTGCAACACTTTATCTAAAGACATAATGTTCGCAGCTTAAGTGACGTTGAAGGCATCCTGCAAATGCAATCCAGTCTGACCGAATGTGAAGTCGCCCAACTGCGCGCCTCGGCCTCCAAGGCCTGTGCGCTGCTCAAGGCCCTGGCCAACGAGGATCGTCTGTTGATCCTGTGCCAGTTGACCCAGGGCGAGCGCAACGTAGGCGAGCTGGAAAAAATGACCGGTGTGCGCCAACCGACCCTGTCCCAGCAATTGGGCATCCTGCGCGATGAAGGACTGGTCGCCACCCGTCGTGAAGGCAAATACATTTTTTACGGTCTCGCCAGTCACGAAGTGATCCAGGTGATGAAAACCCTCTCCGGGCTTTATTGCGGGGCGGTGCTTAAAAGCTGGGTTCAACCCTGAATGCAAGCCAACACTCAGAACCTGTGGGAGCGAGCCTGCTCGCGATGACGGGGGCACATTCAACATCAATGTGACTGACCCACCGCTATCGCGAGCAGGCTCACTCCCACATTGGCTTATGTGTCTGGACTAGCATCAATCCTTGCGTGCAGCAAAAAGGAACAAGCAATGAACGATCAACACTGGGGCCCATCCATCAGTGCAGATATCGTGGTCATCGGCGGCGGAACGGCAGGCATCGGTTTTGTCGCCAGCCTGCTCAAGCGTAGCCCGCATCTGAACGTCACCGTCATCGAGCCCGACTCCCGGCACTACTATCAACCGGCCTGGACGCTGGTCGGCGGCGGCGCCTACAACGTGGAAAATACCGTGCGGCCGATGGCGTCGGTGATGCCACGTGGGGCCCATTGGCTGCAGGCTGCCGTGACGGGTATCGATCCGGACAAACGCCAACTTACCCTCGGTGATGCGCGTACGGTCAGCTATCAAAACCTGGTGGTCTGCCCCGGCCTGCGCCTGGCCTGGGAGAAAATCGAAGGCTTGGAGGACACCCTTGGCCAGCACGGTGTGACCTCCAATTACAGCTACCGGTACGCGACCTACACCTGGGATCAGGTGCAGAAACTTCGCAGCGGCAAGGTGCTGTTCACCCAGCCGGCCATGCCAATCAAATGTGCCGGTGCGCCACAAAAGGCGCTGTACCTGTCCTGCGATCACTGGAACAAGACCGGTGTGCTGAACACCATCGACGTCGAATTCAATCTTGCGGGCGCGGCGCTGTTCGGCGTGCCGACCTTTGTCCCGCCACTGATGAAATACATCGACAAGTACAACGCCCGGCTGGCGTTCAACTCGAACCTTGTCAAGGTCGACGGCCCGGCGAAAACCGCGTGGTTCGACGTCAAGGATGCCGATGGCAATGTCACCCGCCAGGCAAAAACCTTTGACCTGCTGCATGTCGTACCGCCTCAGGTGGCCCCGGATTTCGTCGCCCGTAGCCCGTTGGCCGACGCCGCCGGCTGGTGCGAGGTCGACCCCCACAGCCTGCAGCATCCGCGTTATCCCGACGTCTTTGCGCTGGGTGATATCTGCGGCACTACCAACGCAAAAACCGCCGCGGCGGTGCGCAAGCAGATCGTGGTGGTGGCCGAAAACCTGCTGGCCTTGCGCAAACAACTGCCGCTGCCGCTGAAGTACGACGGTTATGGCTCCTGCCCGCTGACGGTGGAGAAGGGCAAGGTGATCCTTGCCGAGTTCGGTTACGCGGGCAAGTTGCTGCCGACCTTTCCCCTTGATCCGACGACCCCGCGCCGCTCGGCGTGGTGGCTGAAGGCGACACTGCTACCGTGGTTCTACTGGAACGGCATGCTCAAGGGCCGCGAGTGGCTGACACGTGTATCCAAGGTCGACTGAGAACTCCCTATGTTGCTGGCAAGTCTGTTTGGTTTGGTGATGGGCCTTGTGCTGGGTTTGACCGGTGCCGGGGGCGGCATTCTTGCAGTACCAGCCCTGGTGTTGGGGTTGGGCTGGAGCATGACCCAGGCCGCGCCGGTGGCGTTGTTTGCCGTCGGCAGCGCGGCAGCGATCGGCGCCCTCGACGGTTTGCGTCATCGGCTGGTGCGCTATCGAGCGGCGCTGCTGATCGCGGCCCTCGGTGCTGTGTTTTCACCGCTGGGCATCTACTTCGCCCATCAGTTGCCGGAAAAAATCCTGATGATCCTGTTCAGCCTGCTGATGGTCATGGTGGCCTGGCGGATGCTGCGACGTGAGCGCAAGGAGGAGGGCCCCAGCGACCACGGTCAGGCCAACTGGGGCCAGAAAAACTGCATGCTCGATCAACAGACCGGGCGCTTTTCCTGGACCGCCAAATGCACCGCGACCCTCGCGGCGCTCGGGGCAGTGACCGGTGTGGTCTCGGGGTTGCTGGGGGTGGGCGGCGGCTTTCTAATTGTCCCAGCGTTCAAGCAACTGACCGACGTGCAGATGCGCGGAATCGTCGCCACCTCGCTGATGGTCATCAGCCTGATTTCGGCCATCGGCGTGATCGGCGCGTTTCAGGCGGGCGTGCGCATCGACAGCGTCGGTGCAACCTTCATCGGCGCCAGCATTGTCGGCATGATCATTGGCCGAAGGCTGTGCAGCCGGGTTCCGGCGCGGGCGTTGCAGGTCGGGTTCGCCAGCGTTTGCGTGGTGGTCGCCGCGTACATGCTGATAAAAGCGAGCGTTTGACCTGTAGGAGCCGGCTTCAAGTGCGCCTTCGCCGGCAAGCCGGCTCCTACGAAAAGCGGTTCTTTACAACTTTAGTGGCTTGCCCTGCCAACAAGCGGTCGTACGCCTTAGTTATCGAGCGCAGTCGTCCCTTCCAAAGCACCTGCAAACCACCCCCAAGGCAGCGTATGGCGCCGCCCGTCAGCTTTCGATAATCGCCTCCGACACTTCGTCCCCCGTTTCGGAGCGCGCCATGCACAACAATAAGAACTTCACGCATCGTTTTCTGCCGGCCTTCATTGCCAGCCTGTCCTCACTCGGCCTGGCCCCATTGGCCGAGGCGGACATCATGCTGTACGACAAGGACCAGACCACGTTCTCCACAGACGGCTATATCAATGCCTTTTATGTGAACAGCGATGTGGATCGCGCTGGCGATCAATACGACCGCCGCCAGTCGCGGGTGAAGATGGGCTTTTTGCCCAACTACCTGGGTTTCAACATGAGCAAGCAGGTTGATGACCTGAAGCTGGGTGCCCGCTCTTCCTTTTGGGTCACCATCAACGACAGTGAAACCAACGGCACCGACACCGCCATCGACGTAAGGCAGTTCTACGGCACTGTGGCCAACCCGGAATGGGGTGAAGTGCTGATCGGTAAAGATTTCGGCCTGTTTGCCCGCTCCAACATTCTGCTCGACGAAATGCTCGCCGGTTACGGCCAGGTCAGCGATACCTTGGGGCTGGTCGACGGTGGCGGGGTGTCGTTCGGCAACATCGGCACCGGTTACCCGTATCCGTTCCCGACTTCCCAGATCACTTACCGCACGCCTGTGCTGGACGGTTTGCGCGTAGCGGTCGGGATCATGGACCCGGTGGATACCAACGACAGCAGCCCGACGGGCAAGGCCTATCAGGAAAACCCCCGTACCGAGAGCGAGATCACCTACCAGTTCGACCTGGCCGGGGCAAAGATCTACAGCTGGCTCAACGGCAGCTACCAGAGCTCGGACAATACGGACTCTACGGTCGACACCGTGACCTCCAAGGGTGTCGGTTATGGCGTGCAGGCGAAAATGGGTGGGTTGTCACTCACCGGTTCCGGCTTCCAGGCCAAGGGTATCAACCCGTTTTTCACCAACAATGCCGGCGAACCGACCCTGCGCAACGTCGACAGTGACGGTTACCTGTTGCAGGGCTCCTACAAACTGGGCAAGAACCGCTTGGCCCTGTCTTACGGCAAGACCAATGACGATGGCAACGGCGTGGTCGGCAGCGGCGCGGATTACGAGACTCGCGGGGTCGCGTTGTTTCATGACGTGAACGACAACCTCAAGTTGGTGGCCGAGTACAACCAGTTCGAAATCAACGGCCACGACACCGACGAGCAGAACGAAGACACCGACACCTTCGCCGTGGGCGCGGTGCTGACCTGGTAATAAAGCCGGTCTGCTCATCCTTTCCCTGTGGCGAGGGAGCTCGCTCCCGCTGGAGCGCGTAGCGGTCCGGATTCTGATCGCGCATCGGCCGGTTTTGGGCCTGCTACGCGCTCCAGCGGGAGCAAGCTCCCTCGCCACCATCGCGCGTGCTTCACATCTCCAGCTATAGCCTTCAAGTCCTCACCTCCTCAAACACTCTCATCCCATCGAAGCGGCTACCCGCTACCCAAGTAGCATTCGTCGCACCCCACAGACTTCGTACACTCGTGCCTCATACACACGCACCTGCGGGAGGTAAGGATGCAGCAGAGCGAAGGCGTCGTCAGTGCAATGTCCCAGGCCAGCGATGCCCGGCAGGTCGCGCAGGAGTTGGCGCGGCAGTTGTTGCATCCGCATTTGGGCCTGGTCCTGTTCTTCTGTTCCGCCGAGTACGACCTGCAGGCCTTGGGTCAGGCCTTGCAGCAAAGCTTCGGCGGCATTCGCCTGGTGGGTTGCACCAGCGCCGGGGAAATCACCCCGTTGGGCTACGGCCGTAATTGCGTGACAGCGGTCGGTTTCGATCATCGGCACTTTTCCATTGCGGTCGAGCTGATCGATGAAATGGAACACTTCAGCCTGATCGACGCCCAGCAAATGGTCGAGCGACTGGTCAGTGGCTGCCGCAGCAACACACTGGCGCCCATCAAGGGCAACAGCTTCGCGTTGACCTTGCTCGATGGCCTGTCCAGCCGCGAAGAAATGGTGCTGGCCGCCTTGAGTGCGGCATTGGGCGACATACCGCATTTCGGCGGATCGGCCGGCGACGACAATTACCTGACCCATACCCACGTGTACTTCGATGGCGAGTTCCACAGCGGCGCGGCCGTGGTGGTGCTGGTCAATACCTGGCTGGATTTCGAAGTGTTCACCACCCACCACATGCAGCCCAACGCCGACAAACTGGTGGTCACGGGCGCCGACAGCGCGCTGCGCCGGGTTTTTGAACTCAATGCCGAACCGGCGGCCGCCGAATATGCCCGACACATCGGCGTGCCCGTGGCTGAACTCGATCACCGGGTCTTCGCGGCGCATCCGTTGGCCGTGCGCGTCAATCAGCAGTATTACGTGCGTGCCATTCAGCAAGTGCACCCGGACCTCAGCTTGAGCTTCTACTGCGCCGTGGAGAACGGCATCGTTCTCACCGCCATGACGCCGGGCCCGATGCTGCCGAACCTGCAAAGCCTGTTCGAAGGGTTGCAGGAGCGCCTTGGGGATTTGCTGCTGACCATCGGCTGCGACTGTTTCCTGCGGCGCCTGGAGCTTGAAGACGACGGTCGTCTCGAACAGATCGGGACGTTTTTGCGTGAGCAGCGGGTGATGGGTTTCAACACCTACGGAGAACAGTTCAATGGCATGCACATCAACCAGACCTTCACCGGCGTTGCCATTGCCCGCGGCCGTGCCCCCGGACATCGCTGAGCTACAGGCCGAACTGGCCAGCCTGCGCCATGAAAACCACAAGCTGCAGCGCATCAATGGCGCGTTGATCGAGCGCGTCGAGTCCGGGGTGACCCGTGGCAACGACCCGTACGCGGCGTTCCAGCATTCGGTGGTGCTGGCCGAGCAGGTGCGCGAGCGAACCGATGCCCTGAACCAGGCCATGGCCGAGCTCAAGGCCGGCAATCATTTGCTCAGCGAAGCGCGCCTGCGTGCGGAAACCGCCCATCAACACTTGATTGATGCCATCGAAAGCATATCCGACGCCTTTGTGCTGTTCGACGCCGAGCAGCGCATCGTGTTGTTCAACAGTCGTTTCAAGGCGTTCTGGAGCAACAGTCGCGTGCGTATCAACGCGGGGATGCGCCTGGCCGAGGTCAAGCGCCTGATGATGAGCAACGGCATGTTCACCGAAGAACCTAGGGGGCATGCCGACGAGAACCTGGTGTATCGCCTGCAGAACGGTCGCTGGCTGCAAGTCAGCGAACGACCGACCCAGGAAGGCGGGCGGGTGATCCTGTTCACCGACATTACCGACGTCAAACTCAGCGAGACCGTACGCCGCGAGCAGGCCGTGGCGCAGAAGTCGCATCTGTTGCAACGGGCGGTCGACAACCTGTCCCAAGGGGTGGCGATGGTCAACGCCGAGGGCATTCTGGAACTGTGGAACCGACGTTTCCTGGAATTGAGCGGTCTGGCGCCCGTGGCAGCGCATCGCCCGTTTGCCGAAGTGATTGCCGACAGCGAGTTGACCTTGCTGACGCCGGCCACCCGCGATGGCAACGGCCGTCCGGTGCAGGAATGCGAACAGCGCCTCTACGATGGCCGAGTCCTGGAGATCCGCGCCCATCCGCTGCCCACCGGTGGCTTCGTCAATACCTTCACCGACATTACCGAGCGCTACCAGCACGCCGAGGCACTGAGCGAAAGCGAGCGCTGGATCCGCCTGATCACTGACCATGTGCCGGCGTTGATTGCTTACCTCAACGCCGATCTGGTCTACGAATTCACCAACAAGGTCTATGAAGAATGGTACTGCTGGCCCCGTGGCGTGATGCTCGGCCAGAGCCTGCGCGAAGTGCACAGCGAACAGCATTACCAGCGGCTGGAGTCTTACGTGGACAGAGCCCTGGCCGGCGAAAGCGTGACGTTCGAGTTCGCCGAAACCAACGTCAACAATCAGGAGCGCTACATGCTGCGTTCCTATGTGCCCAATCGCTTGGCGAATGGCGAGGTGGTGGGGATCTTCGTGTTGATCCGCGACATCACCGAACGTCGGCGCACGGCGGAAGCGCTGCACCAGGCTTATCAGAATCTTGAACTGCGGGTCCGTGAACGCACGGCGGAACTGACCAACCTGAACGGCCAGTTGTTGCGTGAAATCGAAGAGCGTCGCCGGGTCGAGTTACGTTTGCGCGAAGCCAAACAAGAAGCCGAACAGGCCAATCTGTCGAAAACCAAATTTCTCGCCGCCGTCAGCCACGACCTGCTGCAACCGCTGAATGCCGCCCGGCTGTTTACCAGTGCATTGCTGGAACGACGCGAGCCTGGTTCCAACGAGGTGCTGGTGCGCAATGTCAGCAATTCTCTGGAAGACGTGGAAAACCTGTTGGGCACCCTGGTGGATATTTCCAAACTCGATGCCGGGGTGATCAAGGCCGACATCGCGCCGTTCGCCCTCAGTGAGTTGCTCGATAACCTAGCCGCCGAATACACCGAGGTGGCGCGCAGTGAGGGCCTTGAACTGCATTTCGTTGCCTGTTCGGCACTGGTGCGCAGCGACGTCCAGTTGCTGGCGCGGATTCTTCGCAACTTGCTCAGCAACGCAATTCGCTACACCTACAGCGGCCGTGTGGTGCTGGGTTGCCGACGTCATCGTCAGCGCTTGTCGATCGAAGTCTGGGACAGCGGGATGGGCATCGCCGAGCATCGCCTCGAGGAGATTTTCCAGGAGTTCAAGCGCGGTGACGTGCAGCGCCCCGATCAGGATCGCGGATTGGGCCTGGGCCTGGCGATTGTCGAGAAGATTGCCGGCATCCTCGGGCACCGCATTCATGTGCGCTCGTGGCCGGGCAAGGGTTCGGTGTTTTCGGTGGAAGTGCCATTGAGCGCCACGGCGCCAAAGCCTTCGCCGGGCCTGTTGATGAGCGAACCGATGCTGGAACGGTTGCGCGGGGCGCGAGTCTGGGTGCTGGACAACGACGCGACCATTTGCGCTGGCATGCGCACGCTGCTGGAGGGCTGGGGCTGTCGGGTGGTGACGGCGTTGTCGGAGGAGGACCTGGCGCGGCAAGTGGACAACTACCACGCCGAGGCGGATCTGCTGATTGCCGATTACCACCTGGATAACGATCAGAACGGTGTCGATGCGGTGGCAAGGATCAATGCCCGTCGTGCCTCACCGATTCCGGCAATGATGATCACCGCCAACTACAGCAATGAACTCAAGCTACAGATCCGCGAGCTGGGCCACACGCTGATGCACAAGCCGGTGCGGCCGATGAAGCTGAAGACGGCGATGAGTCATTTGCTTGGCAGGCCTTGATCTTTCCGCTGCATGGGACGGCCCTATTGCTGGCAAGCCAGCTCCTACAGGATTGCGGTGATTCTGTAGGAGCTGGCTTGCCAGCGATAGGGGCGACCCGGCCTCTCGGGTAAACCCTCAACGCCGCAAATAAGACCCGAAATCAATGTCCCCGGCACTCAGGATCGCCTGCACCCGGTTGTGCACGTTGAGCTTGCGCAAGATCGCCGAGACGTGGGCCTTGACCGTGGTTTCGGCGATTTCCAGGGTGTAGGCGATCTGTTTGTTCGACTCACCCTTGGTCATACGTTCCAATACCTGCAATTGCTTGCGGGTCAGGGCCTGGAGCAGTTCCGGAGGGAAGCTCGGCGTGTCGTTCATCCGCCGGTGGGTGCTGCTTTTGGCGGTGCGGATGATGTCGGGCGGCAGGTAGACGTTGCCGTTGAGAATCTGCTGGATCGCATCGGTCATCTGGGCCCGTGGTGAAGACTTGGTGATAAAACCCACCGCACCGTAAGTGATGGCTTGCAGGACGATCTGCTTGTCCTGTTCGGCGGAGACAATCACTACGGGAATGGTCGGCGCTTCATTGCGCAGGTTGATCAGGCCATTGAGTCCGTGCATGCCGGGCATGTTCAGGTCCAGCAGAATCAAATCCAGGTCGTCGTGTTCCTGGGTCAGGGCCAGGGCGCTGTCCAGGTCGGCGGTTTCCATGACTTCGCTGCCGGCAAAGCCATCGCTGATGACGTTGTGAATGGCTTCGCGAAACAGCGGGTGATCGTCGGCAATCAGAATTTTGTACATAGCCTTTCACCTCATTATTTTGATTATGGTGTGGCAACAACGTGCACGCGTAAAGCTCAGGGAAAGGGTTCGGGCTGGGCGAGTGAAACCGGCAGATTGGCGGCTTGCCAGGCGTCCAGACCATCGCGGTACCAATACAACGTCTTATAGCCCATGGTGGCCGCGCGTTTGATGGCGTTCCAGCTCAACCAGCAGTCGGAGCGGCAATAGAAGATCAGCGGTTGCGCCAGATTGCCGGCGGTGAGGGTTTTCAGGTGACGCGCAAAGTATGCCTGCCAGTCCGGCGTCAGGTCGCCGTCACCGGTGTTGGCCAGCCAATGGCTGCCGGGCAGGTTTTCGTGGGGCTGGTCTTCGATGAATTGCCCGTTCAGCCATTGGCGGCGATAGACATCGATGAGCACCGGACGCGGGTTTTGGCTCAGCAGGGCTTGCAGGGCAGGGGTGTCGACGATGGTTGCGCCTTGCAGTTTTTGCGGCGTCGGGCTGCGGTACAGGTTGACGCGGTAGCCATCGGCGGAGAACAGCGGGGTGTCGGCCTGCGCAGTACTCAGCAGCAGGCTCAGCGACAGGGCGCTGAAAGTAAGGTGCAGCAGGCGAGGTCGGGCACGCGGCATGGGTACAGTCCTTATAGTTATGGACCTATTACATGCCAGTCGGGGGACATTGGGAATGCGACGATAGACAGGCAGAACCAGTACTAAAGTAGGAGCCGGCTTGCTGGCAATCCAGGTGACGCGGTGCAATTGATAGACCGTGTTGTCTGGATCGCCAGCAAGCCGGCTCCTACAGGGGGGGTTAGTTGGATTTGCGCAGGGCCGCGTGCTGCGGGTTGAAGGTCAGCACGGCGAGCAGGGCGAACAGCAGCGTCAGCCCCGTGCACACCGCCAGCGCCAGCGGATTGAAGCGTTCATACAGGGCGAAACGCACCAGCTCCACCGCATGGGTAAACGGATTTACCGCGCACAGCCAATACAGCCACTCGCTGGCCTCGCGCATCTTCCACAGCGGATACAGCGCCGATGACAGGAAAAACAACGGGAAGATCACGAAATTCATCACCCCGGCAAAGTTCTCCAGTTGGCGGATCGCGTTCGACAGCAACAGGCCCAGGGCGCTGAGCATCAACGCCACCAGCAGCAAGGCCGGCAACGCCAGTAACAGGCCCATGGCCGGTGGCCTCACGCCGTACACCCAGGCAATCGCCAGAAACGCATACACCTGCAACAACGAAATCAGCGACGTGGCCAGCAGTTTGCTGCACAGCAAAAAGGTGCGGGGCAGGGGGCTGGTCAGCAGCACGCGCATGCTGCCCATCTCGCGGTCGTAGACCATCGACAGTGAACCCTGCATGCCGTTGAACAGCAGGATCATGCAGGCCAACCCGGGAATGATGTAAACCTCATACGGAATGTAGGTGTCGTAGGGCTCGATGATCGCGATCCCCAGCGCTGCGCGAAAACCGGCGGCGAACACCAACAGCCACAGCAGCGGCCGCACCAGAGCGCTGAGGAAACGCGTGCGTTGCAGCACAAAACGCAGCCATTCGCGCAGCACGATACCGCGCAAGCATTGCCAGTAGGCGGTCATTGCATCGCTCCTGAAGTCGTAAGACGGGTGAACGCCGAACCGAGATCGCCGCCGTGTTCCAGGCTCAGGACATCGGCCTGACCACTGGCCACCAGCCGGCCTTGATGCAGGATCAACAAGTCATCGCTGGGTTGCACTTCGTCGAGCAGGTGGGTGGTCCAGAGCACGCTGATGCGCTCCTCGCGACACAGGCTGCGGATGTGCTGATTGAGCGCCAGGCGACTCGCCGGATCGAGGCCTGCGCTGGCTTCATCGAGCAGCAACAGACGCGGCTCATGCAGCAGGGCACGGGCAATTTCCACCCGGCGACGATGGCCGCCATTGAGTTCGCGTACCCGTTCGCGGCGTCGGTCGGTCAAGGCCTGGCGGGCCAGTTCGGCATCGACCCGAAGGTCAGTCTGGCGCCGGGACAAACCGTGCAGCGCGGCGTGATAACGCAGGTTCTGTTCGACGCTGAGGTCCAGGTCCAGCGTACTTTGCTGGAACACCACGCCCAACTGCTTGAGCGCCGGGCGGACCGCATGACGCAATGAACAGCCACCGACGAAGATATCGCCGTGCTGCACGTCATAAAGCCGCGTCAGCAAGGCGATCAGGGTTGATTTTCCAGCACCGTTAGGCCCCAGCAGGGCAGCGAAACGTCCGGGCTCCAGGCTGAAACTCACCTTGCGTAAGGCCTCTCGAGCGCCGTAGGCGAAACTCAGGTCGCGGACTTCAAGGGCGTTCATGGCGTCACCACCACGCCCCAGGGATAGCGCCCGACCTTCACCGATTTGCTCACCTTGAGGCTGTCGACATCGATCACCGAGACATCGCCGCTGACGCCGTTGGTGGCCAGCAATTGCTTCTGATCCGGGGTGAACGCCATCTGCCAGACCCGTCGACCCACCAGCAGGTAATCGAGAATCTCGAAGGTCTTGGCATCGATCACCGCCACATGGTTGGCCGGGCCGAGTGCGACGAAGCCGTACTTGCCGTCGGCGCTGAGCTTGATGCCGACCGGCTGGACCTTGTCCGGGTGCACGCCCTTGATCTGGAAGGTCAAGGTCTTGAGTACGTGGCGACTGGCGACATCGAGAATGGTCACGGTGCCGCCGATTTCCGCCGAGGCCCAGAGTTTTGCGCCATCGGGGGAGAATTCGACGAAGCGCGGGCGCTGGTCCACCAGCGTGCTGTCGGCCAGGGTCTGGGTGCTGGTGTCGATCCAGTGCAACATGTTGGTGGTTTCACTGGTGTTGACCGCCCACTTGCCGTCAGGGCTGACGGCCATGCCTTCGGGTTCGACACCGACTTCGATCTGGCCAAGTACCTTGGACGTCTCGGTGTCGATCACCGTGACCAGCGCATCGTCTTCGTTGGAAACGTACAACCAGCGGTTGTTGGGGTGCAGGGCGAATTGCTCGGGGTCTTTGCCCGAGGGCAGCTCCTTGATGATCTTGCGCGTGGCCACGTCCATCACCTGGACCCGGTCGGAATCGCTGGCGCAGATGTAGAGCAATTTGTTGTCGTGGGACAGCAACAAGCCGCGCGGACGCTGGCCGACGGGCAGGGTGTCGGTGACTTGCAGGGTCTGCAGGTCGATCAGGCTCAGGCTGTTGTCCTTTTCGTTGGAGACCCATGCCGTGCTGGCAACGGCATGGCCGGCGGCGAGGAGCAGGGCGCATGAAAGCAGGGTGCGGCGCATGGCGGATTCCTTGTTGTTGTGATGATCGGATCAGGGAAAACGGCAGCTGACCTCGGGTTTGTCGTAGCCCAGGCTGTCCATCTCGTTGAACGGGTGCAGAAAGCCGTCCTGGGGTGAGGTGCTGACCAGCGCTCGCGGCTGGACGATGGGAATCGGCTGGCGCAACTGGCCGTTCCACGGTCGGTAGCTGAGCTTGCGGCCCTTGAAGCCGTCGAGCGGCAGTTGATCGCTGATTTCCAGTGCACGGATTGCCATTGGTTCGGCCTGGCGTAGTTTGCTCACGGCGCTGGCGATGCTGCGCACGGCGATCCACGCGGCGAAATCGCGGTCATTCATCCAGCGCCCGGTCAGGGCTTCGAAGCGTTTTTGCAGCTGCGCGGCGCCGTAGGTTTCCACGGTCTTGTGCCAACCCACCGGGGTCAGGCCTTGGGTGCCGGCGACCGGGCGCGGGTACCAGGTCTGGTAAGGCACGTATTCACCGAAGTCGCCGCGCTCATCGGCCACCAGTACCACGTCGTACTCGGCGGTCTGGGTGAACAGCGGCATGTCGGCCTGCGCGCTGCGGCGTTGGTCGTTATCAAAACTCCAGGTTTTCTCTGCCACCAGTTGCAGGCCGAAACGCTTGGCGGCGCGGCGCAGGGCGGCGGCATAGGCTTGATCGTCCGGGGTCGGGCCGACGATCAGCAGCACTCGCTGCCATTTGCGCAGTACCAGAAACTGCGCCAGTGCATCGGCGAGCATCGCCCGGCTCGGCAAGGTGTGCAGCACGTTCGGCAGGCAATCGGTGGTGCGCAGGCTGTCATCGGGAGTGCCGGCATTGAACAGCAGACTATCGGGCATCGCTGCACTCAATTGGCGCAGGCTGGTCGCGGGTGCATTCACCACAAACAGGCGCAGGCCTTGTTCATGCTGCGCCTTTGCCGCATCGAGCAAGGCCTCGGGGCTGTCGACGCTGGCGCTGACCAGGCTGTAGCCGTGATTGAGAAAACGCCCGGTGCTGTTGCTGTCGGTGATCGCCAGTTCGGCACCGCGCAGCCCGGCATCGATCGGCTCGGGGATAACGTTCGACAGCAGCGGGCCGGGGGCGGGGCGATAACCCAGGTAGCCGATCCGCACCTGCAAGGGCGCATCGGCGGCCTGGCTCTGGGTGGCCAGGCCGGCGGCGCAGGCAATTGCCAGCAGGTAGATCAGGGCGTAAGGGGCAAGCTGGCGCATAAGGCTCTCCATGACCGTTAGCGCAAGCATAGGAAGCCAGTGGTGCAGTGAAAATATGCAGAAAGTACCGAACAGACAGTACCAAGGTAGTAGCCCGCCACGCACGGCGCGGTTCTAGCATGGGTAACCACGGCCACTGATCTGGAGGGGATTGACCATGCGTATCGTCAAAGCACTGCTCCTGCCGCTCCTGCTGATCCTGACCCTGATCGGCGTCGACCGGCTCCACGGCCCGCGTCCCGTGTCCAACGATCGCCCTACGACCAAGGGAGTAGATAGCGACCACCAAAGCAGCATGGGGCCTGTGCGAAAGGCTTTCTAAGATGGCTGCCATAGCCTCTGCCAAGAGGTTTTGCGTGCAATCCAGAGGGCATAACAATGACAACAAAACGCAACGCCTTGCTCATGACCGGGCTATTGGCCAGTTTGATCAGTGCAGGTTCCGTCTGGGCCCACGGCAATGTGGTGCCACAGGCTATCGCCACCCAGGGCCTGACCCCGATAAAAGATGCCGGTGTGCAGCTCGATGCCGATGGCTGGGCGGCGGTGAACCCGTATCGCACCGCCCCGGAACATGACAAAGCGGTGGAAATCGGTGCCTCGGCCTACACCCAGAACTGCGCGGCCTGTCATGGCCTGGAAGCCAAGTCCGGCGGCATCGCCCCCGACCTGCGCATGCTAGATGTCGGTGAGTCGGGCGATGAGTGGTTCGTTGAGCGAGTGCGCCATGGCGCGGTGCGCGACGGTCGGGTGTACATGCCGAAGATGGCCGACTACCTGAGCCAGGAAGCTCTGTGGGCGGTGCGCACCTATCTGGACACTGTCCGCGTCGAGGAGTGACCCATGCGCCTGCTCGCGGTGTTGATCAGTGCGGTGTGGCTGTGCTGCCAGGCGGCGCAGGCGCAAGTACGCAACTACGACGAAATGATCGCCGCAGGAGAGCTGAAGGTGGCGGTCTACAAGGACTTCGCCCCCTACAGTTTTGAAAGTGCCGGCCAGGCTCGCGGCGTCGATGTCGAACTTGCCGAGGCCCTGGCCAAGACACTTGGCGTGCGCCTGACGCTGATCTGGGCACCGGCCGGGGAAAAACTCGATGACGACCTGCGCGACTACATCTGGCGCGCCAGTGCCTTGCACAATCAGCAACTGGCCGACCTGATGATGCGCGTGCCCTACGACCGTGACTACGCGCAGAGGCGCAACGAGTTGGGCGAACTGGTCAACGGTCAAGTGGTGATGTTCGGTCCGTACCAGAACGAACAATGGCAGGTGGCCTATGACCGTCGGCGGCTGGACAAAGTCGCCAGCGTCGCGGTGTTCGAGCATCACCCGATTGGTGTGGAGGTCGACAGCGTGCCGTCGTTCTACCTGACTTCGGTGTTCAACGGCATGCTCGCCGGCAAGACCCATCACTATCCCGGCGTGCCACAGGCGTTTGCCGCGATGAAGGCCGGTGAGGTCGACGCGGTGATGGCCATGCGCGGCGAGATCGACTGGCAAGTCCATGAGGCGGCTGACCCTCAACTGGCACTGGCCGAGAACGCCTATCCGAACATGGGCAAGCAGCTCTGGGAAATCGGCATGGCGGTGCACGAAAGCAACCGGCAACTGGCCTATGCCGTGGAAGAGGCGCTGGAAGCGCTGATCCGCGAGGGTTCGGTGAAGACCATTTACGGCCATTACGGCCTGCAATACGACGTACCCGAGATGTATCAATAAGGAGCAGGCGATGAAATGGCGAGGGAGTTGTCTGTTGGCTTGCTGGTTAAGCCTGGCGGCACAGGCTGGCGCTATCGATCCCGGTAAAGACCCGGTCCCATCGGTGATGTGGGCCTTCTATCAGCAGCAGTTCCTAGGCAATGCGCCATTCGTTTTCGATGAGCGGGTGAAGTTGCTGGCGCCGCCATTTGCCGAAGACGCCCGGCAGGTGCCGCTGGAAATCGACGCCCGTGCGTTCAAGGGCGAGGTGGTGAGGATCCTCGCCTGGGCAGAGCTCAACCCATTGCCGAAAATCGTCGACTTCCAGCCTTTGAATTCGGTTTTACCGTGGCTGTCGCTGCGCATCCGCATCGAACAAGCGACGCCATTGCGCGCGGCGGTGTTGACCCGTGATGGCGTGTGGCATGTCGGTTCGACCCTGATTGACGCCGCCGGTGGCGGGTGCACCGCGCCGAGCGTGGTGCGGACTCAACCGGGCTGGGAGGAGCACATCGGCGAAGTGCTGGGCGGCCGTTATCCCCGGGGTGAATTCAGCCGCTTGCGTTTGCAGGTGGCGCATCCCATGGACAACGGCATGGTCAGCGGCATTCCGGAATTCTTCATCAACCATGCCGAGCTGCGCGACCACAACGAGCAAGTGCTGGCCCGGCTGGAGCTGTTTCCCGCGGTCAGCGAAAACCCCAACCTAGCCTTCGACATCGAAGGGGCAGGGCAAACGCGCCTGCTGCTACGGGACAACAGCGGCAATGAGTTCGATGCGTCGATCCCCTGACCCCAAGGAGCGTGGCATGCGCTGGATCCTGTTGATGGTGTTAAGCGTCAGTCTGCCGGCCCTGGCCGATCTCGACTACTCACTCAAGCCCCGGCAGATCGCCCAGGACACCTGGCTGCTGGAAGGCAGCACGGATAATTTCGCCAAGGCCAACGGCGGCAACATCGTCAATACCGCGTTCATCGTCACCGAACGCGGAGTGGTGGTGATCGACACCGGGCCGTCCCGGCGGTACGGCGAAGCGATGCGCAAGGCCATTGCCGCCACTACCGACAAACCGGTGATCGAGGTCTTGCTGACCCATCACCACCCGGACCATGTGCTGGGCAACCAAGCTTTCAGCGACGTGCCGATTGGCGCCCTGGCCGGCACCACCGAGCTGTTGCATCAGCAAGGCGATGCCATGGCCGAGAATATGTACCGGATGGTCGGCGACTGGATGCGTGGCACCGAAGTGGTGTTACCCACCCAGACGCTGACACCGGGCGTGAAAAGTTTTGGGAATCATGATTTGCGCTTGCTGAGCCTGGGTGGGCATACGGGCGCGGATCTGGCTATTCTCGACCAGCAAACCGGCGTGCTGTTTGCCGGGGACCTGGTGTTTTATCAGCGGGCGCTGACCACGCCCAACAGTCCCGGGCTGGCAGTGTGGCTGGCGGACATCGCCACCCTGCAAGGCTTGCCTTGGACGCAGGTTGTGCCGGGGCATGGCCCGGTGGCGAGCGATTCACAACCCTTCGAGCAGATGCGCGATTACCTGACCTGGCTCGATCAGCTGATGCGCGACGGCGCCGCCAATGGCAGCGACATGGCCGAGATGATCCGCAGCCCCATCCCTGAGCGTTTCGCCGGGATCAATCTGAGCCGCTACGAACTGATCCGCAGCATCAGCCATCTATACCCGCGCTACGAGCGTGAGCGGATGACGCGGGTGGATTCCAGTGCCGGCAAATGATGCTTTTCTGTAGGCGCGAGCCTGCTCGCGATGGACGTCAACGATAACGCAAGCTGCCTGGAAGAACGCGGTGGCCTGACGTTTTTCGCGAGCAGGCTCGCTCCTACAGGGGGGGGGCGGTGCCGTTCACAAAATCTCGCGTCTATCTCATCCGAACCTGTACCAAGGAACTAGCAATCTCCTCATTGCGGGCAATTGTTGCCAGGGCGGCGGCGCTCAAGAATCTGCTCCACACCGGGAAACTTTTCCGGAAATAACAAAAAACCGCAGAGGAAGCCGTCATGACCCAACCCGCACGTCGCCAGCCCTTCGTCTTGAGCCTGCTGCTCAGTGCCATGCTGTTGTCCGGCCAGGCATTGGCCGGGGTTTCCGACCAGGACATTCTCCAGGACCCGAAAAACCCCGAACAGGTCGTGACCAATGGCCTGGGTGTCCAGGGGCAGCGCTACAGCCCGCTGGACATTCTCAACGTCGACAACGTCAAGGAACTGCGCCCGGCGTGGGCGTTTTCTTTCGGCGGCGAAAAGCAGCGCGGCCAGCAGGCGCAGCCGATGGTCAAGGACGGCGTGATGTACATGACCGGCTCCTACTCGCGGGTGTTTGCCGTGGACGCACGCACCGGCAAGAAACTCTGGCAATACGATGCGCGCCTGCCCGATGACATCCGTCCGTGCTGTGACGTGATCAACCGTGGCGTCGCGCTGTATGGCGACCTGGTGATTTTCGGCACCCTCGACGCCAAGCTCGTTGCGTTGAACAAGGACACCGGCAAGGTGGTGTGGAGCAAGAAAGTCGCCGACCACAAGGAAGGCTACTCCATCAGCGCCGCACCGCTGGTGATCAACGGCAAGCTGATTACCGGCGTGGCCGGTGGCGAGTTCGGTGTGGTGGGCAAGATCGAAGCCTACGATCCGAAAAACGGTGATTTGCTGTGGACCCGTCCAACGGTCGAAGGCCACATGGGCTTCGTCTACAAGGACGGCAAAGCGGTGGAGAACGGTATCTCCGGCGGCGAGGCGGGCAAGACCTGGCCGGGCGATCTCTGGAAAACCGGCGGCGCAGCCCCTTGGCTTGGCGGTTACTACGACCCGGAAACCAACCTGCTGCTGTTCGGTACCGGTAACCCGGCGCCGTGGAACTCGCACCTGCGCCCAGGCGATAACCTCTACTCGTCGTCGCGCCTGGCGCTCAACCCGGACGACGGCACTATCAAATGGCACTTCCAGAGCACGCCTCACGACGGTTGGGACTACGACGGCGTGAACGAACTGGTGTCGTTCAACTACAGCGAAGGCGGCAAGGAAATCAAGGCAGCGGCCACTGCCGACCGTAACGGTTTCTTCTACGTGCTCGACCGCACCAACGGCAAATTCATCCGTGGCTTCCCGTTCGTGGACAAGATCACCTGGGCCACCGGCCTGGATAAGAACGGCCGGCCGATCTACAACGAAGCCGGCCGTCCCGGTGCTCCGGGTTCCGAAGTCAAGGGCAGTTCGGTCTTCGTCGCACCGGCATTCCTCGGTGCGAAAAACTGGATGCCGATGGCTTACAACAAAGACACCGGGCTGTTCTATGTGCCATCCAACGAGTGGGGCATGGACATCTGGAACGAAGGCATCGCCTACAAGAAAGGCGCGGCATTCCTCGGTGCCGGTTTCACCATCAAGCCGTTGAACGAAGACTACATCGGCGTGCTGCGCGCCATCGATCCGAAAACCGGCAAGGAAGTCTGGCGCCACAAGAACTACGCGCCGCTGTGGGGCGGGGTGCTGACCACCAAGGGCAACCTGGTCTTCACCGGCACGCCGGAAGGGTTCCTGCAGGCGTTCAACGCCAAGACCGGCGAGAAGGTCTGGGAATTCCAGACCGGTTCCGGCGTACTCGGCTCGCCCGTGACCTGGGAAATGGACGGTGAACAGTACGTCTCGGTGCTCTCCGGTTGGGGCGGCGCGGTACCGCTGTGGGGTGGCGAAGTGGCCAAACGCGTGAAGGACTTCAACCAGGGCGGCATGCTCTGGACCTTCAAACTGCCGAAGGACCTCGTGGCCAAGCACTGATGGTACGCAACATACCTTGTAGGAGCTGGCTTGCCAGCGAAGAGGCCCTTCAGTCATGCATCGCCCATGAAACGCCTTCGCCAGCAAGCCGGCTCCTACTAAATAACGAGAGCCCCTCCTGCCAACGATGCATTCGTTCGGCGCGCGGGGCTCTCTAGTATCGGTTCATCGCCTGTCAGTACGACAGGCATCGACCCAGACAGAGGCCCACCATGATCTACGCACAACCCGGAACACCAGGCGCCATCGTTACCTTCAAACCGCGCTACGGCAACTTCATCGGTGGCGAGTTTGTCGCCCCGGTCAATGGCGAGTACTTCACCAACACCTCGCCGGTCAACGGTGAAGTCATCGCCGAATTCCCGCGCTCCAGCGCCGCGGACATTGAAAAGGCCCTCGACGCCGCCCATGCCGCTGCAGATGCCTGGGGCCAGACTTCGGCCCAGGACCGCTCGCTGGTGCTGCTGAAAATCGCTGACCGCATCGAGCAGAACCTCGAAGTGCTCGCTGTCACCGAAACCTGGGACAACGGCAAGGCCGTGCGCGAAACCCTGAACGCCGACGTGCCGCTGGCGGCTGACCATTTCCGTTACTTCGCCGGCTGCATCCGCGCTCAGGAAGGCGGCGCTGCCGAGATCAATGAACTGACCACGGCCTATCACTTCCACGAACCGCTGGGTGTGGTCGGGCAGATCATTCCGTGGAACTTCCCGCTGCTGATGGCCGCCTGGAAACTCGCCCCGGCCTTGGCCGCCGGTAACTGCATCGTGCTCAAGCCTGCCGAGCAAACGCCGCTGTCGATCATGGTCTTCGCCGAACTGATTGCAGACTTGCTGCCAGCGGGCGTGCTGAACATCGTCCAGGGTTTCGGTCGCGAAGCCGGCGAAGCCCTGGCCACCAGCAAGCGCATCGCCAAGATCGCCTTCACCGGCTCGACCCCGGTCGGCGCGCACATCATGCATTGCGCCGCCGAGAACATCATCCCGAGCACCGTCGAGCTGGGCGGCAAGTCGCCGAACATCTTCTTCGAAGACATCATGAACGCCGAACCTGCGTTCATCGAAAAAGCCGCCGAAGGCCTGGTGCTGGCGTTCTTCAATCAGGGCGAAGTCTGCACCTGCCCGTCCCGGGCGCTGGTTCAGGAATCGATCTACGAGCCGTTCATGGCCGAGGTGATGAAGAAGATCGTCAAGATCAAGCGCGGCAACCCGCTGGACACCGAGACCATGGTCGGCGCCCAGGCGTCCGAGCAGCAGTACGACAAGATTCTCTCGTACCTGACCATCGCCCAGGAGGAGGGCGCCGAACTGCTCACCGGCGGCGCCGCCGAACGTCTTGAGGGCGACCTCTCCAGCGGTTACTACATCCAGCCGACCCTGCTCAAGGGACACAACAAGATGCGTGTGTTCCAGGAAGAAATCTTCGGCCCGGTGGTCGGTATCACCACCTTCAAGGACGAAGCCGAAGCCCTGGCGATTGCCAACGACAGCGAGTTCGGCCTTGGCGCCGGCCTGTGGACCCGCGACATCAACCGCGCCTATCGCATGGGCCGGGCGATCAAGGCCGGGCGCGTGTGGACCAACTGCTACCACCTGTACCCGGCGCATGCCGCGTTCGGCGGCTACAAGAAGTCCGGCGTCGGTCGCGAAAACCACAAGATGATGCTCGATCACTATCAGCAGACCAAAAACCTGCTGGTGAGCTACGACATCAATCCGCTGGGCTTCTTCTAACCCGACTCGAAATCGGGTAACGGCGTTCGCTGGCAAGCCAGCTCCTACAGGAATGCGCAATACCTGTAGGAGCTGGCTTGCCAGCGAATGGCTGTATCTGACACCGCGCATACCCCCTACCAAATCACCCCGCCAACTCCTTCGAAAGTAGCATTCGGGCACTCAACGCCCCGTGCATTAATGGCTCTACCGGAATCACCCGGGCACAAGAAGAGGAATGACCCATGTGGACTAAACCCGCGTTTACCGATCTGCGCATTGGCTTCGAAGTGACGATGTATTTCGCCAACCGTTGATTGATCACCCGGCCAGCCGCTGCGTTGGCCGGGCCTGCCTTCTGGAGCATCCGCCATGCACATCCGTATTCTCGGTTCCGCCGCTGGCGGTGGTTTTCCGCAGTGGAACTGCAACTGCCGCCAGTGCGCCGGTGTGCGCAATGGCAGCCTGCGGGCACAACGTCGTACGCAGTCGTCGATTGCCCTGAGTGACGACGGTGTGGAGTGGGTGCTGTGTAATGCTTCCCCGGATATTCGTGCGCAACTCGAAAGTTTTGCGCCACTGCAACCGGCACGGCGCCTGCGTGACAGCGCCATCGCTGGCATTGTGCTGCTCGACAGCCAGATCGACCATTGCACCGGTTTGCTCAGCCTGCGCGAAGGTTGCCCGCATGACGTGTGGTGCACCGAACGCGTGCACCAGGACCTGAGCAGCGGTTTCCCGCTGTTCAACATGCTCGGACACTGGAACGCTGGGTTGCAATGGCAGCCGATCGGTCTTGAGCGTCAGCCGTTCAGCATCCCGGCCTGCGAACATCTGCAGTTTCGTGCGATTCCCCTGGTGAGCAACGCGCCGCCGTATTCGCCCAATCGTGGCAACCCGCAACCGGGCGACACCATTGGCTTGTTCATTGAAGACCGGCGCAACGGCGCCTCGCTGTTCTACGCGCCGGGCCTTGGGCAAATCGACGATGAAGTGCTGGGCTGGATGCAGCGTGCCGATTGCCTGCTGCTGGACGGCACGCTATGGCGCGACGACGAAATGCGTATCTGCGAAGTCGGCCAGAGCCTGGGCAGCGACATGGGGCACCTCGCACAAAGCGGCCCTGGCGGGATGCTCGAAGTGCTCGAGGGTTTCAACCGCCAGCGCAAGGTGCTGATCCACATCAACAACACCAATCCGATCCTCGATGAAGACTCGGCCGAGCGGGCCTTGCTGGAGCGACGGGGGATTGAAGTGGCTTATGACGGCATGAGCATTGTGTTGTAGCCAGCGATGAGGCCAGACCAGACACAGCAGATTCCCCGGAGACCCGCAATGACCGACACCCCCATGACCCCAAGCAAATTCGAGCAGGCCCTGCGCGCCAAGGGCGCCTACTACCACATCCACCACCCATTCCACCAAGCCATGTACGCCGGCCGCGCCAGCCGCGAGCAGATCCAGGGCTGGGTCGCCAACCGCTTTTACTATCAGGTCAACATCCCCCTGAAAGACGCCGCGATTCTCGCCAACTGCCCGGACCGCGACGTGCGCCGGGAATGGCTGCAACGGATTCTCGACCACGATGGCGTCCCCGGCAGCGAGGGCGGCATCGAAGCCTGGCTGCGCCTGGGTGAAGCGGTGGGGCTGGATCGCGAGCAGATTCTGTCTCAGGAACTGGTGCTGCCCGGCGTTCGGTTCGCCGTGGACGCCTACGTCAATTTCGCCCGTCGCGCCTGTTGGCAGGAAGCGACAAGCAGCTCGCTGACCGAGTTGTTCGCGCCGCAGATCCATCAATCGCGACTCGACGCCTGGCCGACTCACTACCCGTGGATCGACGTCGCCGGCTACGACTATTTCCGCACCCGCCTGAGCCAGGCACGGCGCGATGTCGAGCATGGTTTGCGCATTACGCTGGCGCACTACGTGACCGCCGAGGGGCAACAACGCATGCTGGAAATCCTGCAATTCAAACTCGACGTACTGTGGAGCATGCTCGATGCCATGAGCATGGCCTACGAACTCGAACGCCCGCCGTATCACACGGTCACCAGCGACAACGTCTGGCATCGGGGGATCGCCCTGTGAGCCTGATCAATCGCCAGCAGTCACCGGCCTTGCGTCGCGGTTTTCGCCTGCAATGGGAGCCACGTCAGGACTGTCATGTGCTGCTGTACCCCGAAGGCATGATCAAACTCAACGCCAGTGCCGGGCAGATTCTTGGCCTGATCAACGGCCAGCGCAGCGTTGCAAGCATCATTGAACAATTGACCACGGTGTTTCCCGGCGTGCCGGGGATCGACGAAGACGTCCTGGCATTCCTGGAGGTGGCGCATGCGCAGTTCTGGATCGAGTGAGACGCAGCCCGGCCCGCCGTTGTGGCTGCTTGCCGAACTGACGTATCGCTGCCCGTTGCAATGCCCGTATTGCTCCAACCCACTGGATTTCGCCCGGCACGGCGAGGAGCTGAGTACGCAAGAATGGATTCGCGTTTTCCGAGAAGCCCGAGAGATGGGGGCCGCGCAATTGGGCTTTTCCGGTGGCGAACCGCTGGTGCGTCAGGACCTGGCCGAACTGATCAAAGCCGCACGGGACATGGGTTACTACACCAATCTGATCACCTCCGGTATCGGCCTGACCGAGCAGAAAGTGCGCGACTTCAAGGTGGCCGGGCTGGACCATATCCAGATCAGTTTCCAGGCTGCCGACGAGGAGGTGAACAACATGCTCGCCGGTTCGCGCAAAGCCTTTGCCCAGAAGCTCGCCATGGCCCGTGCGGTGAAAGCCCAGGGCTATCCGATGGTGCTGAACTTTGTCACCCATCGGCACAACATCGACCGGATCGCGCAGATCATCGACTTGTGCCTGGAACTGGAAGCGGATTTCGTCGAGTTGGCCACGTGCCAATTCTATGGCTGGGCGGAACTGAATCGCGTCGGCCTGTTGCCCACCCGCGAGCAATTGCAGCGTGCCGAGCGCATTACCAATGAATACCGCGAACGCCTTGAAGCCCAGGGCCATCCGTGCAAGTTGATCTTCGTCACCCCGGACTACTACGAAGAACGTCCCAAAACCTGCATGAACGGCTGGGCCAACCTGTTTCTCGACATCACCCCCGACGGCACGGCCTTGCCTTGCCACAGTGCGCGGCAGTTGCCGGTAGCGTTTCCCAACGTGCGCGATCACGGTATCGAGTACATCTGGAACGAGTCCTTCGGTTTCAATCGATTTCGCGGCGATGACTGGATGAAGGAACCGTGCCGCTCCTGCGATGAAAAGCACAAGGACCTGGGCGGGTGCCGCTGCCAGGCCTTCATGCTGACCGGCGATGCCAGCAATGCCGACCCGGTGTGCAGCAAGTCGCCGCACCACGGGGTGATCCTCAAGGCCCGTGAAGAAGCCGAGGAACCGGGGCAGGGGATCGAACACCTGACGCTGCGCAATGCGAAAGCTTCGCAGCTGATCTATCGCGGCTAGCCCAACGACAAAAATCCCCTGTAGGAGCGAGCCTGCTCGCGATGGTGGAGTGTCAGTCAACATAGAGCTGAATGTTAAACCGCTATCGCGAGCAAGCTTGGTCCTACAGTGATCTGTGGCTGGGCCAATGACCTTGGTCTGATTGCATTCACAGCTGGATGGTTTAGTGTGGTTTCTACCTTCCAAAACAATAAAAACAGGCTTTCCAATGAGCCAGAGTCTCAACCAGCTGCGTAAATTCGTGTCCCCAGAAATCATCTTCGGCGCCGGTAGCCGGCACAGTGTCGGCAATTACGCCAAGACCTTTGGCGCACGCAAGGTCCTGGTGGTCAGTGACCCCGGTGTGGTTGCCGCCGGTTGGGTCGCCGATGTCGAGGCCAGCCTGCAAGCGCTGGGCATCGAGTACTGCCTGTATACCGACGTTTCACCGAACCCACGGGTGGAGGAAGTGATGCGCGGTGCCGAGTTGTACCGGGAAAACCACTGCGACGTGATCGTCGCCGTCGGTGGCGGCAGCCCGATGGATTGTGGCAAAGGCATCGGTATCGTTGTTGCCCATGGCCGCAGCATCCTTGAGTTTGAAGGCGTGGACACCATCCGCGTGCCCAGCCCGCCGCTGATCCTGATTCCGACCACCGCCGGCACCTCGGCCGATGTCTCGCAATTCGTGATCATTTCCAACCAACAGGAGCGCATGAAGTTCTCCATTGTCAGCAAGGCCGTGGTGCCGGACGTTTCGCTGATCGACCCGGAAACCACCTTGAGCATGGACCCGTTCCTGTCGGCCTGTACCGGCATCGACGCCTTGGTGCATGCCATCGAAGCCTTTGTTTCCACCGGTAGCGGACCGCTGACCGATCCCCATGCGCTTGAAGCCATGCGTCTGATCAACGGCAACCTGGTGCAAATGATCGCCAACCCGACGGACATTGCGTTGCGCGAAAAAATCATGCTCGGCAGCATGCAGGCCGGGTTGGCGTTCTCCAACGCGATCCTTGGCGCAGTGCATGCCATGTCCCATAGTCTGGGCGGCTTTCTCGATCTGCCTCATGGTTTGTGCAACGCGGTATTGGTGGAACATGTGGTGGCGTTCAACTACAACTCGGCGCCGGATCGCTTCAAGGTGATCGCCGAGACGCTGGGCATCGATTGCCGAGGCCTGAACCACCGGCAGATTTGCGGGCGCCTGGTTGAACACCTGATCGCGTTGAAACACGCTATCGGTTTCCACGAAACCCTTGGTTTGCATGGGGTCAGGACCTCGGACATTCCGTTCCTGTCGCAACATGCGATGCACGATCCGTGCATCCTGACCAACCCGCGTGAGTCCAGTCAGCGTGACGTCGAGGTCGTGTATGGCGAAGCCCTCTGACGAACAGCAAAGGGCGCTGACCGGCCTGCTGGGACTCGGCAATCATTCGGCCCGCAAGAGCCATTACCCGGAGCTGGCTGCGCGCCTGGATGAACTGGAGGCCGAGCGCAATCGCTACAAATGGCTGTTTGAAAACGCGGTGAACGGCATCTTCCAGGCCAGCCTGCGCGATGGCATGCGCGCCGCCAATCCGGCGCTGGCCCATATGCTCGGCTACAGGGATCCGCAGGAGGTACTTTTTTCCCTGACGGACCTGGCCGCCAACCTGTTTATCGACGGCACGCCGGAGCTGGAACACATCGGCGAAATCCTCACCCGCGAACGTAGCCTGAACAGCTATGAAACCCGTTTGCGCCGCAAGGATGGCAGCCACATCGATGTGCTGATGAACCTGCTGCTCAAGCCGGGGCATGAAGAGCTGGTCGAGGGATTTGTCGCCGACATCACCGAGCGCAAACAGGCTCAGCGACACTTGCAGCAGCTCAACGATGAACTAGAGCAGCGCGTCGCAGCACGTACCGATGAATTACTCGAGGCCAATCGTAATCTTCAGCAGCAGATCGTCCAGCGTAAATTGATCGCCAGGGCCTTGCGCCATGCCCGCGACGCAGCGCAGGCGGCTAATCACAGCAAGGATAAATACCTCGCCGCCGCCAGTCACGACTTGCTGCAACCGTTGAACGCCGCACGTTTACTGATCTCTACTTTGCGCGAGCGCCAATTGCCGGCATCCGAACAAGTGCTGGTGGAACGCACTCACCAGGCGCTGGAAGGGGCTGAGGATCTGCTGACGGATCTGCTCGATATTTCCCGGCTCGATCAGGCCGCGGTCAAGCCGGACGTTGCGCCGTATCGCCTCGACGAGTTGTTCGGGCCGCTGGTGTCGGAGTTCCAGTCCGTCGCCCAGGCGGAAGGCTTGAACCTGCGCGTGCACGCGGTCGATTACGCGATCAATACCGACTTGCGCCTGATGACGCGGATCCTGCGAAATTTCCTCAGCAATGCCTGTCGCTATACCGAAGAAGGCAGCATTCTGCTGGGGGCCAGGCGTCGCGGCGAGATGTTGCGCATCGAGGTGTGGGACACCGGGCGCGGGATCGCGGCAGATCGGCTCGACTCGATCTTCCTGGAGTTCAATCAACTGGACGTCGGACGCGCCGCCGACCGCAAAGGTGTCGGCCTGGGGCTGGCGATAGTCGAGCGCATCGCCAAGATTCTCGGTTATGCCATCGGTGTGAAATCGTCGCCGGGACGCGGTTCGATGTTCAGCATCGACGTACCGATTTCCGCCGAGGTTCCATTGCCCGTCAGCCAGGCGGTGCCGCAGCCAGGGGCGGGCGACCCGTTGCCAGGGCGCCGCCTGCTGGTGCTGGACAATGAAGTGAGCATCCTCGACAGCATGAGCGCGCTGCTCGGCCAGTGGGGTTGCGAGGTGGTGACGGCCACCGATGAAGCGTCGGCGCTGGCAGCGTTGGGCGGGCAGGCCCCGGAATTGATTCTGGCGGACTATCACCTCGACCACGGCGTGGTTGGCTGTGAGGTGGTCCGGCATTTGCGCGAGCACTTCGAGCTGAACATTCCCGCGGTGATCATCACCGCCGACCGCACCGACCAATGTCGGCGCTCCCTGGAACGACTCGCTGCACCGCTGCTGAACAAACCGGTGAAGCCGGGCAAGTTGCGCGCGGTGTTGAGTCAGTTACTGGGTTAACGCGTTTGGATCGCGGATGCTAGTCTTGTTTAACGCTGTTGTCAGGGAGCCCTCATGGGCAATCACAAGATCGAGATTCGTCGCAGTAACGTCGAGAAAATCCTGTTGGGGGCGGAAAAAGTCTTCGCTGAAAAAGGCTTCGGCAGCACTGCCATGGCTGACATCGCCGCCGAAGTGCAACTGCCGCGTTCCAACCTGCATTACTACTTCAGCACCAAGACCGAGCTGTACAGCGCCGTATTGTTCGACTTGCTGGAAGTGTGGAAGCAGGACGCGATGTGCTTCGAGATGTTCGACGATCCGCGTGTGGTGCTCAGCAGCTATATCCGCGCCAAGATGAACCACTCGCGCAGCCGGCCCTACGGTTCGAAAGTCTGGGCCAACGAAATCATCCACGGTGCGCCGACCTTGGGCACGGCGCTGGACGCCAGCCTGTACGACTGGGCCAAGATGAAAGAAGCGAAAATCCGCCAGTGGGTCGACGACAAGCGCATCTTGCCGGTAGAGCCTTCAAGCCTGCTCTACATGATCTGGGCCTCGACCCAGCACTATGCCGACTTCGATCACCAAGTGAATATCCTCAATGACCACCAGCCGCTGTCGGACAGGCAGTTCGAGAAGGCCGTACAGACGGTGACCAGTGTGATTTTGCGGGGGATTGGGTTGGAACCTTGAAACAGAAGATCGCAGCCTCGTTTCACTCGACAGCTCCTACAAGGGAACGCGCAATCCTGTAGGAGCTGTCGAGTGAAACGAGGCTGCGATCTTTTGATCTTCAGCAATCACACGACAACGTGATACGGGTTCCTCGGATCATGATTCCAGTCCAGAAACGGCTTGCCATTCTCCATCGGCACCATCTCGATACAGTCCTGCACCGGGCAGGTGATCTGGCACAGATTGCAGCCCACGCATTCCTCTTCGATTACTTCATAGCGGTGGGTTCCATCAGGCATTTTCAGGCTGGTCACGGCCTGGTGCGAAGTGTCCTCACAGGCGATATGGCAACGACCACAACCAATGCACGCCTCCTGGTCGATTTTCGCGATCACCTGATAGTTGATGTCCAGGTACTTCCAGTCCGTGGTATTGCCCACCGCACGCCCGGAGAACTCTGAAACGCTGGCGTAGCCCTGACTGTCCATCCACCGCGACAACCCGTCTTTCATCTCCTCGACAATCCGGAAGCCATGCAGCATCGCCGCCGTGCACACCTGCACCGAGCCGCTGCCGAGCGCGATGAATTCCGCGGCATCGCGCCAGTTGCCGATGCCGCCAATCCCGCTGATTGGCAGGCCTTGTGTCTGCGGGTCGCGGGCGATTTCGGCGACCATGTTCAAGGCAATCGGTTTGACCGCTGAGCCGCAATAACCGCCGTGGGTGCTTTGGCTGCCGACCATGGGGTTGGCGACCATGCGTTCCAGGTTGACGCTGGTGATCGAGTTGATCGTGTTGATCAACGACACCGCATCGGCGCCACCGCGATGGGCCGCCCGGGCGGCGACGCGGATGTCGGTGATGTTCGGTGTGAGCTTGACGATCACCGGTAGCGAGCAATACGTCTTGCACCAGCGGGTGACCTGTTCGACATACTCCGGCACCTGGCCGACTGCCGCGCCCATGCCCCGTTCCGGCATGCCGTGCGGGCAACCGAAGTTCAGTTCGATGCCGTCAGCGCCGGTGGCCTCCACCAGCGGCAGGATTTGCTTCCAGGATTCTTCGACGCACGGCACCATCAAGGACACGATCAGCGCACGGTCCGGCCAGTCCTTTTTGACCTGGGTGATTTCCCGCAGGTTGATCTCCAGCGAGCGGTCGGTGATCAGCTCGATATTGTTGAAACCAAGAACCTCTCGGTTAGGGCCGAAATGCGCCGAGTAGCGCGACGACACGTTCACCGCCGCCGGGTCTTCACCCAGGGTTTTCCAGATCACGCCGCCCCAGCCGGCTTCGAAGGCGCGGACCACGTTGTAGGCCTTGTCGGTCGGTGGCGCGGAGGCCAGCCAGAACGGATTCGGCGATTTGATGCCAGCGAAGACAATCGACAGATCGGCCATTTACGCAGCCTCCACGTTGAGCATCAGTTGAGCATTGATCGCCTCGGCGGCGCGTTTGCCATGTTGCACCGCTTGCACGGTCAGGTCTTGATCGAGGCTGGTGCAGTCCCCTCCGGCATACACGCCGGGAATGCTGGTGCGCAGATTTTCGTCCACTTCAATGCGTTCGCCCTGGCGCTTGAGTTCACGGGCCAACGGATCGGTGAGGGCGCTGCTGTCGAATGCCTGGCCGATGGCTTTGAAGATCGCATCGGCGGCCAGTTCGAAAGTTTCGCCGGTGGTTTGCAGACGACCGTCGACCATTTGCGTACGAGCGAAGCGCATGCCGCGCACCTGTCCGTTGGCGTCGAGCAGGACTTCTTCGGGTTGGGCCCAGGTCAACAGGCGCACCTGATTGGCCTTGGCGATGTCCTGTTCGTGGTGAGTGGCGCTCATGTCCTCGACGCCACGGCGGTACACCAGATTCACGTCGTGCGCACCGAGGCGGGCCATTTGCACGGCCATGTCGATGGCGGTGTTGCCTGCGCCGAGGACGATGCAATGATCGGCCAGCGGCAGTTGCGTCAGGTCATCGGCCTGGCGCAGTTCGCGGATGTAATCGGTGGCGGCGAGCAAGCCGGGGGCGTCTTCGTGGTCCAGTCCCAGTTGCTTGCTGGCGTTGAGCCCGAGGCCGAGGAACACCGCGTCGAATTGCTGATGCAGATCGCTGAGGGTCAGGTTCTCTCCAAGTTTCTGCCCATGACGGATTTCGATGCCGCCGATCTCCAGCAGGAAGTCGAGTTCCTTCTGCGCGTAATCGTCCACCAGTTTGTATTTGGCGATCCCGTATTCGTTGAGGCCGCCGGCCTTTTCCCGTGCTTCGAAAATCACCACCTCATGCCCGTGCATGGCACTGCGGTGGGCGCAGGACAAACCGGCAGGACCGGCGCCGACCACGGCGACGCGCTTACCCGTGGCCGCCGTACGCGCAAACGGGTGTTCGCTGAAGTGTGCGTTGTCCACGGCATAGCGCTGTAACAGACCGATCAACACCGGCGCGCACTCGTGGGCGTTGTTACGCACGCAGGCCTGCTGGCAAAGGATTTCCGTCGGACAGACCCGGGCGCAACTGCCACCGAGGATGTTGGCCGAGAGGATTGTCTGCGCCGCGCCCTGTACGTTGTCCTGATGAATGTTGCGGATGAACGAGGGAATATCGATCTCGCTCGGACAGGCGTTTACGCACGGCGCGTCGTAGCAGTACAGGCAACGCGAGGCTTCAAGGTGCGCCTGGCGATCATTGAGCGGTGGCGCCAGGTCAGTGAAATGGCCGGCGAGGGCGGCCGCATTCTCGTAAGGATGCGGGAGGTGGGTCAGGGACTTGATCACGGTATTGGCCTCACGGTTATTTGAGGTGCTGCCTCTGATGGGCATTGGTTTTTCGTTGCCTGCGAGGACGCCTTCGCTGGCAAGCCAGCTCCTACAGTTTGAAATGCAATCCCTTGTAGGAGCTGGCTTGCCAGCGATAGGCCGAAGGCCGATCTCAGCGCTTCACGGCAACCGGCTGATTGAGCTCGGCCCGCTTGCTCAGCAAATCAAACACCGCCGGATATGCCGGCCGTTCGATATACCGCCCGGCCCCGCGCTCGGCCCGCAGATCGCCATCGGCCCAGACAACCTTGCCCTGGCTGATGGTGTGGCTCGGAACACCGCGCACGGTCTTGCCTTCGAAGATGTTGAAGTCGACTTGCTGGTGGTGAGTCTTGGCGGAAATGGTTCGCGTGCCCTGCGGGTCCCACAGCACCAGATCGGCGTCGGCACCGACACGGATCGCCCCTTTGCGCGGGTAAAGGTTGAAGATCTTCGCGGTATTGGTCGACGTCAGCGCCACGAATTGCTGCATCGAAAAGCGCCCGGTGTTGACGCCTTCGTCCCAAAGCACGGCCATGCGGTCCTCGATGCCGGCCGTGCCGTTGGGGATTTTGCTGAAATCGTCTTTGCCGGCCGCTTTCTGCTCGGCGCAGAAACAGCAGTGATCGGTGGCGGTGGTGTGCAGGTTGCCCGCTTGCAGGCCATGCCAGAGAGCTTCCTGATGACCACGGGGACGGAACGGCGGGCTCATCACGTAACCGGCAGCGGTCTGCCAGTCCGGGTGCTGGTAGACGCTGTCGTCCAGCAGCAAATGTCCGGCCAAGACTTCGCCGTAGACCGGTTGGCCCTTGGCACGGGCATAGGTGATTTCGTCGAGGGCTTCCTTGGTCGAGACGTGCACCAGATAGAGCGGCGTGCCGAGGGTTTCGGCAATACGGATCGCCCGACTCGCCGCTTCACCTTCCACCTGCGACGGACGCGATAACGGATGGGCTTCAGGCCCGGTCATGCCCTGAGTCATCAGTTTGCGTTGCAGGTGATAAACCAGTTCGCCGTTTTCCGCGTGAACGGTCGGCACGGCACCCAGTTCCAGGCAGCGCTCGAAACTCGCCACCAGCGTGTCATCGGCCGCCATGATCGCGTTTTTGTAGGCCATGAAATGCTTGAAGCTGTTGACGCCATGTTGGCTGACCAGCTCGGCCATCTCTTCGCGCACCTGTTCGCTCCACCAGGTGATCGCCACATGAAAGCCATAGTCGGACGCCGATTTTTCAGCCCAGCCGCGCCACTGATGGAAGGCTTCCATCAAGGATTGCTGCGGATTGGGAATCACAAAATCGATGATCGACGTGGTGCCACCGGCCAGTCCCGCCGCCGTGCCACTGAAAAAGTCTTCGCTGGCCACGGTGCCCATGAAGGGCAGTTGCATGTGCGTGTGTGGATCGATGCCGCCGGGCATCAGGTATTGGCCGGTGCCGTCGAGTCGTTCGGCGTCCGCGGGAGTATCGAGGTTTTCGCCGATGGCCTTGATCACGCCGTCTGCGCAATACACATCGGCGCGATAACTTTCATCATGGGTAATAACGGTAGCGCCACGAATCAACAGAGACATTCCGGATTCCTCGCAGGCAATGACCGACTGATGCCGGTTCTAAATGTTCTATATGAAGCAAGTGCCAACAAGTAATTCCTGTCAGCACTGTCAGGATTAAACGCTAGCTGCAGTTTATGGAATCGGCAAGAATATTTTTTATAAGCTTATTCAGTTATTAACTAATTGATAAATAAGCGTTAAAAGTTAAATTCACCAAAATGGTGAGGCCGCTCACCATTTTGACGCACTTGACAGGAACGAAATATGGTCAAGATTTCTTAAGTGAAATCAGCTGTTTGTGCAGGGTCTATGATTGATGCGTGCGTTTGAAAAAAAGTATGACGCACCAGATTGAGCCTTGAATGTTTTGACAACGGCTTGGCATTTGGTCTGAGTGACGCTGGTTGAATATATAAAGCTGATAAACATCAGCACGTTAGAACGTTGTATTGGCACTGCCCGATGCGTAAGCGGGGCACCCGGCACGTTTATTGATGCCGCCGCTGACACCTTGGCCGGTCCATGAAAGTTGTCAGTTTCTCCGGCCATCGTCGGGTTTGCGCCATAAGCGCCAGCCCCCCTGATGAGCAACAATAATCAAAAAAAACAGTGGAGCGGCCATGCAACAGATCAGTTCGAAAGTGACCGAGCGCGACGGCTTGTTTGAGCTCGAAGCCGGCAGCGACGTCCTCGACAGTCCCCGTTACAACCACGATATCGCACCGACCAAGGTGCGCGAACGAACCTGGAACAAATGGCACATCACCGCGTTGTGGGTCGGCATGGCGATCTGCGTGCCGACCTACACCCTCGGCGGCGTGCTGACGGCGTACTTCGGGCTGAGCGTCGGCGAAGCGCTGCTGGCGATTCTGTTTGCCAACATCATCGTGTTGATACCGCTGACACTTAACGCGTTCCCTGGCACCAAGTACGGAATCCCGTTTCCGGTGTTGCTGCGTTCGTCCTTCGGCGTCCTCGGCTCCAACATCCCGTGCCTGATCCGCGCTCTGGTGGCGTGCGGCTGGTTCGGCATTCAAACCATGTTCGGCGGGCTGGCGATTCACCTGTTTCTGGGCTCGGTGTTCGACGGCTGGAAATCTTTGGGCGGCACCGGTGAAGTCATTGGTTTCATGGTGTTCTGGGCGCTGAACCTGTGGGTGGTGATTCGCGGCGCCGAGTCGATCAAATGGCTGGAAACCCTGTCGGCGCCGCTGCTGGTCGCAGTGGGCGCAGGGCTTCTGGTGTGGGCCATGCCGAATGTGTCGATGACCGAACTGCTGGCGATCCCGGCCAAGCGTCCCGAAGGGGCGGGTGTGGCCAGCTACTTTGCGGCCGGGTTGACGGCGATGGTCGGCTTTTGGGCCACGTTGTCCTTGAACATTCCGGACTTCAGCCGTTACGCGAAAAGCCAGAAGGATCAGATCGTCGGGCAGATCATCGGCTTGCCGCTGACCATGTTCCTGTTTGCCTCCCTCGGTGTGGTGATGACCGCCGCGTCGGTCAAACTGGTCGGGGTGACGGTGTCTGATCCGGTGACCCTGATCGGTCATATCCAGAGCCCGTTCTGGGTCGCGATAGCCATGGCACTGATCATCATTGCCACGCTGTCGACCAACACCGCCGCCAACATCGTTTCGCCAACCAATGACTTCCAGAACATTGCGCCCAAGGCGATCAACCGCACGAAAGCGGTGATTCTTACCGGACTGGTGGGGCTGGGCTTGATGGCCCACGAACTGCTGAAAAAGCTCGGTTTGATCGTTTCCGACGTCAGCCTTGAAACGGTCTACTCCAACTGGTTGCTCGGCTATTCCAGCCTGCTCGGGCCGATTGCCGGGATCATGGTGGTGGATTACTTCCTGATCAAAAAGCAGCAACTTGACCTCGCGGGCCTGTACCGCGATGACGTGTACCCGGCGTGGAACTGGAGCGGTTTCATCGCGTTTGGTGTGCCGGTGGTGCTGACGTTGCTGTCGTTGGGCAGCGACGCGTTTAGCTGGTTTTACAGCTATGGCTGGTTTACCGGTTCGGCGTTGGGCGGGGTGATTTATTACGGGTTGAATGTGATGCGGCCCAGCCCGTCTGTTGCTAAATCTGCGGTGTGAGGGAGGGCCTCATCGCTGGCAAGCCAGCTCCTACAGGGGATCGCATTTCAATTGTAGGAGCTGGCTTGCCAGCGATGGCGGCCTCCAGCACGCCGACAAACTGCCTGAAGAAATCCATAAGAACAGCCTGAGGAGATCATTCATGAACGCGGCCATAGACGTTCTGCAATCCACCCATCAGCACATCAACCGCGACCGGCTGTGGCAGTCGCTCATGGAGCTGGCCAAACTCGGCGCCACGGTCAAGGGCGGCGTCTGTCGCCTGGCCCTGACCGACCTGGATCGCCAGGCGCGGGACATTTTTGTCCAGTGGTGTGAAGAAGCGGGTTGCACCGTCAGCATCGACGCCGTGGGCAATATCTTCGCCCGCCGCCCCGGCCGCAATCCCGATCTGCCACCGGTGATGACCGGCAGCCACATCGACACCCAACCCACCGGCGGCAAATTCGACGGCTGTTTCGGTGTGCTGGCGGGCGTCGAAGTGCTGCGCACCCTCAATGACCTGAGCATCGAGACTGAAGCGCCGCTGGAAGTGGTGGTCTGGACCAATGAAGAGGGTTCGCGTTTTGCCCCGTGCATGATGGGCTCCGGCGTCTTTGCCGAAAAATTCACCCTGGAAGAAACCCTGGCCAAGGTCGACGCCGAGGGCGTGACGGTCGGCGAAGCACTCAACGCCATCGGTTACGCGGGACCGCGCAAGGTCAGCGGGCACAAGGTCGGCGCTTACTTTGAAGCGCATATCGAACAAGGCCCGATCCTCGAAGACGAGCGCAAAACCATCGGCGTCGTGATGGGCGCGCTCGGGCAAAAATGGTTTGACCTGAAACTGCGCGGCGTCGAAGCCCACGCCGGCCCGACCCCGATGCACTTGCGCAAGGATGCTCTGGTCGGCGCAGCGGTGATCGTTGGTGCGCTCAACCGCGCCGCCCTCAGCCATCAACCCCATGCCTGCGGCACCGTCGGTTGCCTGCAAGCGTATCCCGGTTCACGCAATGTCATCCCCGGTGAAGTGCGCATGACCCTGGATTTTCGCCATCTGGAGCCGGCACGGCTGGACTCGATGATCGCCGAAGTGCGTGACGTCATCGAAACCACCTGCGAAGAACACGGGCTTACTTTCGAACTGACGCCGACCGCCGACTTCCCGCCGTTGTACTTCGACAAAGGCTGCGTCGAAGCGGTGCGCGGTGCGGCCCAAGGCCTGGGTTTGTCGCACATGGACATCGTCAGCGGCGCCGGGCACGACGCGATCTTCCTCGCCGAACTCGGCCCGGCCGGGATGATTTTCGTACCGTGCGAGGGCGGCATCAGCCACAACGAAATCGAAAACGCCGCACCGGACGACCTGGCCGCCGGGTGCGCGGTGTTGTTGCGGGCGATGCTGGCGGCTTCGGCGGCGTTGGCCAGCGCTCAAACACCCCTGTAGGCGCTGGCTTGCCAGCGAAAGCGGTGCATCAGGCGATACAAGTGTCGATTGTGCGACCGTCTTCGCTGGCAAGCCAGCTCCTACAAATCTGCCATGGCCGCAAGTTTTTCACTGACCAGTAAATCCGCCTGATGAATCGGTTTGACCCGATGCCTGAGCATCCCGCCCTGGCGTTGGTTCAACACCGCCGTCATCTCCGCGAGTATCGACAGCGCCACACTTTCCGGGGCATCGCCGCCGAGGTCGAGGCCCATCGGGTAATGCAAGGCTGACGAACTGCGGCCGATGTCTGATAGCAAGCGTTCGGTACGCTCCTTGGGCCCGAGTTGGCCGAGGTAGGCGGGCGCGGCTTGCAGCAGTTGCCCGAGCCAGTGCCGGTCCTGGCGATAGCTGTGGGTCATCACGGCCACCGCCGCGCCGTCGATCACGGGGTTCAATTCGAACGGGTTGTCGAGGTTGGCAAAGATCACCGCGTCCGCCTGAGGGAAGCGCTCCGGTCGGGCAAAGTGGCTGCGACTGTCGATGACGCTGACATGCCAGTTCAGCAATTTCGCCATGCGCACCAGCGGTTGTGCGTCGTGACCGGCGCCGAAAATCACCAGGCGCGCTGGTGGAGCGACGTATTCGAAGAACACTTCGACTTCGCCGCGGGCGTCGGTGTAGAGGCGCAGCGATGATTTTTTCTGCAGCAGCGTCTTGTGCAGGTCGTTGCGGATGGCGCTGCTCAGTTGAGCGTTGCGCAGGGTTTCATCGGTGTCCGACCGCAACCGGTCACCGACCCGTGCCGAGGCATTGCGCGAAGTGGCAATAACGGTAGCCATGGCGGCCGGTTGTTGGTGTTCGCGGACTCGCCGCAGCAGGTCGATGGCCGGCGAGGGATTTTTCGCACGCAGGCGTTCAAGCAGCACGAACACTGTGCCGTTGCAGCCGAGGCCAAAGGTCAGGGCGCTTTGCTCGTCGTCTTCGGTCGCGCCGGTACTGTAGCGGCGCACCACGGGCTCGCCGGAATCAGTCAGCCACCAGGCTTTTTTCGCCAGGTCCTGTTCCAGGCAACCGCCGCTGACGGTGCCGACGGTACGGCCGTGCAGCGGAATGAGCATGCGCGCGCCAGGGCGGCGATAGGCCGAGCCTTCGACCTTGACCACGGTGGCGAGGATGGTTTCTTCGCCGGCTTGGGCGGCGCTGTCGATGGCTTGTAGGAGATCGTTGAGGCCGGACATGGCATTCACCTGAATATGACGCAATCCCCTGTAGGCGCTGGCTTGCCAGCGAAAGCGGTGTGTCAGGCGATATGCGCTGGGTCGACGGCCGTCTTCGCTGGCAAGCCAGCTCCTACAGGGGGATTTGTGTTGGTAGTGGGTCAGTCGTCTACATGTATCAACTGCCGCACGCCTTCCCACGCCTCGGCGCGCATCTGCTGCACGTCCAGCCCCGGGATCACACCGTCATCGACCACCACGCGACCGCCGACCAGGCTGTAGCGCACGGCAATCGGTTCACCCGCCACCACCGGTGCCACAGCAATGTCGTGGAAACCGAAGAACCGCGGATGATCCAGGCCATAGATCACCAGATCCGCCGCTTGCCCGACTTCGAGGGTGCCGACCGCGCCCAGTCCCAACACTTGTGCACCGCCCGCCGTGCCCCAGTGAATGACATCTTCGGCGGTGGTTGCCGAGGCGCCTTGTTCGGCCCGGTGGATCAGCCACGCCGTGTTCACCTCGCCAACCATGCTCCCGGATTCGTTGGACGCCACGCCGTCGACGCCAAGGGAGATCGGCACACCGGCCTCGAACATCTGCGGGATCGGCGCGACACCGCTGCCCAGGCGCGCATTGCTCACCGGGCAGTGGGAAACACCGGTGCCAGTTTGCGCGAGCATGCGGATTTCACCTGGCTGCATGTGCACCGCATGGGCGAACCAGACGTCCGGGCCGAGCCATTCGTGTTCGGCGACGAACTCCACCGGCAGGCAGTTGTATTTCTCGCGGCAGAAATTCACGTAGTTCTGTGTTTCGGACAGGTGCGTGTGCAAGCGCAAGCCGAGGCCACGGGCGGTGTGCGCCAGTTCGCGCAACAGCGTCGGCGGCAGCGAAAATGTCGGCGTGGTTGGCGCCACCACCACCCGACGCATCGCATCCGGGGTGTCCTGGTGATACAGCGACTTCAGGCGTTCGATATCGCCGACCATTTGGTCGAGGGATTCCGGTTGCAGCGCGGTTTTCGAGAACCCCGGATGGGCGCTGGCCGATTCCAGCGCGCCACCCCGGCACAGCACGAAGCGCAGGCCAAATTCATCGGCCATGTCGAACAGCAGGTCGCCGGTCTCGGTGGTGCCGTTGGCGTGGTAGAGGTAATGGTGATCGGCGCAGGTGGTCACCCCCGACAGCAGCAGTTCGGCCATGCCCAGCCGGGCGGCGATCCGCGCCAGTTGCGGGGTGAAACGGTTGAGACGCGGGTAGGGCACGCTGGCCAGCCAGCCTTGCAAGTCTTGATTCAGACCCTCGGGCACGGCTTTGAGCAGGTTCTGGAACAGGTGGTGGTGGGTGTTGATCCAGCCTGGATACACGACCGAATGGCGCGCATCGATCACCCGTTCACCCGGTTGCGCTTCAAGGTTCGCGTCCATTTCGGCGATGCGACCGTTGACGATACGAATGTCCACGGCACCGGCCCGGGCACGCGGGCCGCGCAGGCCGGTCATCACCGCCACCGGGTTTTTGATCAGGATGTTTTGAAGTTGAGTCATGGGCGGCTCCAGTCAGAGGCTGTGGGTGGCGGATTTGCTGGCGGCGGCATCAGGCACGCTGACACCATTGAGAGTGGCGTTGAGCAACACCGACACCAGGCAGGCGATCACCACGCTGCTGTGCAGGAACGGCTGCGACCACTCGGGTAATTGCTTGAACAAGGCCGGTGCCAACACCGGCACCAGCGCGGCGGCAATGGTGAAACCGACGATCAGCACGTTGTAGCGATTGCGCTCGTAGTCGACCTTGGCCAGGGTCTGAATCCCTGCCGCAGCGACCACGCCAAACATGGCGATCCCGGCACCACCGAGTGCAGCCGTCGGCATCGATGCGATGATTGCGCCGGCCTTGGGCACCAGCGCCACCGAGCACATCAGCAAGCCGCTGACAGCCACCACCCAGCGACTGCGCACGCCGGTGAGGATCACCAGCCCGACGTTTTCCATGAAGGCAATGAACGGGAACGCGGCGAACATACCGGCGATGGTGCTGGCCAGGCCATTGGCGCGCAGGCCGTTGATGACCTGTTTCTCTTCCACCGGTTTTTCGACGATGTCGCCGATGGCCACGAACAGCCCCATGGACTCGACCATCTGCACGATCATCACCACGACCATGGTGGCGATGGGGATCAGGCTGAAGGTCGGCAAGCCGAAGTAGAACGGGTAAGGCACGGTCAGCCACGGCGATTCCTGCACGCTGTGAAAACTGCCCATGCCCATCGCGTAGGCCAGCCCCGCACCGACCAGCATGCCCACCAAAACCGCCATGTTGCGCAGCATCGGGCTGCCGTAACGGTTGACCAACAGGATGGTCAGCAACACCAACGCCGCGACCGCAAGGTACGCCGGTGCGCCGAAATCGGCGGCATGACGCCCGCCTCCGACCCATTCATAGGCAATCGGAAACAGCTGCAAGCCGATCACGGTGACGATGCAACCGGTGACCACCGGAGGAAAAAACCGGCGCAAGCGCCCCACGAATGGCGCGATCAGCATGGTGAAAATCCCCGCGCCGATCACCGCCCCGCAGACCCCGGCGAAACCGACCTCGGGGTTGCTGCCAATAGCGATGACCGGCCCGACGCTGCTGAATGCCACGCCCTGGAGAATCGGCAAACGAACACCGAATTTCCAGAATCCGACGGTTTGCAGCAGGGTGGCGATGCCGGAGCAGAACAGCGTGGTGCTGATCAGTACCACGGTATCGGCCTGGGACATTTTCAAGGCACTGGCGACAATCAACGGCACGGCGATGGCGCCGATGTACGAGACGGCCATGTGTTGCAGGCCGAGGGTGAGCATTTGTCGCACCGATAACACCTGGTCGACGGGATGGAGGACGGAAACGGGTTTGGAAGGGGTAGTGGCTGACGACATGGGGAAACACCTCTAGCTGTTGTTATTCGGTAAAGAGGGGTATTCGTTTTGATGCCGGAACATCGCGGCCCCTGTAGGAGCCGGCTTGCTGGCGATGGCGGCCGGCCAGTCGCCATTTTTGTTGGCTGACAGGCCGCCATCGCTGGCAAGCCAGCTCCTACAGGTTTTGTGTTGTCCTGAGTAATTGGCATCAGTCATTCATGTGCCCGGAACCGCCATCCACCGGCTCCGATGCCTTTGTTCAGCCTGCCAGGCAGGCGGCAAAGCCCTGGTTCAACGCCGCGCGATCCAGGTCGCGGCCGATGAACACAATCTTGCTGGAGCGAGGTTCATTGCCCCATGAAGTGGAAGCACGGAACTCCACCAGGCTATGCACCCCTTGCAGCACATAGCGCTGGTCCTGATCAGCCACCGCCAGCACACCTTTCATGCGGTACAGGTTGTCGGCCTGCTCGGTGCGCAGTTTGGTGATCCAGCGATGGAAGTCGCCGAGGTTGACCGCGCCGTCCACGGCGATACCCACCGACGACACGCTCGGGTCGTGGTCATGGTCGAGATCGTCATGGTCGTGGTGATGCTCATCGGCGTGATGGTCGTGCTCAGCGCCGATTTCCATGAGCTTTTGCGTGGACTCGAAGGCGCCGATGCCAAGGATTTTCGACAAATCGATTTCGGCGTAGCTGGACGTCACCAGATCCGCTGTGGCGTTCAATCCGCGGATCTTGTCGCTCAGGGACGCGACTTCGGCAGCGCTGACCAAGTCGACCTTGTTGATCACGATGCGGTCGGCGCAGACGATCTGATCCACCGCCTGGTTGTCCACGCCGTCGAGTTGCAAGTCTTCCAGGTGTTGCGCGATGTGCTTGGCGTCGACCATGGTGACGATGGCATCGAGTTCCACTTCATCGGCAATCGGGTCGTTGATGAAGAAGCTCTGGGCCACCGGATACGGGTCGGCCAGGCCGCTGGTTTCGATCAGGATGTGGTCGAGCCGCACGGGCCGCGCCACCAGTTCGCGGACGATGCGCACCAGGTCTTCACGGACTTCGGCGGTGCAGCACACGCAGCCGTTGACCATCTCGTAGATTTCTTCGGTTTCGGAACTGAGCACCAGGTCGCCATCAATGCCGACTTCGCCGAATTCGTTCTCGATCACGGCGATCTTGCGCCCGTGGTTTTCCTTGAGGATGTAGTTGAGCAGGGTGGTTTTGCCGGCGCCGAGGAAGCCAGTGAGGATGGTCACCGGGATTTTGGTGTTCGGGGTTGGGGCGTTGAATGGAGTGTTCATGTGATGCTCCTTGATAACAATTGACCAATGCACAATGAATTTGGGTGAGGTGGCTTTTCTGTGGGAGCTAGCCTGCTAGCGATTGCGGTGTGTCATTCAACGGTGATGGCGACTGGTCCTCCGGCTTCGCTAGCAGGCTAGCTCCCACAGAGTTTTGGGGTTCTCTCCAGCGTTGCGCAGTCCCGGCATCGAGACCGAACAGGTCGAGGACACGGCCGAGGCTGTGGTCGACCATTTGCGCAAGGTCTTGTGGGCGGGCGTAAAAGGCCGGCACAGGCGGGGCGATGATCCCGCCCATCTCGGTGACAGCGGTCATGTTGCGCAGGTGGGCGAGGGTCAGCGGCGTTTCGCGGGCCATCAACACCAGCGTGCGGCGTTCTTTCAGCGTGACGTCGGCGGCGCGTCCGATCAGGCCCGAAGAGGTGCCGGTGGCGATTTCCGCCAGGGTGCGCATGGAGCACGGCGCGACCACCATGCCCAGACAGCGGAACGAACCGCTGGCGATCCCGGCGGCCACGTCGTCGGCACGGTGGTAATGGCTGGCCAGCGCGGTGACGTCGGCCAGTTTGTAGTCGGTTTCGTGGGCCATGGTCAGCAGCGCGGCGCGGCTGATGACCAGATGGGTTTCGATGTTCAACTCGGCGAGCAATTGCAGCAGGCGCACGCCGTAGATGAAGCCCGACGCACCGCTGATGCCGACCACCATGCGCTGACAGTTCATGGCAGATAGCTCCTGAGCAGATCGCGAGCGCGCTCAAGCACGTCCTGATTCAGCTGCGCCTTGATCCCGTCGAATCCCGAGCCGCGTGTGGCGTCCAGGCCCATGCGCGAGGTGGTGCCGTTGACCGATGACGACGGGTCCAATGGGCTGCCGGGCAGGCCGTCGATGACGAAGATGTCCTGATGCGGCTGGAAATGCGTGGCCAGGGCCCACAGCACTTGGCTGTCGTCGCTGATGTCGATGTCGCTGTCCACCGCGATCACGGTTTTCAGGTACGGGTCCCAACCGAGCAACGCGAGCATGATCTGCCGCGCCTCGCCGTCGCGGCTCTGGTCCAGCGCCACGTAGCAGTGAAAGTGCGTGCCGGAATTCGGGTAATGCACGGCGGTGACGGCGGGGAAGCGTGCCTTGAGCTTTTCGCTCATTTCCGCTTCCCGGGGCAGCCGCGCCAGGGTCAGGTGTTCGGCGTAACGCCCGCCGACCACGTCCACCAGCCAGGCGTCCTTGCGCCGCATCAGGGTGTCGACCCGCAGCACGTTGTTGGTCGAGCGATCCGAGGAATAACCGCTGAACTCGCCAAACGGACCTTCCTCGGCATAGGCCGCCGGATCGATCGCACCTTCCAGGACAAACTCTGCGTAGGCGGGCACACCGATACCGTAGCGCGGGGTTTTCACCAGCTCCAGCGGTGCGCCGAACAAGCCCCCGGCCACCGCACGCTCATCACTGCCGAACGGCAAACGCGCCGCCGCTGCGAGCATGAACAGCGGATGTGCGCCGACCACCATGGCCACGCGCAGTTCTTCGCCGCGTTCGCGAGCGGTTTGCAGCATGCGCCATAGGTGACCGCGTGAATGCAGGCTGGTGGCGAGTGTTTGCCGGGCATGGCGCATCGAGCGGTGATAGCTCATGTTGGCGATGCCGGTGACCGGGTCTTCGGCAATGATGATCGCGTTGGTGATGTACGGGCCGCGATCACTGTCGAAATGCTTGAGCATTGGCAGCAGCGCCAGGTCCACGGCTTCGCCTTCGAAGATTTCATCCAGCACCGGCCCGGTTTCTACATAGCGCGGGGCGATGGGGTGGTTGGCGCGTTGTTGGAACGTCTCGTGCAATTGCGCCGGGGCAACGCCGAACATCCGGGCGATGCGGGTTCGCGAGGCGAACAGGTTGGTGGCCACCGGCACGCCGAAGCTGCCGACCTTTTCGCAGATCAGCAGCGGATCGCGGCCCTGGGTGGCGAGGGCATCGACCAGGGCGGTAACGTCCTGATCGGCTGAAAGACTGTGTTGGACTGTGAGCACATCGTCCGGGTATTGCCGGCGATAGGCGTCGATGAAGTCGTGAAAATCCTGGGTATCGCCGAGCGTTGAGAGGGTCATGGTTTCACCTCGTGAGAAGCAGTGCTGTGCACCTGTAGGAGCCAGCAAGCCGGCTCCTACAGAGAGGTCGAGGGTCAGAGGTACGTCGTGGTCAGCCGGATGTCCGCCTCGATCAGGTCCTTGGGTGGCGGCGTCGGTTCGATGCCGCACAACCGGGCGATGTTGTTGCCCAGGTAATCCTCAAGGTGATCCTCATCGATGCCCAGCCCTTGCGGTGCCGGTGAGCACAACACCTCCAGTTCTCGCAGCCACATGCCCGGTTCGTTCGGCGGCGAGTCGGTGCCGAACACGATCTTGTTGCGCGGCAAATCCTTGGCGAACTCGACGATCCGCGACTGGAAGCACCAGCCGGATTCGCAGTACACGTTCGGCGTGTCCATGGCCATCCAGAACGCTTCGAACGAGTAGTTGCCACCGGTCTGGATTCCGAAGTGACCGATGATGAAATTGACCATCGGGAACTCGCGGATGATCGGGTAGAACATCGTCGGAATGGTGTATGGCCCGTCGCCGGTGTGGATCAGCACCACGATGTTGTACTTGGCGCAGACTTTCATCGCCGGGCGCAACCAGTCCAGCGCCCGGTCCGGGCGATAGCCGTGCATGTTGGCGTGCAGCTTGAGCATCTTGAAACCGTATTCCTTGATGTGGAACTCCAGCTCCGCCGCACCGTTTTCCGGTCCCCAGCGCGGGTTGAAGTTGAAGTTGCCGATGAAACGGTCCGGGTACTTCACGCAGAGTTCGGCGACGTAGGACATGTAGTCACGCACACCTTCGCGGCCCCGGCGGTTGCCGTCGCGATAACCGGTGTTGCCCGGTGGCGGCTGGATGAAGCCCATGTCGATGCGGCGCGGTTTGCCGTTGATCATGTACGGGCCGTCCATCAGCTTGAGCATGCGCTCGCCGGTGAAGGGTTCGCCGGTGTGGCGCCAGGCCTCGTCGACCAGGTTGGTAGGGTGCAGATGGGTGTCGATAATCATCGGTTCAGCTCCTGGCCAGTTGCGTGGTGACGGGGCGCTTTAGCTGCGCCTCTGCTTCGCAAACCGTGCGTGGTGGCGGGGTCGGTTCGAGGCCGATCATTCGTGCGGTGTTGTTGCCCAAGTACTCTTCGAGGGTGTCCTCGTCGAGGTTCAAACCCTGCGGCGGTTCGTGGCACAGCACTTCCAGCAGGCGCAGCCACATGCCCGGTTCGTTCGGCGGGGTGTCGGTGCCGAAGAGGATCTTGTGGGTCGGCAGGACCTTGGCGAACTCGACGATCCGCGATTGCAGGCACCAGCCCGATTCGCAGTAGACGTTGGGCAGTTCCATCGCCCATTGCATCGGTTCGAACACATAGACGCCACCGGTCTGCACGCCGAAGTGGGCCATGATGAAATCGACGTTGGGGAATTCCTTGATCATCGGCACCCATTCAGACGGGATGCTGTACGGCCCGTCGCCAGTGTGCAGCTTGACCGGGATGCCCAGCTCGGCACATTTTTCGAAGCACGGGCGCACCCAGTCCAGCGCGCGGTCGGGACGGTAGGCGTGCATGTTGGCTTGCATCTGCACCATCTTGAAACCGTGTTCCTTGACGTAGCGCTCGATGGCCTCGACGCCGTTTTCCACGCCGCAGCGCGGGTTGTAGACGAAGCAGCCGATGAAGCGGTCCGGGTAGGTCTGGACCATTTTCAGCGTGTAGGCCATGTAGGCGTCGATGGACTCGCGACCGGTCAGGTCGCCGTCGGTCCAGGTGTAGATGGTGTTGCCCTGCGGGGGCTGGATGAAGGCTTTGTCGATGCGGCGAGGCTTGCCGTTGACCATGTACGGGCCATCCATCATCTCCAGCAGACGCTCGCCGGTGAACGGGTCACCGTCATGCCTCCAGGCGAGGTCCACCAGATCGGTGGGATAGCAGCTGATATCGATGATCATTGAAGTCGATCTCCTGATAGCGGGGTAGGGAACCTTGCGGTTCACAGCAGCCACGTCCCGGGCAATCGGCCATTTCTATGCGCAAAAAATCACGCATTCCCTCGCCTGGTCGCATCCGGCTCGGGACGCTGGCTGCTTGGGGGGAAGTATTGGAAGGGGGTGTCGGGTTCGTACAATATTAATTGGGCGAGGGGTTGATATGTGTTCGATATGGCTGTGTGTTGGCTGGGCGGGCCTCATCGCTGGCAAGCCAGCTCCTACAGTGATCGATGGTGTTAACCCAATCTGTTACACCCCAAAAAACCCTGTAGGAGCTGGCTTGCCAGCGATGGCGTTCGATAGGTTTTTTGTGTTGGCTGGGCGGGCCTCATCGCTGGCAAGCCAGCTCCCACAGTGATCGATGGTGTTAACCCAATCTGTTACACCCCACAAAACCCTGTAGGAGCTGGCTTGCCAGCGAAGGCGTTCGATAGGTTTTTTGTGTTGACTGGGCGGGCCTCATCGCTGGCAAGCCAGCTCCTACAGTGATCGATGGTGTTAACCCAATCTGCTATACACCACAAAACCCTGTAGGAGCTGGCTTGCCAGCGAAGGCGTCAGGATTGTGTACGCAAAGCCAACTGCTTGACCGCCTCAACCACCGGCGCCACTCGCTCGGCCTGACCCGGCGGCCACACTGCATACAGGTTGTAATGCGCCACAATCTGCGCGTCGTTCAATGCCACCAATCGCCCGCTGCGCAACGCATCCGCCGCCAGCAATCCGCGCACCAACCCTGCGCCGACACCGGCTTCGGCCGCCGCAATCAGGCTCGCCGCGTTATCAAACACCACCCGCGCCGGTGGCTCGGTGGGCTCCATACCGGCAGCATCCAGCCACGGAATCCACGAGCGTCGCGTGTAACCCAACAGCGGCAGTTCAAGGATCTGCGCCGGACTCAACGGCAGTTGCGAACCCAGGCGCTCCAGCAGCGCAGGCGAGGCCACCGCCATCACTCGATCCCCGCAGATCTGCGTCATCTCGCAGTCTTCCCATTCGCCATAACCGTAGCGCAAGGCCAGGTCCACGCGTTCGAATGCGCTGCGGTCCGAGCGCGGCATCGACAGCAATACCACTTCATGATCGGGCAACAGATCCAGCAATTGCGGCAAGCGCGGGTTGAGCCAGCTCTGGGCCAGTTCACTGTCGACATCCAGGGTCAGGCGTTGCGCCACGCTGCGGTTCTTCACCGAAGACAGCGCCCGGTCGATCTGCGCCAAGCCGTCGGACAGCACGCTGGCGAACAGTTGCCCGGCGTCGGTCAGGTTGCTGCCGCCGCCTTCGCGTACGAACAGCGGCTGGCCGATGAACTCTTCCAGCGAGCGAATCTGCTGGCTGATGGCGCTGTGGGTCAGGTCCAGTTTGCGCGCCGCGCTGGAGAAACTGCCGCTGCGCGCCGCCTGGATAAACGCATTCATGGACTGCACCGACGGGTATCGCTTGTACATGCTGTTAGTCCTACTTACACAGGATGGCAGAAATCGTCGCTGGCCCGATTTTCACAAGGCTTCCAATAATCGATCACCAGGCCTGCACAAAGACGGGCCGCTCTCTTGGAGCCTGACAATGATCGAATTCACGGTAAACGGCGAACGACGCGAGCTGGTAGAGACATTGCCCTCCATGCCCTTGTTATGGGTATTGCGTGACCACTTGAAACTCACCGGTACCAAGTTCGGTTGCGGCATGGGTCTGTGCGGCGCGTGCACCGTGCACCTGGACGGCGTCGCCGTGCGTTCCTGCCAGCTGCCGGTCGCCGCTGCGGCGGGGCACAGCATCACCACCATCGAAGGCTTGTCGCCGACTGAACAGCATCCGCTGCAACTGGCGTGGGTTGCCGAAGATGTCCCGCAATGCGGTTACTGTCAATCCGGTCAGATCATGTCCGCCGCGGCGCTGCTCAACACCGGCGCGGCGGTCACCGACGATTCGATCCGCAACGCCATGTCCGGCAACGTGTGCCGGTGCGGTACTTACGGGCGCATCAACAAAGCGATCAAACGTGCGGCGTCCGCGCTGAAGGAGGCGTGATGACGATCTCCCCGATGGATCTCTCGCGGCGCGTGTTTCTCAAGCAAACTGCAACCGTTGCCTCCGGCCTGGCCATTGCGTTTTACCTGCCGTCCAGCCTTGCTGCGACTGACCCGAAAGCCCCAGCACCTGCCGGTGAATTCGAACCCAACGCCTGGGTGCGGATCCTGCCCGACGGCACGGTGAAACTGGTGGTGCACAAGCACGATTCCGGCACCGGAACGCATACGGCCTTGGCCGCCTGTGTGGCCGAGGAGCTGGACGTCAACCCGATGACCGTGCAGGTGATCTCGCCGGAAGACCCGTTCTTCGAAACCTACATTCATCCGATCTGGAAAGTCTTCTCCACCGGCGGCAGCACCAGCGTTTCACTGGAATACGATCGCCTGCGCATGGCCGGCGCCACGGCCCGAGCGCTATTGATCGCAGCGGCGGCCAAACAGTGGAAAGTCAGCCCCGACAGCTGCGCAACCGAAGAGGGCCGTGTTGTTCATGCGGCGAGCAAGCGCAGCCTAGGTTTCGGCGAATTGGTCGATGTTGCCGCGCACCTGCCGGCACCGACCAAGGTCACGCTCAAGGATCCGTCGCAGTTCAAGTACATCGGCAAACTACGGCATAAGCGCGACGCCCAGGCCAAGGTCTGCGGGCGCTTCAAGTACAGCATAGATGTGGTGCTGCCGGACATGCAGGTGGCAGTCATCCAGCGTACGCCGGTGGTGGGGGCGAAAGTGCTGTCGGTGGACTCGGCTGCGACGCTGCAAGTACCGGGTGTACGCAAGGTGATTGTGGTGCCGGGACGGCCGGATGTGCTCGGCGGCAATCTGGAAGGCGTCGCGGTGCTGGCCGACAACTATTGGGCGGCGCATCAGGGCCGGGCACTGCTGAAGGTGCAATGGAGCGATTCGCCCTTGGCCGGTTTCGACAGCGATGAACTGGTCAAGACCCAAACGGCAGCGCTGAGCGACAAAGGCGCGCAACGGGTCTCTGCCATGGCTGCGGGAGATGTGAGCGCGCAATGGCCGGTCGCCGCGAAGCTGATCGAAGCCGATTACCGCATGCCGTACAAAGTGCAGAACCCGCTGGAACCGATTTGCATCACCGCGCAGGTCAAGGACAACGCCATCACCTACTGGGGCGGGGTGCAGGTGCCGTCATCGGCGCTGGAAGCGGCGCACGTCGTGTGCAAGATCGCCAAGGACAAGGTCACCATCAACGAGCTGGTGTCCGGCGGCAGCTTCGGTGCGCGGGAAGCAAAGTATTGGCTGTTTGAAGTGGCCTACCTGGCGCAACAGGCCAAGGTGCCGGTGAAGTTGATGAACAGCCGCGAAGATGAAATGCGCTCATTGTTTATGCACCCGGCCACGCTGCACCGGGTCAAAGGGGCGCTGGATGCTCAAGGTCGATTGACTGCTTTGCAGCTCAACGCGGTGTCGCCAGCCTCACCGGAACAATGGGAACCGGGCTATTTCGAGCGCCCGGACAAGATGGATTACAGCACCACCGAAGCCATCACCGCTTGGGATTTTGCCTATCGCCCGGCGAACCTGGACCTGGTCTGGGTCAAGCACGAAAGTGACGTGCCCAGCGGCTGGTATCGTTCGGTGAGCTTCATCCCCAACGTGTTCGCCGTGGAAAGCTTCATGGATGAACTGGCCCATGGCGCAGGGCAAGATCCGTTGGCCTTTCGCCTGGCCCACATGCAAGACCGGCCAAGGCATGTCGCGGTGCTGAAAAGCGCCGCCGAACGCGCCGGTTGGGGTAAGCCATTACCAGAGGGCACGGCGCTGGGGGTCGCCACCAATCAGGGTTACACCAGTTTCATCGCGGTGGTCGCGCGCCTGTCGAAGAAGGACGGCGCGATCAAGATCGACAAGCTCACCTGCGTGGTCGATTGCGGCCTCGCGGTGTCGCCCGGTGGAGTCGAAGAGCAGATCTATGGCGGCTTGATGTGGGGGCTGGGCCACGCGTTGTTCGATCAAATGGACATCAAACAGGGCAGGGTGGTGCAGAGTAATTTCCACGACTATCGGGTGCCACGCATGTCGGACATGCCGGCGGTGGACATCCTGGTCGTCGACGGCGAGCCGTCCAAACCGGGTGGCGTTGGCGAACTGGGCAGCCCGTCGGTAGCCCCGGCCATTGCCAACGCGTTGTTCAGCCTGACCGGTGTGCGCCAGCGTTCGACGCCATTGACGTTGGGATAACCGGGTATGGACTTGCGCTTGTTGAGGTACTTCATGGCACTGGCCGAAGAGCTGCATTTCGGCCGCGCCGCGACCCGTTTGCACATCTGCCAGCCACCGCTGAGCCAGCAGATTCGTCTGCTGGAGGAGGAATTGGGCACGCCGTTGTTCGAGCGCAGCCATCACCGGGTTGAGCTGACGGCCGCCGGGCAAATGCTCAAGGAACAGGCGCCGCTGGTGTTCGAGCAACTCAACCGCGCGCTGGACCTGACGCGTCAGACCGGCCGTGGCCAGTTGGGCGAACTGGAAATCGGCATGATCAGCTCGGTGATGGTCGGTGTGCTACCCCGCGCCTTACACCTTTTTCGCGAGCGTTATCCGCACGTCAACTGGCGGTTGCATGAAATGACCCCGGCGGCGCAGGTCAAGGCGTTGAAGGAAAAACGCATCGATGCCTGTGTGTTCCGGGTCGGTTACGACGATCCGCAGTTGCGCAACGAACTGTTGATCTACGAGCCGATCCGGGTGGTCATGCCGGCCGATCATCCGCTGGCAACGCGTGCAACCCTGGCGCCATCGGATTTGGCTCAGGAACCCTTTGTGGCGCTGGAACTGAAGCAGTCGCGGTTCGCCGATTTTCTGTTCCAGTGCTGCATCCAGGCCGGGTTTACCCCGCAGATTCGCCAGCAAGTGATTGAGGTGCAAACGCTGCTGAGCCTGGTCCGGGCCGGTTTCGGCGTGGCGTTGTTGCCGGCGTCCATCGAGCAATTGGCACCGGCCGGACTGGTGTTTCGACGCCTGACCCCGGCAATGCCGGAAGTGCCGCTGTACGCCACGTACCGCGCGGACGACGACTCACCGGTGCTCAAGTTGTTCCTCGATACCTTGCGCGAATTGGTGCTGCAAGACGCCCTATAAACGCGGTACAGGTAGGCGCTGGCTTGCCAGCGAAAGCGGTGGGTCATTCAACACATTGGTTGGCAGGTTGACGCCTTCGCCAGCAAGCCGGCTCCTACAAAGGTTCTTTGCACTATCCAAAACCTCGGAGGTCGTACTTTCACAGGGTCACATCACTTGTGGAGCCGCAATGAGCCAGGACGTCCTGACCACCGAAACCAACCGTCGCCAGTTGCAGCAGATCATCGCGGGCCTGTCCGACGGCGTGATCCTGCTCGACCCCGACCAGTCCATCCGCTGGGCCAATGAAGCGGCTTTGGCCATGCATGGCGTCTCGCGCGTCAGCGATCTGGGCCCCGATGCCAAGGCCTACACCCAGCGTTTCGTCCTGCGCTATCGCAATAATCACCGGGTGCCCGTCGACAGCTATCCGATCAACCGCGTTGCGTGCGGCGAGACCTTCGGTGACGTCGTGGTGGAAGTGAACCCCACGGCAGACGCAGAAGAACGTGCGTGGGTTCACCGTGTCCGTAGCCTGGTCCTGGCGGACAGCCAAGGCGAGCCGGAGTCCCTGGTGCTGATCATGGACGACGTCACTGACTGGGCCAACGCCGAGCAGCGTTTCGAGAAAACCTTCGCGGCCAACCCCGCACCGGCGGTAATTTGTCGCCTCAGTGATTTGCGCTACATCAAGGTCAATCCCGGCTTCCTTGAAATGACCGGCTATGCCCGCGATCAGGTGATCGGCACCTCCACCTATGAACTGGATGTACTGGAGCAAGCCGAAAACAAAGAACTGGCCAAGCAGCGTTTGCGCGAGGGGGGCACCATTCCACAGATGTCGGCTGAGTTGCGGCTACGGGACGGCGGTAGCAAACAGGTCATCGTCGCCGGCCAGCCGCTGGATCTCAACGACGAAGCCTGCATGTTGTTTTCTTTCGTCGACATGGAACCGCGACGCAAGGCCGAAGTGGCCCTGCGCCAGAGCGAAGAACGTTTTGCCAAGGCGTTTCGCCTGTCGCCGGTGCCCATTCTGGTGTGTGCTGCCGCCGAACAGGTGGTGCTGGACGTCAACGAAGCGTTCCTCGATACCCTCGGTTATTCGAGTGAGGAGGTGCTTGGCGTGACCATGGCGCAGATCGATTTCATCGACGACAAGTCGGCCCGTACACGGCTGTTCGCGGCGCTGGAGAAAACCGGGCGACTGGATCGTATCGAGGTGCGCCTGCGCAAAAAAGACGCCGGATTGATCGACTGCGCCGTCTCGGCCGAGACCGTGAATATTCAGGACAATCGCTGCTATCTGCTGGTACTGATGGACATCACCGAGCGCAAGCGTACCGAGCTCGAGTTGGTGTCGGCCATCGAAGAGGTGATGAAAGACGCTTCGTGGTTCAGCCGCACGTTGATCGAAAAACTGGCGAACGTGAAGAGTGTCAACTCACCGAAACTGGCCAGTGTCTCGTTCGCCGACCTTACGGCCCGCGAACGCGACGTCCTGGGCCTGATTTGCGAAGGCCTGGCCGACAAGGAAATCGCCGCACGCCTGAAACTGGCGCCGAACACCGTGCGCAATCATGTGGCTATGGTGTATTCCAAGCTCGATGTGCACAGCCGCAGTGAGGCGATTGTCTGGGCCCGGGAGCGCGGTTTGTTCAGCGGTGAGTGGCGGTCCAGGGGGCCGCTATAAAGGTGCAAATGCACCAGGAAGCAAGGTGCAAATTCATGTGTTGAGCGGGTGCGGCTGTTTTTAGGCTGGAAGCGTGTGGCAGGTGCCTTCGAATGCCCTGCGTGTTCCCTTCGAAATCGCTCAGGAACCGCCCCAATGACTCAACAATACGATGTGGCTTGCGCCAAGGCTCCCTCGCGATGATCACGCAAGCGCAACTGCGGATGCAGATTGAACAGGGTTTTGCGCCGCTGGCCTGTGAGTGCAGCGTCACGGGTGACCATTCGCTGACCGTCAAGCTCTATCACCCGGTCACGGGACAGGTGGATCTGGTGGTCAGTGGCTTGAACATGATGACACTGCAGTCGGCCGAATCAGTGACGGCATTGATCGAAGAGCTGCGCTACGAACTTGAGACCAGCAGCCTGAACCGACCCGATCAGGCGATGTAAGAACTGTCAGGTTTTGCTGGCAACGGTCACTGGCGTGGCGATAAGTGGAGTGCAAATCATTTTTTTGTGACAGGTGCATGGACTTTGCACGCGGGTTCTGTTGTCACAAAAAAGTGTCTTTTCACTTATCGCGGGTCAACCGATGAAAACTCTTGGGAAACGCGTTTGTACTCCACTGTCGCTCGCTTTCTGCGCGGCGATGTTCGCGGGCTGCTCCAGCCCACCACCCCCGGCACCGCTGCCACCGCCTGAACGCACCTGTGAAACTCAGGATAAGACCGATGTCCTGGGCGATGTACGGGGCGAAAACGGCGAGGTCACACGAATGACCACGACTACCCGGTGTGTCACGCAGTAAGCCCGTCGCATGGCTTCTGTAGGCACGAGCTTGCTCGCGATGGTCTCAAGTACGCGGTGTTTAGCCAGTCAGCACGCGTCATCGTTAACGCCCATCGCGAGCAGGCTCGCTCCTGCAGGGTTTTTTGGTGGTCAGGTCATCAGGACAGGAAACCGCCATCCACATTCAGCGAAACGCCGGTGGTGTAGCTGGAAGCATCGCTGGCCAGGTAAAGCACCGCGCCGGCCATTTCGTTTGGATCAGCCACACGCTTGAGCGGAATCTGCTGCAACGCGGTGTTCAAAATGGCCTCGTTCTTCACCAGTGCCGAGGCGAACTTGGTGTCGGTCAGACCCGGCAGCAGGGCGTTGCAACGGATGCCGAACTGCGCGCATTCCTTGGCAAACACTTTGGTCATGTTGATGACCGCCGCTTTGGTCACCGAATAGATACCCTGGAAGATCCCCGGCGAAACACCGTTGATCGACGCCACGTTGATGATGCTGCCGCCACCGTTTTCGCGCATCAGCTTGCCGGCTTCGACCGACATGAAGAAGTAACCGCGGATGTTCACGTCGACGGTTTTCTGGAAAGCGCCGAGGTCGGTGTCCAGTACGTTGCAGAATTGCGGGTTGGTCGCGGCGTTGTTGACCAGGATGTCCAGGCGTCCGAACTGTTCCTTGATACCGGCGAAGACCTGGCTGATCTGTTCCATCTCGCCAATGTGGCAAGCGACGGCGGTGGCTTTGCCGCCAGCGGCGATGATCGCGTCGGCCACGTGCTGGCAACCCTCGAGCTTACGGCTCGAAACGATGACGTGGGCACCTTGTTGGGCCAGGAGTTTGGCGATGGCCTCACCGATGCCACGGCTGGCGCCGGAGACGAAAGCGATCTTGCCGTCGAGGTCGAACAACTGAGTCTTGGACATGGGATTCCCTTAAAAAAGTCTTGTTGTTGTGTCAAATGCCGGGGTGTCGCTGATGCTGTTTGGTCGGGGCGGCTTGCTGCGATAGGTCATTGAACGAGTGTTATCGTTCACGATCTTCGCGAGCAGGCTCGCTCCTACAGGGGATCGCATCGAGGTCAGAGGGTGGATTTCTGGATGACCTGCAAGCTCATCTGCTCCAGCAGTTTGTTCATGTGAATGAACTGCGCGAAGCGTTTGTCCTGGGTTTGGCCGTGGTAGAAGCGGTAGTAGATCTGCTGCACGATGCCGGCCAGGCGGAACAAGCCGTAGGTGTAGTAGAAGTCGAAATTGTCGATCTGGATGCCTGAGCGCTGGGCGTAGTAATCGACGAACTCGCGGCGGGTCAACATGCCCGGTGCGTGGCTTGGCTGGCGGCGCATCAGTTGCACCGGTGCCGGGTCATCGGCTTCGATCCAGTAGGCGAGCGTGTTGCCCAGGTCCATCAGCGGGTCACCGAGGGTAGTCAGTTCCCAGTCGAGTACGCCGATGATCTGCATCGGGTTGCTCGGGTCGAGGATCACGTTATCGAAGCGGTAATCGTTGTGGACGATGCTGGAGGTCGGGTGATCGGCCGGCATCTTGTCGTTGAGCCAGACCTTGACCGCTTCCCACTGCGGGGCGTCAGGGGTCAGGGCTTTTTCGTAGCGATCGCTCCAGCCTTTGATCTGCCGCGCCACATAACCTTCGGGTTTGCCGAGGTCGCCCAGGCCATAGGCGTTGTAGTCAACCTGATGCAGCTCGACGAACTTGTCGATGAAGCTTTTGCACAGGGCTTCGGTTTTTGCCGAATCCAGCCCCAGCTCCGGTGGCACTTCGGAACGCAGAATGATGCCGTTGACCCGTTCCATCACATAGAACTCGGCACCGATCACCGATTCGTCGGTGCAGTGCACGTAGGCTTTCGGACAGTACGGAAAACCGTCGCGCAATTGATTGAGGATGCGAAATTCGCGGCCCATGTCGTGGGCGGACTTGGCCTTGTGACCGAAGGGCGGACGACGCAGGACAAACTCCTGCCCCGGGTATTCCAGCAAATAGGTGAGGTTCGACGCACCGCCCGGGAACTGGCTGATCTTCGGCAGACCGCTGAGACCCGGAATATGGGCCTTGAGGTATGGATCGATCAGGCTGGCATCGAGCTCTTCGCCGGTGCGGATACGGGTGGACTGGTCAGTAAGCGTCATGCTTATCCCTTCTGCTTATTCTGGAGGCCTGGAACTATTGGCTAATCTAATGCGCATACCCCACGCCCACAACAAAGAACGGCCCTTATTGGTGAGCGTGTTGCCGGCCAATCATTGCTTTTGATACACGCGTTTGAATTGTCTTACATGACAGCACTGCCGACGCTGCTGGGCATTTCGATCGGGGTTAATACGGGTTGACCGGAAAAAAATGCCGTGAGGTTTTTGCCCACCAGTTCGACGGTGGCCTGTGTGGCTTCCGGGGACAACCCCGCAACGTGGGGGGTGAGAATCACGTTGGACAAGGTTTTCAGGGCCTGTGGCACTTGCGGCTCGGCATCGAATACATCCAGCGCGGCGCCGGCGATACGGCGCTGTTCAAGGGCAGTGATCAGGTCAGCGGTGGCGACCACACTGGCCCGGGCGATGTTCACGATGAACCCGTTCGGACCCAGGGCATCGAGCACCTGGCGGTTGATCAGGTGTTTGGTGCCAAGGCCGCCGGGCGTGGCGATGATCAGGAAATCCGAGGCCCGCGCCAGTTCCGTGGGGGTCGAGCAGAACGTGTAGGGCACGTCGCTGCGGTGCTGGCGGTTGTGATAGCAAACGCTCATGTCAAAACCGGCGGCTGCGCGTTTGGCGATGGCCATGCCGACCGCGCCGAGGCCGAGGATGCCCAGGCGTTTGCCGGCGAGGGAAGGGCGCATGATTTTTGGCCATTCGCCACGGCGCACGGCGGCATCACAGCGCGGCACGTCGCGTACCAGCGCCAGCAGCAGCGCCATGGCGTGGTCCGCGACGGAGGAGGCGTTGACCCCGGCGCCGTTGGTGACGGTGATGCCCCGGTCGGCAGCGGCTTTCAAATCGACATGTTCATAGCCGGCGCCGATCACACAGATGATCTTGAGGTTGGGCAGCGCCGCGATTTCATCGGCATACAGCCCCAAAGGCCCACGGGTCAGAACGGCATCGATCTGGCTGGCATGCCGGGCAATGGCTTCGGCGCGCTCGGAGGGGGTGGGGGCCAGAATCAAGTGGAAGCCCTGATGTTCGAGGATCGGCAGGTAATCGTTGATGGTTTCAACCAGTACCAGAACGGTTGTAGGCATGCTTGGCTCCTGAGGGCGTCGGAAAGGTGGGCTCGAACGTCAATTGAGATGGCGGGCTGTGCGAGGTTTGGCAATCGCCAACGTTTGCCATTACTGGCTACTTTACTCAGTGTAGGAGCTGGCACAGCCTGCGATGAATTTCTGATTGTGTCTGCTTTTCAGGCGGCTGTGAAACGGAGCTAGCGTGCTCCGGAATGCATTGGCACATTCGACAGTTGTTTGATCGGACACACCGTATATCGTGAGCAAGTTCATTTTTATCGGTTTTTTTCGACAATCTGGTACCACCGTTCCTCACCTAAGTCTTTGCTTCTGCTCACTAATCCTCCAGAATCGCGCCCCTGTTTCGGCCAGGGCGCTGCCTGTCGGGTATTCCGACGCGTCCGGGCCGGGTGGCAAGTGACCGGAATGTGGAGATCCCACCGGATGAATGATCAGGCCAATAGCGTCAACAAACGCTATGTAGAAGCGACACCCGCGACGCTTTCGAGCTGGAATCGCCAAGACACCACCTGGATGCTGGGCCTGTTTGGCACGGCGATTGGTGCAGGAACCCTGTTTTTGCCAATCAATGCGGGCCTGGGCGGTTTCTGGCCGCTGCTGATCCTGGCGTTGCTGGCGTTTCCCATGACGTTCTACGCACACCGTGGACTGACCCGTTTCGTGCTGTCCGGTCGCGAAGGCGCCGACATCACTGAAGTGGTGGAAGAGCACTTCGGCATCAAGGCCGGCGCGCTGATCACCTTGCTGTACTTCTTCGCCATTTTCCCGATCCTGTTGATCTACAGCGTGGCGCTGACCAATACCGTGGGCAGTTTCCTCGAGCATCAACTGCACATCATACCGCCACCGCGCGCCGTGCTGTCGCTGGTGCTGATCCTCGGCCTGCTGGCAGTGGTGCGCTGCGGCGAGCAGATGATCGTCAAGGCCATGAGCCTGATGGTGTACCCGTTCATCGTCGCGCTGCTGTTTTTGGCGGTGTACCTGGTTCCGCACTGGAACGGCGGCATCCTCGCCACCGCAAGCCAGGTGCCTGCCCCTTCGGCGTTGCTGCACACCCTGTGGTTGGCGATTCCGGTGATGGTGTTCTCGTTCAACCACTCGCCGATCATTTCGGCGTTCGCGGTGGACCAGAAGCGTCGTTACGGTCAACACGCCGAAGAGCGCAGTTCGCAGATCCTGTCGCGCGCCCATCTGTTGATGGTGGTGATGGTGTTTTTCTTCGTCTTCAGCTGCGTGCTGACCCTGTCGCCGGCACAACTGGCGGAAGCGAAGGCGCAGAACCTGTCGATCCTGTCCTACCTGGCCAACCACTTCAGCAATCCGACCATCGCCTTCGCCGCGCCGTTGATTGCTTTCGTGGCCATTTCCAAGTCGTTCCTGGGGCACTACATCGGCGCCAGCGAAGGCCTCAAGGGCTTGATCGTGAAGAGCGGCAAGCGTCCAACAGCCAAGGCTCTGGACCGCATGACCGCGGCCTTCATGCTGGTGGTGTGCTGGATCGTCGCCACGCTGAACCCGAGCATCCTCGGCATGATCGAGACCCTGGGCGGCCCGATTATCGCGGCGATCCTGTTCCTGATGCCGATGTACGCGATCCGCAAAGTGCCGGCGATGGCGCGTTATCGCGGTCAGGCGTCCAACGTCTTCGTGACGGCGGTGGGCCTGGTGGCGATCACGGCGTTGATTTACTCGCTGACGGCCTGATTTAAAGGTCAAGAGATCGCAGCCTGCGGCAGCTCCTACCGGGATCGGATCATCCGTAGGCGCTGCCGCAGGCTGCGATCTTTTGATTTTCAGCTACAGTGGCCGCTGCACGTGATACGTGCAGCGGTTTTTTTTCGCCTGGAGACATCGGATTGCCCAGCGCCTCGACTACCCATTCCACCGAACGACCCAGTCGCTGGCAGGACCTGTTGGCCGGGTTGTCGATTGCCGGCCTGTTGTTGCCCGAAGCGGTGGCTTATTCAAGCATCGCGGCATTGGCACCCCAGGCCGGGGTGATCGCCTTGTTTGCCGGGTTGCTGTGTTATGGCCTGCTCGGCACCAGCCGCTTTGCGATTGTCTCGGCGACGTCGTCGTCCGCCGCGGTGCTCGCGGCGGCCACTGCGACGTTGGCCAATGGCGACTCTGAGCTTCGCTCGACGCTGGCCATCGGGCTGGTGCTGATGACCGGGCTTTTCTTCTTGCTGGCCGGGTTGTTCAAACTCGGCAGCGTGACCTCGTTCATTGCCAAGCCGGTGTTGCGCGGGTTTGCCTTTGGCCTGGCCCTGACCATCATTCTCAAGCAGGTCGCCAGCGTGGTCGGGGTGCATTTGACCGATGCCAGCCTGGTGCGCTTTCTGCCGCAACTGCTTGAACAATTGCCGCAATGGAACTGGGTGGCGGCGGCGGTTGGCGCGGCGGCATTGGCCTTGTTATGGCTGTTTGGGCGGTTTCGGCGTTTGCCGGGCGGGATGTTGGTGGTGGTGATTGGCATTGCGGCGGGCCAGTGGCTGAACCTGCCGGCTTATGGTGTGAAACTGATCGGCATGATCGATCTGAGCCTTGAGGTGCCAAGACTGCCGGTGCTGCCGTTTTCCGACTGGTTGCGCTTGGGTGAACTGGCGTTCGCGATGGTGATGATCCTGTACGCGGAGTCTTATGGTTCGATCAGTTCCTACGCGCTCAAGCATGGTGATCGCGTCAAGTCGAACCGCGACTTGCTGGCCCTCGGCGCGTCCAACCTGCTGTCCGGCCTGTTCCACGGGATGCCGGCGGGGGCGGGGTATTCGGCGACATCGGCGAACGAAGCGGCCGGTGCAACTTCGCGCCTGGCAGGCATCGTGGCGGCGCTGGTGGTACTGATTATTGTGCTGACGGTCCTGCCTTACATTGCCCTGACACCGGAACCGGTCCTCGCTGCCATCGTCATTCATGCGTTGGGGCGCGGCTTGAGTCTGCAACCGTTGGGGCGCTACTTCATCTGGCGCCGTGACCGGCTGTTGGTGATCTGCGCGGTGGGCGCGGTCCTGATGCTCGGGGTGCTGGACGGCTTGTTGGTAGCGGTGGCGATCAGTGTGCTGCTGATGCTCAAGCAAATGTCGGCGGCGGATATCCAGATTCTGGGGCGCATCGATGGCGGTCACGACTTTGTCGACCTGCAACGCCATCCAACGGCGCAAGCCGTGCCGGGCGTGTTGATTGTGCGGCCGGGTGAGGCGTTGTTCTTTGCCAATGTCGAGCGAATTCTTGGCGGTGCGATGCGCTTGATCCGGCATTCGCAAACACCGATTCATACGGTGATTCTCAGTCTTGAGGAGTCCCCCGACCTGGATGGCACCAGCATTGAGGCGTTGCAGGAGTTTTTTGTGCGGGTGCATCAGGAAGGCAAGCGGTTGATGCTGGCGCGGCTTAAGGATCAAGCGCAGTCGGTGTTGGCAGCGTTGCCGGAGGTGGAGGCAAACGGGGCGGTGCTGAGTGGGTTGAGTGTGGATGGAGCGGTGCAGCAAGCGCTCAAACGGAACACATAATCGGTGGGAGGGTTTTTGTGGCGAGGGGGCTTGCCCCCTCGCCACAAAAAGCTCTCACTTCACTGGCGAATTTTCAGGCATAAAAAAACGCCGCTCATCTCACGATGGGCGGCGTTTTTCATTGCGTTGCTACGTTAGGCTTGAACGACCGGGATCTTGGCGTTCGCAGCAGCTTCACGGAACTCGGCGATCTGGTCGAAGGACAGGTAGCGGTAGACATCGGCCGCCATGCTGTCGATCTTGCCAGCGTATTCCATGTACTCCTCGACGGTCGGCAGGCGACCCAGGATGGAAGCCACGGACGCCAGCTCAGCCGAAGCCAGGTAGACGTTAGCGCCGTCACCCAGACGGTTCGGGAAGTTACGGGTCGAAGTCGACACAACAGTCGAGTTCGGCTCTACACGTGCCTGGTTACCCATGCACAGCGAGCAACCCGGCATTTCCATGCGAGCGCCGGCCTTGCCGTAGATGCCGTAGTAGCCTTCTTCGGTCAGTTGGTGAGCGTCCATCTTGGTCGGCGGCGACAGCCACAGACGAGTTGGCAGCTGACCCTTGACCTGTTCCAGCAGTTTACCGGCAGCGCGGAAGTGACCGATGTTGGTCATGCACGAACCGATGAACACTTCGTCGATCTTCTCGCCAGCAACGCTGGAGAGCAGGCGGGCGTCGTCCGGGTCGTTCGGCGCGCAGAGCACAGGCTCTTTGATGTCGGCCAGGTCGATCTCGATGATTTCAGCGTATTCGGCGTCTTTGTCCGCTTGCATCAGCTCAGGGTTGGCCAGCCAGGCTTCCATTGCTTGAGCGCGACGTTCCAGAGTACGTGCATCGCCGTAGCCTTCGCCGATCATCCAGCGCAGCAGGGTGATGTTGGACTGCAGGTATTCGGCAATCGACTCTTTGGACAGCTGGATGGTGCAACCGGCAGCCGAACGTTCAGCCGAGGCGTCAGACAGTTCGAACGCTTGCTCTACGGTCAGCTTAGGCAGACCTTCGATCTCCAGGATGCGACCGGAGAAGGCGTTCTTCTTGCCTTTCTTCTCTACGGTCAGCAGGCCAGCCTGGATCGCGTAGTAAGGAATGGCGTGAACCAGGTCACGCAGGGTGACGCCTGGCTGCAGCTCGCCTTTGAAGCGAACCAGAACCGACTCAGGCATGTCCAGCGGCATGACGCCAGTAGCTGCGGCGAACGCAACCAGACCGGAACCGGCCGGGAACGAGATGCCGATCGGGAAACGGGTGTGGGAGTCACCACCGGTACCGACGGTGTCTGGCAGCAGCATGCGGTTCAGCCACGAGTGGATGATGCCGTCGCCCGGACGCAGGGAAACGCCGCCGCGGGTCATGATGAAGTCAGGCAGGGTGTGGTGGGTGTTCACGTCGATCGGCTTAGGGTAAGCCGCGGTGTGGCAGAAGGACTGCATCACCAGATCGGTCGAGAAGCCCAGGCACGCCAGGTCTTTCAGTTCGTCACGGGTCATAGGACCGGTGGTGTCCTGGGAACCCACGGTGGTCATCTTCGGTTCGCAGTAGGTGCCCGGACGAACGCCGGTCACGCCGCAAGCCTTGCCGACCATTTTCTGCGCCAGGGTGAAACCCTTGGTGCTTTCAACGGGCGCTTCTGGCTTCTTGAACAGAGTCGAAGGTGGCAGACCCAGCTCGGCACGCGCCTTCTCGGTCAGGCCACGGCCGATGATCAGCGGAATACGGCCGCCAGCACGTACTTCGTCCAACAGGACCGGGGTCTTCATTTCGAAGGTGGTCAGGACTTCGTCGGTGCCGTGCTTGCAGACTTTGCCGGCATGCGGGTACAGGTCGATCACGTCGCCCATGTTCATGCTGGACACATCGAATTCGATCGGCAGTGCGCCGGCGTCTTCCATGGTGTTGTAGAAAATCGGTGCGATCTTGTTGCCGAAGCAGAAACCGCCGGCACGCTTGTTCGGTACGTAAGGAACGTCGTCGCCGAAGAACCACAGTACGGAGTTGGTGGCCGATTTACGCGAAGAACCGGTACCGACCACGTCACCGACGTAGGCGATAGGGAAGCCTTGACCGCGCATTTCTTCGATCTGCTTCATCGGACCGGTGACGCCTTGCTCGTCCGGCACGATGCCGTCGCGAGCCATTTTCAGCATGGCCAGGGCGTGCAGCGGGATGTCTGGACGGGACCAGGCATCAGGAGCAGGGGACAGGTCGTCGGTGTTGGTTTCGCCGGTGACCTTGAACACGCGCAGGCTGATCTTGTCGGCCAGGGTCGGGCGCTTCACGAACCACTCGGCATCAGCCCAGGATTGCAGTACGCCTTTGGCGTGAACGTTGCCGTTCTTGGCTTTTTCAGCGACGTCGTGGAAAGCATCGAACATCAGCAGGGTGTGCTTGAGTTCTTTGGCAGCTACTGGTGCCAGTTCGGCGTCGTCCAGCAGGTTTACCAGAGTCACGATGTTGTAGCCGCCCTGCATGGTGCCGAGCAGTTCAACAGCGCGCTTCTTGTCGATCAGGGGGGAGTTGGCTTCGCCTTTGGCGATGGCAGACAGGAAGCCGGCCTTTACATAGGCTGCTTCGTCCACGCCTGGCGGAACGCGATTGGTGATCAGGTCAACGAGGAATGCTTCTTCGCCAGCCGGGGGATTTTTCAGCAGCTCGACCAGGCCTGCAGTTTGTTCGGCGTTTAGCGGCTGGGGAACGATACCCAGTGCTGCGCGCTCTTCGATATGTTTGCGGTAGGCTTCAAGCACAGTTATTACCCTCATCAGTGGTCCCAAATGGGTGTCCGGGACGCTCATCCCGAAATTGCCGTACTCATGCGCTGCATGGCGTTGTGAGCCACTTAGCCAGAATTACCGACAATTCCTTACAGAAGCTGCTTTCAAAGTTTTACGCCTGCAGAACGGGAGCTGATGAGGGTTGGCGTTGGGCTTTTCCCCGCTGGAAAAACCCCTCGCCAACACCGCTCTGAAGGAACGACTGTGCTCGTGACGCTTTGAAAACAGCTTCTAACGGACATTGGCGCCTAAAAAGGCAGGCTGATTCTACGGCAAAAAAAAATTAAAGGTAAGTCAGTGTTTATTGGACTTTGGTGGTGGCCGTCGGCAAAGAGCCACCGAGCGCTTTGGCCCCGAACTTTGAGGGGTGATGAATATTCGACAAAGGGCTACCATGCCGGCCTGTTTTGCTTTTTCGCGTTTTGCCTATTATGCCCAATCAGACCATCAAGACGCCCTGCGTCGGCCTTTGCTCCACTGTCTACGGTGACCTGGTGTGCCGTGGCTGCAAGCGGTTCCATCACGAAGTGATTCACTGGAACGGCTACAACGAGGAAGAAAAGCGCGCGGTGTGGCTGCGTCTGGAGCAGTTGCTGTCCCAGGTAATGGCCGCCAAAGTGGAAGTTTTCGACCCGGTGCTGCTCAGAATGCAGCTGGAACAACGCAAGATTCGCTTCGTGCCCCATCAGTCGGAATATTGCTGGGCTTATCAATTGATCGCCCGGGGCGCGCGGGTCATCAACAATCTGGAAGCCTACGGCATGGTGTTGTTGCCGGAATTCCGCGACTGGAACCTGCCGGAACTGCGCGATGCCATTGATCGGGAATTTTTCCTGCTGTCCGAGGCGCATTACCAGCGCTACATCGCGCCGGGGTTTCTGAAAGACGCCTTTGGCGGCTAAGAGCATCGCGAGCAGGCTCGCTCCCACAGGGGATTTGTAGCGACACAGATCCAATGTGGGAGCGAGCCTGCTCGCGATGACGTCCGAATCGACACCAAAGAACTCAACGCCTGTCGATCAACTCATCAATATGATCCGCCACTTCCGCCGGCTTAAGCACCAACACATCGCTTTCCACCTTATCCAGCACCACTTCCGCCGTATTGCCAATCAATGCCCCTGACAGCCCGGACCGCGCCACGGTGCCGATCACGGTCACGGCCGCCTGCAGCTTGTGCACCAGGAACGGAATCAGCACATCCGCCGGTCCTTCCTCGATATGCAGGTGTTGATCGTCGATATCGAACTCTGCCTGGAATGCCCTGCACTGATCGCGATAACGCTCAGCGATGGTTTCGCTCAGTTGAAGCGTCGGGTCGGCGGCCGACAGCATCGGCGACGGATGGGCGCTGATGACGTGCAAATGAGCCTTGGCGAGGCTGGCGATGTCGTAGCCATGGTCGATGATGGTGTTGTGCAGGTGACGGTGTTCAAGGTCGGTGTTGCCGACATCGACGGCTGCCAGAATCACCTTGTCTTTCCACGAGCCTGCCGTTTTGACCAACAGTACCGGGGTTGGACAGGCCCGCAGCAGTTTCCAGTCTTCCGGAGTGAGCAGGGCTTTTTTCAAGGGGTTATCGGGGAAGTGCTGCTTGACCACCAGCCCGCAGCCTTCAGCCTGCTGCACATCGACGATGGTTTTATGCTGGCTGTCATTCCAGGCCTGCTCGGTGGTGACGCTGTAACCATCTTCAAGCAAGGCGGACTTGAGCACGCTCAGCATGCCGCTGTGATCATGCTTGGGGTCGCAGACCAGCAGGTGCAAATGCGCCTGGGTCACGCCGGCAATCAACTTGGCCCGTTTGAGCGCCAGGCTTTCCGAGTGCTGGGGTTCGATGACCACCAGGATGCTGCGAATGGCTTGCATGATCGGGATCTCCTGAAATTAAAAATGCACGGCGTTGCACAACTATAGTTGCTGCCCGGCATTCGGGGACTTGATGCATATCAACGGTTGGCGTCTGGTGGTCTGCGGGCAGGCCGGTATAATCGGCGCCCTTCGTTTTGAACCTTTTATCCGTGAGCCCCATGATCCTTCCCGAAATTCACGAGTTCCTTGGCTGCCGCACCCCCGACGGCTGGGTCCAAGCCGCGCTGGCCGATCAGGAAACCCTGCTGATCGACCACAAGAACTGCGAATTCAAAGCCGCCAGCACGGCATTGAGCCTGATCGCCAAGTACCATTCCCACGTTGACCTGATCAATTTGATGTCGCGCCTGGCCCGGGAAGAGCTGGTGCACCACGAACAGGTCATGCGTTTGATGAAGCGGCGCAAGATCGAACTGCGCCAGCTGTCCGCCGGGCGCTACGCCTCGGGGTTGCGCAAGGTTGTGCGCAGCCATGAGCCGGTGAAGCTGGTGGACACGCTGGTGGTGGGCGCTTTCATCGAGGCCCGCAGTTGCGAGCGTTTCGAGGCGCTGGTGCCGCATCTGGATGAAGAGTTGGGCAAGTTCTATTTCGGTCTGCTCAAGAGCGAGGCCAGGCATTTCCAGGGTTACTTGAAGCTGGCCTATCAGTACGGGGACGCGAAGGACATCGCCCAGGTGATCGACAAGGTTCGCGCCGCCGAGCAGGAACTGATCGAATCACCGGATGTGGAATTCCGCTTCCACAGCGGCATACCCGCCGCCGCATAACCCCTGTAGGAGCGAGCCTGCTCGCGAAGAACTCAAGCGCGACGCGTGCATTCAGACAGCGCGTTATCGTTGACGTCCATCGCGAGCAGGCTCGCTCCTACAGGGTTTTTTGGTTCAGGCGTTCAGCTTAGAAATCCCACTTGGTGGTGAGCATCACGTTGCGCGGTTCGCCGTAATACGTGGTGTCGAAGTTGCCCAGGCCCGTCAGGTAGCGTTTGTCGAAGACGTTGTTGGCGTTGACGGTGAAGCTCAGGTGCTCGTTGTACTCGTAGCGGCTCATCAGGTCGACGAGGGTGTAGCCACCTTGTTTGATGCTCGTGTAGTCGCCCACGGTCGGGCTGTAGATCTTGCCGTAGAACGCGCTCTGCCAGCTGATGCCGCCACCGACGGTCACTTGATCCAGTGCGCCCGGCAAGCGGTAGGTGGTGAAGGTGCGAACGACGTGTTCCGGTTTGGTGGTCGACAATGGGTAACCGTAGATCCGCTGTTCGTCGGCGTCCCGGGTGCGGGCGTAGGTGTAGCCGGCCGACACGTTCCAGCCATCGGCCACTTCCCCGGCCAGTTCCAGTTCCACACCTTTGGTGGTTGCACCGTCGACGGCTTTGTAGATGCCTTCGTTGGTGACCGGGTTGGTGCCAATCGACTCGGCGACGTTGTCTTGCTCGATGCGGAAGAAGGCCAGGCTGGCGTTCAGGCGACCGTCGAAGTAAGCGCCTTTCAGGCCGGCCTCGTAGCTGTCGCCTTCGACCGGTGCCAGGGTTGAGCCCGCCGCATCCTTGTAGGTTTGCGGCTGGTAGATGCTGGTGTAGCTGGCGTACACCGAATTGGTGTCGTCCAGGTCATAGACCACACCGGCGTAAGGCGTGACCACGCCATGTTCCTTGTAACTGGCGTGAGTGTCATCGAGTCCCGCACCCGGATAATACGAATAGTCTTCGTTGTACTTGAACGTGCTCAGACGGCTGCCGAGGATGATCGACAGGTCGTCGGTCGCGTGCAGGCGCGTGGCCAGGTACAGGCCGTTCTGGCTTTGGGTGCGCTCGTACTTGCCATTTTTCGGGAAGTCCTGCTCCGGCAAGTCGCCGTTCCAGTCGTAGATGCTGCCCGGGACCATTTCGAAAGCGCTGGTGTCGTAGGTCGAGCCGGTCTGGCGTGAATGGGACGCCATGAAACCGGCTACCAACTCATGTTCACGGCCACCGAGGCTGAATGGACCGGTGACGTTCACATCCGCAGTGTTCTGCACGCGATGACCTTCCCAGCGACCCCAGTAGAGGAACATGCCTTCGCCGGTGGCGCGGTCCGGGTTGCCGCCGCTGGCCGAGGCCAGGCGCGTGTCGTGATCGGTGGTTTTCTGATCGAGGCTGGCCTTGAACTTCCAGTCGTTGGCGAGGGCCTGTTCGAGGGACGCGAAGTAAGTGATGTCGTCGAAATCGCGACGGCTCCAGTCGGCACCTGGGTTGAAGTGACGCGAGAAATCGGTACGGCCGCCGTCCGAGAAATACACCGGGTTGCCGGTCCAGGACGAACCTCGCGGCGTGGCGCTCGATTTGTCGATGCCGAACGTCAGCAGGGTGTCGGGCGTCAGGTCGGCTTCGAGGACACCATAGAACAGGTCTTTTTTCTGGCTGTAATGATCCTGGTAGGAATTCTTGTCGGAGTAAGCGCCGACGAAGCGCCCACGCACGCTGCCGGTATCGTTCAGCGAACCGGAAATATCGCCGACGCCGCGATAGGCGTCCCACGAACCGACGGTGCCGCTGATCGACGCCTTGAATTCCTTGGTCGGCTTCTTGCGGATCAGGTTGACGGTCGCGGACGGATCGCCCGAGCCGGTCATCAGGCCGGTAGCACCCTTGACGATTTCGATGCGGTCCAGGCTGGACGCGTCGTCGCCGTTGTTGGGGTTTTCACCGTACACGCCGTCATAAGGAATGTTGACGCCGTCGTACTGGAAATTGGTGATGGCAAACCCACGGGCGGAAAACTCGGTGCGGTCACTGTCGTACTTCTGCGTCGAAATGCCGGGGGTGTTGCGCAGTGCATCGCCGATGCTCTGCACGCCGCGATCGTCCATCTGCTGTCGGGTAATGACCGTCACCGATTGTGGCGTTTCGCGGATCGACAGCGGCAGACCGGTGGCCGAAGACGTCGAGCCGGTGGTGTAGGAGCGGGTGCCTTCGGTGGTGGCGCCCAGTGCCTGGCCGGAAATGGTCGTCGCGCCCAGTTGCAGGACGCCGTCGTCCTTGGCCGGTTTTTTCTCGGCATTGGTTTCGGCGGCGTGGGCAGCGGGGGCAAGGCTCAGCAGGGCGGCGGGCAGGGTCAGCGCCAGAGGGCACAAGGCAAAACGAAAACGGGCGGCAAGCTGGTGCGACATGGGGATCCCTTTGCGTCGAATCGGTCGGTAGTTGAAGTGCTTCTGAGGGGTTAACCGAACCAAAAACGCAAAGGGGAACTGCCGCGTGAAAAAAGTTGATAATTATTCTCAGAAAATCAGGCCGAGGCGCTCATGCCACACCTCGCCCAGCACAGACCGTCAGGGCTATTCGACGGGCACCAGAATCGCGTCGCCCGTCGCCACCAGTTTCAACTGATCACCGGTTTGCGCGAACAACTCGGCGTGGGCGAATACCTGCTTCTTGCCGGCCTTCACCACGCGACCCCGGGCGATGAAGACTTCACCGACGGCGGGCGAAAGGCAATTGACCGAAAAATGCGACGCCAGCACGTTGCCGGCGACCGTTCCGGCGGCAAAACCGCAGGCGGTATCGAGCATCGCGCCAATCAGGCCGGCATGCAGGAACCCGGCGTATTGCGCCATGTCGGCTTCGCGAAACGCCAGGGTGAGCTCGGCTTCGCCACTTTCGGCGCGGGTGACTTCAAATCCGGCCCAGCGGTTGAAGGCTGAGGTCGAGTTGATCTGTTTGAGTGTGTTGAGCATGACGAATCCCTCCGATTGAGGCATCAACATGCGCCGGGAGGTGGTGGGTGTCATCGACCATGAGAGCGGGTGATAGGCAGGCGGATTTGTGGTGAATGGGCTGGTCCCTTCGCTGGCAAGCCAGCTCCCACAGGTTTTTGGGGCTCCACAGAGGTCTTGTTCCGCACCGGTCATTGTAGGAGCTGGCGTTCAACCGGGCGTTGGTCAGGGCGTTCAGTCGGTTGAACTCTGGATTGTGATCGACCGTGGATGATGTGTTGAATGTGCCGACGTCATCGCTAGCAGGCTAGCTCCCACATTTGAAATGCAATCCCCTGTGGGAGCTAGCCTGCTAGCGATGAGCTGTAGGAGCAAGTTTGCTTGCGATGAACGATAACGCGGTCTACCGACCAGGCACGCGCCACAAATACCATGCTGCCACCGTCCGATATGGACTCCACGCCAGGCCTATCTCCATCATCTGCTTGCGGGTCGGTTGCACCTCCAGCCCTTTGAGCCGCCGATAACCTTCGCGTACGCCGAAGTCATCGGCGGGCAGGATATCCGGTCGTTCCAGGCTGTAGATCAACAGCATTTCCACGGTCCAGCGACCCACGCCGCGCAAGGTGATCAGGCGTTCGATCAAGGCTTCATCGTCCATCGCCAGCGCCGTGGCGTAATCGGGAACGATGCCGTCCAGCGCGGCCTGAGCAATGCCCTGAATGGTCGCTATCTTGCTGGCGGAAAAGCCACAGCTGCGCAATTGATCGAAATCCGTGGCGACCAGTTGTTCCGGTCGTGGAAAACCCCCAGTACCCAACAAACCCACCAGCCGCCCGACAATCGCGTCGCCGGCCTTGGCGTGCAATTGTTGATAGGCAATCGCGCGCACCAGCGATTCATAAGGATCACGCGCCGGATGCGGTTGATGCAGGCACGGGCCGATAGCGTCGATGTGACGGCGCCAGTCGTCATCAAGGGAGGCCAGGAATTCACTGGCGGGCAAATAGGGGTCGAGGTTACCCATCAAGTCCTTCTTGATCGAATTTTCAGAACGCCAACTGACGTGTCATCTGTGTTTTCGCATGCTCAAGCCTGAGCAGGAACGCCTTGCGCGGTTGTCCGCCGCCATAACCGGTCAACGAACCGTCGGCGCCGATCACCCGATGGCAGGGCACCACAATCGACAGGCGATTATGTCCGTTGGCCAGGCCCACCGCGCGACTGGCGCCGGGTTTGCCGAGGAGCGCCGCGATGGCGCCGTAGGTGGTGGTCTGGCCGTAAGGGATTTTCGCCAGTTCGGCCCAGACCTGCCGGGAAAACTCGGAGCCGGGCATGTGCAAGGGCACACTGAACTCCATGAGATTGCCGGCGAAGTACGCCGCCAGTTGAACCTCGATCTTTTGCAAATGTGCGTTGTGCCCGGGGGCTACAGCGTAGCCATGGCGGTGCTGCAACGCTTCGATTTCACGGGTGAGGGCGGGCCGATCGAGAAACTCCAGCAACACCAGCCCACGGCGTTCGGCCATGGCGATCATCGGCCCCAGCGGCGTGGTCAGGCGCGTAAACAGCAGGGGCTCACTGTGGGCAGCACGCCCCGGCGTGGTGTGAAAGGATTTCTGGAACGCATCGCGAAAACCACTCAGGGATTCGTAGCCTGAGTCGAACGCGGCGCTGTCGATGGAATCGCCCTGTTTGATCCCGCCCAATGCCATGCCCAGGCGCCGGGTACGCAGCCAGGCGTGAAAGGTCATGCCGAAATGTTGCTTGAACCAGCGGCGCAGTTTCAGCGGTTCGATGCCTTGTGCCTGCAACTGGGCATCGGTCCAGCGCAGCTCGGGATCGGCGTCCACCGATGTGAGCAACGTTTGCACCCAGTCTGGTGCAATAGCGGCAGCATCCAGCGGCTTGCACCGCAGGCACGCGCGGTAGCCGGCCGACAGGCACTCGTCGGCATTGGCAAAAAATTCGACATTCTCCGGTTTCGGCTTGCGCGCCGTGCAACTGGGGCGACAGAAAATGCCGGTGGTCCTGACCGCCGTAAAGAACACCCCCTCGTAGGCGGTGTCTCGTTCGAGCATGGCGCGGACCATCTCGGCGTGGGGTGGAAGCAGCGTGTGTTGTAGGTTCATGGACGCAGCATAGAACGCGTCACGGTCGGCCTCCACCGGAAAATCGACAGAGAATTTCTTCTTTCAACTCAACTCCCCCTGTAGGAGCGAGCCTGCTCGCGATAGCGTCAAATCATTCGCTATTGAAGCGACTGACACGACGCGAAAATCAGGATCGCCTTGGTGGTTTGACCGAAACAGTCCTGGGCGCAAACCACCGTACAACCGGCTACTTGGCGAACTTCTTCGCCCCGGCGACACACAGGATCACCGCCACAGTAACGCCCAGCATGCCGAGGCTGACTTGTTCGTGCAGCAGGGTGGCGGCCAGTGTCAGGCCAAAGAACGGTTGCAACAGTTGCAGTTGCCCGACAGCCGCGATTCCGCCTTGTGCGAGCCCGCGATACCAGAATACAAACCCGATCAACATGCTGAACAGCGACACGTAACCCAGGCTGAACCACGCCGGCATACTGATACCGCTGAAGGACGCGGGCATGCGCATCCAGGTCAGCACCGCGACCAACGGCAACGACAACACCAGCGCCCAGCAAATCACCTGCCAGCCACCGAGGGTGCGGGACAGTTTTGCGCCTTCGGCATAGCCGAGCCCACAGGCCAGGATCGCCAACAACATCAAGAGGTCGCCCTCGGGTGAGGCGGTCAACCCTTGGGACAGGGCGTAACCCACCACCAGCAGACTGCCCAGCACCGAGAAAATCCAGAACGCCGGCCGTGGTCGCTCGCCACCGCGCAACACACCGAACACTGCTGTCGCCAACGGCAACAGACCGACGAAGACGATGGAATGCGCGGACGTCACGTATTGCAGTGCCAGCGCAGTCAGCAGGGGAAAACCGATCACCACGCCCAGGGCAACGATGGTCAGGGGCATGAGCTGATGGCGTGCGGGACGCTTCTCCTTGAACAACCACAGCAGACACAACGCCAGCATCGCGGCGATGGTGGCGCGGGCGACCGTCAGGAAAACCGGATCGAATTCCAGCACCGCCACCCGCGTCGCCGGCAGTGAACCGCTGAAGATCACCACACCGATCAGGCCATTGATCCAGCCGCGGGTGGCGTTGTCCGACGTGTGTTTTGGCAATTCCGAAGTCCGTTCCATTTCGCGCTCGCTCAGTGTTTTGATTGCATGAAATCCATCGTATGATCGGCTATCGATACAATCAAAAAATTGTCATGGATACATCTCGACATGCCGCGATCACGCTATAAAACCCTGGTGGACGCCTTTGCCGCCGACATCCGGTCGGGGCTTTTGCCGCCCGGTACACGGTTGCCAACGCATCGGCAATTGGCCACCGAACACGGGCTGGCGCTGGTGACCGCCAGCCGGGTGTATGCAGAGCTTGAGGGCATGGGGTTGGTCAGCGGTGAAACCGGGCGTGGGACTTTCGTGCGGGAGACGTCACTACCGCCCGGCCAGGGTATTTCGCAGTCCGTGGTGGCGGCGGGGATGATTGACCTCAACTTCAACTACCCGTCATTGCCGGGCCAGGCGGACCTGTTGCGCAATGCCTTGCGCCAGTTGGCGTTGTCCGGTGATCTGGAATCCCTGCTGCGCTATCAGCCCCATGCGGGCCGCTTGCACGAGCGGGCCTCGGTGGCGCGGCATCTGCTGGAGCGTGGGTTGAACGTACCGGCCGAGCAGGTGCTGATCGTCAGCGGCGCCCAGCATGGCCTGGCGGTGACGATGATGGCGTTGCTCAAACCCGGCGATGTGATAGCGGCCGATGCGTTGACCTATCCCGGCTTCAAGACGCTGGCCGAAACCCTGCACCTTGAAGTCTTGCCCATTCCAGTCACCGACAATGGGCCCGATTTGCCGGCGCTGGCAAAGCTCTGCCAGAGCCGATCGGTTCGGGCGGTCTACTCGATGCCGACCCTGCACAACCCGTTAGGCTGGGTGATGGACGTTGATCAGCGCAAACATTTGGTGGCGATTGCACGCCAGCATGACTTGATGATTATCGAGGATGCGGCCTACGCGTTTCTCGCCGAAGACGTGCCGCCACCCTTGGCCGAGATGGCGCCCGAAAGGACGGTGTACGTTTCAGGCCTATCCAAGAATGTCGCCACGGGACTGCGCGTCGGATTTGTGGCCGCGCCCGTCCAATGGATGGCGGCGTTCGAGCGCACGATCATGGCGACCACCTGGAACACCCCCGGCGTGATGACTGCGATTGTCACTGCCTGGCTCGACGACGGCACCGTCAGCCAGTTGGAGATGCAAAAGCGCGCCGATGCACAGGTTCGGCAAACCCTGGCCCGCGAGGTGCTGCAAGGACTCAAATACATCAGCCATCCTTCTTCGTACTTCATCTGGTTGCCGTTGGCCGAAGATGCGCGCGCCGATCAGGTCGCCATGGCACTGATGCGCGAGCAGGTGTCGGTGTCGCCGGCAGAACCCTTTGCGATCACGGCTCATGTGCCCCACGCGATACGCCTCGCGCTGGGGTCGGTGGACATGGATTCACTGCGCCAGGCGCTGGTGAAAGTGAAGAGAATCGTCAGTCTGTACACCTGATCTTCGCTGGTTAATCGGGGCAGGGCATTTTTCTTCAATACGGGGTTGCGGTGGGTCTTTACCTTCAGGCCTGGTTCAACTCAATGGAAGAAGGTGTGTGATGAGTTTGATGATATCGATGGCGGCGTTTGCGTTGGTCGCTTCAATCACGCCGGGGCCGGTGAACATTGTGGCGTTGAGCTCCGGGGCGCGGTTCGGCTTCAGGGCCAGCCAGCGTCATGTGGCCGGGGCGACGCTGGGGTTTGTCTTGCTGCTGGTGTTGATGGGGTTGGGGCTGCATGAGCTGTTGCAGTTGTGGCCGGCGCTGACGCAAGTGGTGCAATGGGCGGGCGTGGCGTTTCTGTTGTACATGGCCTACAAGCTGGCTGCCGACAATGGGCAGGTGGAGGCCAAGGATTCGGCGCGAGCCCCGTCGATGTTGTACGGCGCGGTCATGCAATGGCTCAACCCGAAAGCCTGGCTGGCTTGCGTGGCCGGTATGGGCGCGTTTGTTGCCGATGGCGAAGCGCGGCTGGTGTGGCAGTTCGCGGCGGTGTATCTGGTGATTTGTTATGCGTCGGTCGGTTGCTGGGCCTATGCCGGCACGTTCCTGCGCGGCTACTTGAACAATCCCGCGGGCATGCGCTTGTTCAACCGGGCGATGGCGTTGTTGTTGGTGGTGAGTGCGGTGTATTTGCTGTTGCCATAGGCGCGGCTTTTTGTGGCGAGGGAGCTTGCTCCCGCTGGGCTGCGAAGCGGCCCTCGCTTTTCTTCAATCCCATTGTGCAGGCAGGTTCAGCATTAGCCACAGGTTCGGTGTCAGGCACAGGTTCAGCATCAGCCACGGATTCAGCCGCGATACTGTCCCGGTGTCGCCGCCAGATGCTGTTTGAACGCCCGTTGAAAATGCGCCTGATCGGCAAACCCCGCTTCCAGCGCCACGTCGGCGATCAGTTTGCCGCTGCGCAATTGGTCTTGAGCGAACTGGATGCGGCGGTTGACCAGGAAGGCGTGGGGCGTCATGCCGAAATGCTGTTTGAACGCCCGGATCAGGTAAGACGGTGACAGCTGAGCAGCCGCGCAAATGTCTTCCAGCTTGAGCATGCGCGTGCAGTTGTCACGAATGTACTCGGCAGCGCGTTCCAGTTTGAAGTTGGGTTCGCGCAGCGGTTGCGCTACCGGGTTGAGCTGCAATTGCACTTCGCCGAAGAACTCCACCGCCAGGCTCTGTTTGCGCAAGACATCCTGTTGCGGATCGACCAGCACCTCATACAAGTCGTTGAGGCCTGCAAACAGACTGGCATCTCGCGTGTGGGTGACCGAAAACCGGCGAAACGCCAAGTCGTCACTGAACCCGAGCTGATGCTGCAGATCGGTCAGCCACGGCGTATCGACGTACAGCATTACGTAGGACCACGGCTGATCATCGATGGGATTACAGGCGTGGACGTCTCCCGGGTTCATCAACACGACGGTGCCGACGTCGACCGCAAACTCGGACTGCTCATGGATATAGGTGCTGCTGCCTGCGGTGATCGCACCGATGGAAAAGTGCTCGTGAGAATGCCGGGTGTAGCAGACCTCACGACCGTCGGCGATCGAGCGGACTTCGATAAAGGGCAGGGCGTCATCGCGCCAGAAGCGTGGGGCCTTGTCGGCGTCTTTGGCGGCGGAATGCTTCATGCTCGGTCCTCGGCAGGTCAGCGCCTGAGTGTATTAGCTCTCGCCGTCAAAGGCTCGCTGCAACGCCGCGATATCGAGTTTTTTCATCTGCATCATCGCGGCCATGGCACGTTGGGATTTCTTCGTGTCGGGGTCTTTCATCATGTCCATCATGGCGACGGGCACGATCTGCCACGACAGCCCGAACTTGTCCTTGAGCCAGCCGCATTGCTGCGCTTCAGGCACGCCACCGGCCGACAGGTTGCCCCAGTAGTGGTCGACTTCATCCTGGGTCTGGCAATTGACCTGGAACGAAATCGCTTCGCTGAACTTGAACAGCGGCCCTCCGTTGAGTCCGGTGAAGCTCTGCCCGTCGAGTTCGAAGCTGACGGTCATGACCGAGCCTTCAGGGCGGCCGTGGAATTCAAACCCGGCTTTGCCATAGTGGGTCATGCCAGTGATTTTCGAATGATCGAAGATCGAGCAGTAGAACTTCGCGGCATCTTCGGCTTGATCGTCAAACCACAGGCAGGGCGTGAGTTTTTGAACGCGTTGCATGGCGGGCACTCCTAGGCAGGTTATGCAGGCTGGATTTAAAGCGTAGCCAGCCTGAGCCCGTTCGGCAGTACCGTAGATCGACCCGGGTTCAGAATTGCCAGCGGGTGGTCAGTTGCAGGGCGCGCGGTTCGCCGTAGAAACCGGTGCCAAAGTTGCCCAGCCCGGTGTAGTAGGTTTTGTCGAACAGGTTCTTCACGTTCAACGTGGTGCTCAGGTGTTCGTTGAAACGGTAGCGCGCCATCACGTCCACCAGCGCGTAACTGCGCTGGGTGATGGTCGAGTCCTGGCCGAAGTTGACGCTGTCGGCGGGGTTGGGCTGGAACACGTTGCCGAAGAACTCGCTTTGCCAGTTCACGCCGCCGCCGAGCGTGAGCGAGCTCCATCGCCCCGGCAGGCGATAGGTGCTGAACACCCGCACCAGTTGTTCCGGCGCTGTGGTTTGCAGGACCGAACCGTAGACGTAATCGCCGTGGGTATCGCGGGTATGGTTGTAGGTGTAGCCGGCCGAAATATTCCAGCCTTCGCTCAGCTCTCCCGCGAGTTCGACTTCGAAGCCCTTGGTGGTCGCACCCTGCACCGCACGGTACACCGACTCGGCGTCGACCCCGCTGACGTACTCGGCGATGTTGTCCTGCTCGACGCGATAGACCGCGAACCTGGCATTCAGGCGACCGCCGAAATAATCGGCCTTGATCCCCGCTTCGTAGCTGTTGCCTTGCACCGGATCGAGCAATTGCCGGTTGGCATCCTTGCTCATTTGCGGCTGATAGATGCTGGTGTAGCTGGAGTACAGCGAGTAGGTATCGTCGAGGTCGTAGACCAGCCCGGCGTAGGGCGTGACCACACCGCTCTGGCGATAGCTGTCGCGGATGTCGGCGGTGTCCGTGTCGCGGTAATCCAGATCATCGTGACCTTTGAAATCGCTGACCCGGGTGCCGAGGATCAGCGCCAGCTCGTCGCTGGGTTTGAGTCGGGTGGCCACGTAGAGGCCGGTCTGGCGCTGCTCAATGTCGTTGTCGCCCACCCGTGGAATGTCCGGTTTTGCAAACTCGCCGTGCCAGTCGTAAATGCTGCTATTCAAGGGCGGATAAACCGAGCCGTAGACCGGGATGTCCTGGCGGGTGTTCATCGACATGAAGCCTGCGATCAGTTCATGTTCGCGACCGAGCAAAGTGAAAGGGCCGGTCAGGTTGATGTCGATATTGTCCTGAACCTGATCGCCTTCGAATTTGCCCATGTACATGAACATGCCGTCCCCGGTCACCGGGTCCGGATTACCGCCGCTGGCGGAGGCGAGGAAGGTGTCGTGCTGGCGGTGCTTGCGGTCGTAACTGACCTTGAGTGCCCAGTCGTGGGCCAGCTGCTGATCCACCGAGGCGAAGAATGTCTGGTTGTTGAAGTCGCGACGGCTCCAGTCCGTGGCCGGGTTGAACGAGCGGGAGAAATCGGTGCGCGAACCGTCGCTGTTGTACATCGGAAACCCCGTCCAGCTGGCACCGCGAGAGCGGGTGTTCTGTTGGTCGATGCCGAAAGTCAGCAACGTATCCGGCGTCAGGTCGGCTTCGAGAATGCCGTAGGCGATGTCTTTGGTGTTCTGGTAGTGGTCGGCGTAAGCGCTGCGGTCCTGATACACCCCGACAAAGCGTCCACGCAGATGACCGCTTTCGATCAGCGGACCCGCGATATCCGCTTCGCTGCGGTAGCTGTCCCAAGAGCCGACGGCAGCGCTGACCGAAGCCTGGAATGCCTGGGTCGGGCGCTTCCTGATCAGGTTGACCGTCGCCGACGGATCCCCCGAACCGGTCATCAGGCCGGTTGCACCTTTGATGATTTCGACGCGGTCGAAGATCGCCATGTCAGTGCTGGTGGTGCCGTAGTCGTAGACACCGTCGTAGTCGGTGTTGACGCCGTCGTACTGAAAGTTGGTGACCGGCAGGCCACGGCTGGAGAACTCCCAGCGTTCGCTGTCGTAGTTTTGCACGCTGATGCCCGGTACGCGGCGCAGGGCGTCGGCAATGCTGGTGGAGCCCTGGTCGTCCAGGAGTTGACGGGTGATGACCGTGACCGATTGCGGTGTCTCGCGCAGGGACAGGGGCAGACCCGTGGCCGAAGCGCTAGAGCCGACGGTGTAGGCATGTGAATCTTCGCTGATCGACCCCTGCGTTTGTCCGGAAATGCTCGTGGCGCCCAGTTCCAGCGGGCCTGTTGCAGCGGGCGCGGCGCGCAGCACGTAGCCGCCGTCTCCTTGGGCTTGCGCCTGAAGGCCGGTGCCTTGCAGCAGTTGATGCAAGGCTTGCTGCTCGCTGTAGTCACCCTTCAGGCCGGGGCTGCGCTTGCCGGCAGCCAGGTCGTTGTGTCCCGCGAGAAACACTCCCGCCTGCTCGGCAAAGCGGTTGAGGGCGCTGACCAGGGAACCGGCAGGGATCGCGTAATGGCGTTGTTGCGCGCTGGATCGTTCATTGCTCGACTGGGTGTCGGCCTGGACGGTTGGCGCCGCAAAACCCGCCACGCCGAACGCCAGGGCCAGCACCGACAGGTGCAAAGCGCAGGGGCGGCGAGTAGGGGGGAAGCGCGACATGAAGTTCCCGACAATCTAACGGCTTTAAGGGTAAACCGAGCGAAAACCCGAAAAGGGCACCGGCACGACGAAAAAAACCAGCCTCACGCTTTCGCGGCCACGTTGACCCACCAGTCCAACGGCTTTTCCACCCGGATCGGCAACGCCGCTTCCAGCAGACGCAAGGCCTGGTCGGTGTCTTTGAGCGGGAACGAACCCATGACCGGCAATTCGGCAACGGCCGGGTCGCAGCCCAGATGTCCGGGGCGGTAACGGCTTAACTCTTCGAGCAACTGGCCCAGCGGCAGGTTATCTGCCAGCAATATTCCACGGCGCCAGGCTTCACGGCCTGGCGTGGCAGCAATCGGGGCAGGGAGGTGGTCTTCGCTGAATGACAGTTGTCCTCCGGCCTCGACCACCTGCATCAACCCGTGGGCGGTGCGGACTTCGACGGCGCCTTCGTAGACATTCAGCAGGGTTTTTCCGTCGTCCTGACGTACGCTGAAACGCGTACCCAGTGCGCGCATCCGGCCCTCGGTGGTTTGCACCAGCAACGGACGAACGTGGTCCTTGGCGGTGTCGATCAACACTTCCCCAGCCTGTAACAGCAGCAAGCGTTGTGTGGCGTCGAAACGCACATTCAGTGCGCTCAAGGCGTTGAGCCAGATCTGGCTGCCGTCACTGAGTCGAGTTTCGCGGGTTTCACCGGTGCCAGTGGAGAGGTCGGCGGTCCAGCGCGCCAGGGTGAGCGGCAGGGCGGTTTCCCGCCAGGCACTCCATCCCAACACGCCGCCCGAGGCCAGGATCAGCAGGCTCTTCACGGTCTGGCGGCGACTGATTGGCAGGCGCCCGGCGTTGCGCAACACCTGGCCGGCCGCGTGCTGATGATCGTCCTGCAACGCGGCAAAACGTTGGCCGACCCGCTCGACATACTGCCAGGCCGCCTGATGCTCGCCGCTTTGCGCCAGCCAGGCTTGCCAGCGCTGGCGGTCCTGCTCGCCGACTTGTTCATCGTTGAGTTGCACATACCACTGCGCCGCTTGCTCAAGGCTTCCATGGCTGATGGCGTTGGTGGCGATCCGGTTCATTGAATCAGCAGGCCGTCGAGTTCGGCCTCAAGGATCGCGCAATGCATCAAGGCCTGGGCCAGGTACTTTTTCACCATGCGCTCGCACACGCCGATTTCCTCGGCAATGACGCGGTATGCCAGGCCGTGCAGTTGCGCCAGAATGAACGCTTCGCGCACGCGTTGGGGCAAACGTTGCAGCATGGCGTCCACTTCATACAGCGTTTCGACGATGATCGCGCGCTGCTCGGGCGAGGGCTGAACCGCCTGGGGTTGCGCGGCCAACGTGTCGAGCCACGCCTGTTCGAGCTGCCGGCGCCGCCAGTGATCGATGCACAAGCCCCGGGCGATGGTCGCCAGATAAGAGCGTTCGTGGGTTTCGCCGTCGAATACCGGTGGGCGCTTGAGCACGCGGATGAAGGTGTCGTGGGCCAGGTCGGCGGCATCGAACGCATTGCTCAGGCGTCGACGCAGCAGCTCGTGCAACCAGCGGTGATGGCTGATGTAGAGGTTCTGGACGCAGGAGGTATCGGCAACCGTCATCGTGAGTGCATGTCCATGGGCGATCCTCGCCCTTGTGCAAATAAGAATGGATCGCGATTAAAGCAAAAGGCCATGAGCAGTGCAAATGATATTGGTTTGCTTTTAGTCAGTACCAACATGAGCGTAGTCAAAATGACGTTGTGTTGAGTCATTATGACTATTTTTGCTGTTGGTCATATTGACTGCTGATGCCTGAAAGGCTCGATCTGCAAGGGCTGCCGAAATGGCACGGATCGTGAAACAACAAACGTACAACTGAACGACTTCAGGAGTACCAGAACATGTCCCAACTGTTCAGCAACCCTCAGAACGTATTGCAGCTGTCGAGTCGAGTGCTCGGGGTGGGCGTGGCCATGCTGCTCGCCGGCATCTACGGCGCTTATCTGTACGCCGGCACGCTTTCGATCCCGGCGTTGGTGTCGATGCATGCAATGACCATTCTCGGTCCGACCTTGCTGAAAATCGGTTACGTGATGCGACTGCTGTCCCAGTATCGCCTCGACGCACCGGCAGGCGGAGCGATCGCTTGATGCGCAAGTTGGCTGCAGCTCCCGTTTTCAGTCTGGGCTTTCGCCCGTTCTTTCTCGCCGGTGCGGGGTTCGCGGCGATCGCCGTGGCCCTGTGGGGTGCCTGGCTGTACGGCCATTTACCCGGTACGCAACCGGTGGGTGGCATGCTCGCCTGGCATCGGCATGAAATGCCTTTCGGTTTTGCCGGTGCAATCGTTGCCGGGTTCCTGTTGACTGCGGTGCCGAACTGGACCGGTCGGCCGGGGCTCAATGGCTGGCCACTGATCGGGCTGGTGCTGGTATGGCTGCTGGCGCGTCTGGCGTGGTTCCTGCCGATTCCTTCGGCGCTTTTGTTCGTGATGGAAATTCCATTCCTGCCGCTGCTCGCCTGGGTGCTGGGGCGAGATCTGGTGGCTGCCCGCAAGCGCGAAAATTATCCGATCCTGCTGATGATCACGTTGCTGGCTGGCTGTCAGGCATTGACGCTGACGGGGGTCACCCTGGAGGACGCCAATCTGCAACGGCACGGTGTGTTGGCGGCATTGTGGTTGATCGGCGCGCTGATGAGTGTGATTGGTGGTCGTGTGATTCCGTTCTTCATCCAGCGAGGGTTGAATCGTCCTGCCGCGCCTGCGGTGAATCCGTTACCCGGCAAAATGCTCATGGTCAGCGCCATGCTCGCGGCGGTTTCGTTTGCCGGTGGTTTGAATGATGTCCCCCGGCTTTGGTTGGCCGGTTTGTTTGGATTGATGAGCGTGCTGCATGTGATGCGCCTGTGGCGCTGGCATGATCGGGGATTGTGGCGGGTGCCGTTGTTGTGGTCGTTGTATCTGACCTATGCATGGATTGTGGTCGCAACGCTGGCCATGACGCTGTGGCATGCCGGTGTACTTGATCAGCAAACCCTGGCCACTCATGCGCTGGCGGTGGGCGGTATTGGCGGGCTGATCCTGGCGATGATTGCGCGGGTCAGTCTCGGTCATACCGGGCGAGAGTTGAAACCGTCCAAAATGATCGTGGCGGGTTTTGTCCTCTTGCTGGCGGCCGGGGTGTGCCGGGTTGTGCTGGTGGCATTCTCCAGCGATGGACTGGCACTGTCGGCACTGCTCTGGTGTACGGCGTTTGGCCTGTTCGTGTGGCGTTACGCCGGAATCCTGTGGCGCCCGAGGCTCTAAATCAGGCGTCCATAGCCGCCCATTGAGGCGGCTTTCTTGTGACCGGTGGTCGATGCATCAGGTCCCCGGGGAAAATTGCGCTTAGCTAAAGGGATAACCCGAGGCGCGCGTAGGTGCTCCAGAACCACAGCGACGCCCCTTCAGATCACCGTGCGTCTGAGGAATTGCGCCATGCTGACCTTGAACATCAATGGCAAGGATCAGGAGCTGGATGTCCCCGCCGACATGCCGCTGCTTTGGGTCCTTCGCGACTTCGCTCATCTCACCGGTACCAAATTCGGTTGTGGCATGGCCCAATGCGGCGCCTGCACCGTGCATGTCGATGGTGCGCCACTGCGTGCCTGTATCACGCCGGCCACGGCGGTGGCCCATGGCCAGAAAATCCTCACCATTGAAGGGCTCTCTGCTGATGGCTCGCACCCGGTGCAGCAAGCCTGGGCTGAACTGGACGTGGTTCAGTGTGGCTACTGCCAGTCCGGGCAGATCATGTCGGCAGCCGCCTTGCTGGCGAAAATTCCGAAACCGACCGACAGCGATATCGATCAGGCGCTCTCCGGCAACATCTGCCGTTGTGGCACGTATCCAAGGATTCGTGCGGCAGTCAAGCGCGCGTCCGAGCTGGGTTGAGGGATCGAATCATGAACGACATCAACGCTGTCTCGCGCCGTGGTTTCCTCAAGGGCGGTGCCGTGCTCTGCGGGGGACTGGTGGTGGCCTTTGTCATTCCCGGCGGCCACCGTTTTGCCCTCGGTGCCGAGAATCAGGGCAATGTGTTCGCGCCGAATGCCTTCCTGCGCATCGGCAATGACAACAGCGTCACCGTGTTGCTCGGGCATTCCGAAATGGGCCAGGGCATCTGGACCGGCCTGACCATGCTGATCGCCGAGGAACTGGACGCCGACTGGTCGAAAATCCGTGTGGTGCATTCACCAGCATCGGCGGCCGATTACGGCATGGCCGGGTTTGGCGGGATGCAAATCACCGGCGGCTCGACCTCGATCTGGATGGAGTTCGATCGCTACCGCCAGGCCGGTGCGGCGGCACGCCTGATGTTGATCGACGCGGCGGCCAAGCGCTTCAACGTTGCACCCTCCGAAATCCACACCGAGCCGGGCGTGGTCATCGCCGGTGAACACCGCGCCACGTATGGCGAATTGGCCGATGACGCGGGCAAGCTTGCGGTCCCGGCTCCGGCGTCGATCAAACTCAAGGAGCCGAAGGACTGGCGACTCATCGGCAAACCCACCCCGCGCCTGGACACGCCGGAAAAAATCACCGGCCGGGCGAAATTCGGCATGGACGTGCAATTCGATGGGCTGATGACTGCCATGGTTGCCCGTTCGCCGGTATTCGGCGGCACCGTCAAATCCTTTGAAGGCGCCGAGGCGCTGGCGATTCCCGGGGTGCACAAAGTGGTGCAGGTGCCGACCGGTGTGGCAGTGATTGCCGATCACTATTGGGCGGCGAAACTGGGGCGCGATGCGCTGAAAGTCGATTGGGAACCGGGGCCGAACGCTGGACTCGACAGCGAGACATTGTTGGAAACCTTTCGCAAACTCGCCACGACGCCCGGTTTGAATGCCGGGCAGGCGGGGGATACCAAGGCTGCACTGGCGAAAGCGACGAAGACGATCGACGCCGAATACAGCGTGCCGTACCTGGCACACGCGCCAATGGAACCGCTCAATTGCACGGTGCGCATCACCCAGGACAAATGTGAAATCTGGACCGGTACGCAGTTCCAGACGCTGGACCAGATGATCGCGGGGAAAATCACCGGGCTCAAACCCGAGCAGGTCGAGATCCACACCGAGTTCCTCGGTGGCGGTTTCGGGCGGCGGGCCAATCCGACCTCGGACTTCGTCAGCGAAGCGGTGTACGTCGCCAAGGCAGCGGGCGGGCCGGTGAAAACCGTGTGGGCGCGGGAGGACGATATCCGTGGCGGTTATTACCGCTCGGCATTTTTGCACCATGCACGCATCGGTTTGGGCGCCGACGGGCTGCCGTTGGCCTGGAAACATGTGATGGTCGGGCAATCGATCATGGCCGGGACTTCCCTCGAAGCGACCATGGTCAAGGACGGCATCGACAAAACCTCCGTCGAAGGCGTGGCCGACAGCCCTTATATCGTGGGGTTGGCTAACCATCAGGTCGAATTGCACTCGCCAACCACCGGGATCAGCGTGCTGTGGTTGCGCTCGGTGGGGCACACGCACACCGCGTTTGTCATGGAATCGTTGATCGATGAGCTCGCCACGGCGGCGGGCAAAGACCCGGTCGAGTATCGACGAACGTTGCTCAAGGACCATCCACGCCATCTCGGCGTGCTGAACCTGGCCGTGGAAAAAGCCAACTGGAAAGCACCGCTGCCGGACGGCCACGCATTGGGCGTGGCGGTGCATGAGTCCTTCGGCAGCTACGTGGCGCAGGTGGCCGAAGTGTCCCAGGACAACCTGCACATCCGCGTGCACCGCGTGGTGTGCGCGGTGGACTGCGGCATTGCGGTCAACCCGCAAAGCATTGCCGCGCAAATGGAGTCGGGCATCACCTTTGGCCTCAGCTTCACCTTGCACAGCAAGCTGACCCTCAAGAACGGGCAGGTGGAGCAGTCCAACTATCACGATTACCAAGTGCTGCGACTGAACGAAATGCCGGTGGTCGAAGTGCATATCGTGCCCAGCAGTGACAAACCCGGCGGCGTCGGCGAGGTCGGCGTGCCACCCACGGCGCCAGCGGTGGCCAACGCGGTGTTTGCCCTGACCGGGCAGCGCTTGCGGGAGCTGCCGCTGCAACTGTCGGGGGTGTGAGATGAAACGACATCTGGTTCTCGCTGCCGTGGTGTTGATCGGCCTGGCCGGCTATGCCTCGGACCTGTTTGCGGATGACCGGGAAGCCTTGAAGGCATTCGATACCGTGCAGAAAGTCTTCCAGAGCCCGCGTTGCCAGAACTGCCACATTCCAGGGGATTCGCCGCTGCAATTCGATGCCGGCGTGCCCCATGCCATGAACGTCGTGCGCGGCCTCGACGGTAAGGGCTCGGCGGGATTGCCCTGCGCGACGTGCCATGCCCAAAGCAATCCACCGGCCAGTTACGGCCCTAACGCGCCACCCGGCGCCCCGCACTGGAGCCTGCCACCGGCCGCCCATCGCATGGCCTGGATAGGCCTGCCGCCAGATCGCTTGTGCGCGATGATCAAGGATCGCTCCAGCAATGGCGATCGGGATTTTGCCGCCCTGATCAAGCACGTCAGCGACGACAAACTGGTGTTGTGGGGCTGGAACCCGGGCGGTCATCGCGCACCGGTGCCGGTGCCCCACGACATTTTCGTCACACAGTTCAAACAATGGGCAGACGCGGGAGGACCGTGCCCGGTGGCGGGAAGCTGACCAACGGCGCGTGAACAGGGAGTCAATACGGTTATGGGCGACTCTAAAGTGCATAACCGCCAAGGGAGTCAACGATGTTAATTCCAGGCAAACCGGGCAAACCCGGTCGATATGCGACGCTGTTGCTCACGCCGCAGCAGGCGCGTGAACGACTGCGTGATCTGGCGCGTCAGGCCGAGCAGGAATTGATGGGCGTGCAGATGGCGAGCATGGACGAGCTGACGCTGCTGTCCAATCGCCACGGCTTCATCGCACTGGCCCAGCTGGGGCTCGACGCGTGTGAGCAGCTGGAAATTCCGGCAACGCTGCTGTACTTCACCCTTGATGAGTTCAAACACATCAACTACCTCTATGGGCGGGTCGAAGGCGATGACGTGCTCAAGACCTTCGCCGATGTGCTGCGCATCGGGTTCCGCGAAAACGACGTTGTCGGACGCCTCGGGGGCGACCGGTTTGTTGTGTTGTTGACCGGTTCCAGCACCGTGGAGATCGAATCGATAAAGACGCGACTCAAGGAAATTCTCGACGAACGCAACGCCACGGCTAGCCGCAGTTATGACATTCGGTTCAGTGTGGAGCAGGTTGAGTACGATTCGGCGCTTCAGGGTTCGGTGGAGCAATTGTTGGCCGAGACGGAGCGGGTGATGGGCCTGTAGTGCGATGCTGTCTGGGCGGGCCTCTTCGCCGGCAAGCCGGCTCCTACAGGGGTACGCATTTCAAATGTGGGAGATTCTATGTTGTCCGGCAACCTTGAACTCTCAGGCTGACAGGTATTTGCTCTGATTTCTCATAAGAGCAAATGCCATCCACGGCGTTGGTGTGAGCGGCTTCCTGGGGCGCGTTCTTCGGCGCCAGGTGAATCACCAGCTGATGGCCGAAGAAACTGAAGTCGACCCAGTGGTCGCTGGACCGTCCTTCTTCCAGGCCGAATACCGAGCCGTAAAAATGTCGCGCTGCGGCCAGGTCGTAGACGGGGATGGCCAAGTGAAAAGGGGATAGCTGCATTGTGCATGCCTCGACGATGGATTGAGTTGATAAAAAACAATAGTCGATCAAACACAATCCCTGTAGGAGCAAGCTTGCTCGCGATAGCGGTGTCTCAGCCACCACCGAGGGTGAATGTGCTGACATCTTCGCGAGTAGCTTGCTCCTACAGGGATTTAACCGCGTTCAAGAAATCACAGGCATAAAAAACCCGCCAGGCTTGGCGGGTTCTTTATTTGGCTAGCCGAAGATTACTCTTCGATGTTGCCCATGGCCGTGGTGTTGAAACCACCGTCCACGTACATGATTTCACCGCTGATGCCAGACGCCAGGTCCGAGCACAGGAAGGCGCCGGCGTTGCCGACTTCGTCGATGGTGACGTTGCGGCGCAGCGGAGTTTGCGCTTCGTTCGCGGCCAGCATCTTGCGGAAGTTCTTGATGCCAGAAGCGGCGAGGGTGCGGATCGGGCCAGCCGATACGCAGTTGACGCGAGTACCGTCCGGGCCCAGGGAGCCGGCCAGGTAACGAACGCCAGCTTCCAGGGAAGCCTTGGCCATGCCCATCACGTTGTAGTTCGGCATGGTGCGCTCGGCGCCCAGGTACGACAGGGTCAGCAGGCTGCCGTTGCGGCCTTTCATCATTTCGCGGCCGGCTTTGGCCAGGGCCACGAAGCTGTAGGCGCTGATGTCGTGAGCAATGCGGAAACCGTCGCGGGTGGTGGCTTCGGTGAAGTCGCCGTCCAGTTGGTCGCCCGGGGCGAAGCCGACGGAGTGCACGATGCAGTCCAGGCCGTCCCACTTCTTGCTCAGTTCTTCGAAGACCTTGGCGATTTCTTCGTCGCTGGCCACGTCGCACGGGAAGCACAGCTCAGGGCTCGAGCCCCAGCCTTGTGCGAACTCTTCGACACGACCCTTGAGTTTGTCGTTCTGATAAGTGAAGGCAAGCTCAGCGCCCTCGCGATGCATGGCGGCAGCGATGCCGGATGCGATGGACAGCTTGCTGGCGACACCGACGATCAGTACGCGCTTACCGGCGAGAAAACCCATGTGTTGCTCCTCTTTTCAGGTTATTGCGCAGTGGCTGGTGCCAAAAAAGCGGCTTCCAGCAACTGCTGTGTATACGGATGTTGGGGGGCGGCAAAAATGCTTTGCGCGTCTCCCTGTTCGACCACTTGGCCATGCTTGACCACCATCAACTGGTGGCTCAGCGCTTTCACCACAGCCAGGTCATGGCTGATAAACAGATACGTCAGGTTGTACTTGGTTTGCAGTGAACGCAAAAGCTCCACCACCTGGCGTTGTACGGTGCGGTCGAGGGCCGAGGTCGGCTCGTCCAGCAAAATCAACGCCGGTTTTAACACCAATGCCCGGGCAATGGCGATTCTCTGCCGTTGCCCGCCGGAAAATTCGTGGGGGTAGCGGTGCCGGGTTTCCGGATCCAGACCTACCTCCTTCAATGCCGCAATAATCGCCGCTTCCTGTTCTTGCGCGGTGCCCATCTTGTGAATCCGCAGGCCTTCGCCAACGATGTCGCTGACGCACATCCGCGGGCTCAGGCTGCCAAACGGGTCCTGAAACACCACCTGCATCTCCCGACGCAACGGGCGAACCTCGTTCTGCGTCAGGCAGTCTAGCTGCTTGCCCTCAAAACGAATGACGCCTTTGCTGCCGATCAGCCGCAAAATCGCCAGGCCCAGCGTCGATTTACCGGAACCGCTTTCTCCCACAATCCCCAAGGTCTGACCCTGGGGCAGGCTGAAATTGATGCCGTCGACCGCTTTGACGTAATCCACCGTGCGTTTGAGCAGGCCTTTCTTGATCGGAAACCAGACTTTCAGGTCCTCGACCGCCAGCAACGGCGGGCCAATCACATTGGTCGCCGGCGTGCCGCTGGGCTCCGCCGCCAGCAGTTCTCGAGTGTACGGATGCTGCGGCGCGCGGAACAACTCTTCGCACGATGCCTGTTCGACGATGCAACCTCGCTGCATGACACATACGCGATGCGCAATTCTTCGCACAAGGTTCAAATCGTGGCTGATCAGCAGCAATGCCATGCCCAGGCGAGCCTGCAATTCCTTGAGCAGTTCGAGGATTTTCAGCTGAACGGTCACGTCCAGTGCGGTGGTCGGCTCGTCGGCGATCAGCAGTTCCGGCTCGTTGGCCAGGGCCATGGCGATCATCACGCGCTGACGCTGACCACCGGACAATTCGTGGGGCAGGGCCTTGAGGCGCTTGTGGGGTTCGGGAATGCCGACCATCTCCAGCAACTCCAGCGTGCGTTTGGTCGCCACTTTTCCCGTCAGACCCTTGTGGATGCCGAGCACCTCGTTGATCTGCTTCTCGATCGAATGCAGCGGATTGAGCGAGGTCATCGGCTCCTGGAAGATCATCGCAATCCGGTTACCGCGGATATGACGGATGGTCTTTTCGTTCAGGTCCAGCAAGTTTTTCCCGTCATATTCGATGGTGCCGGACGGGTGTCGGGCCAGCGGGTAGGGCAACAGGCGCAGGATCGAGTGCGCAGTCACCGATTTGCCCGAGCCACTTTCGCCGACCAGGGCCAGTGTCTCGCCACGCTTGATGTCGAAACTCACGCCTTCGACCGCGCGTTGACAACGTTTGCCGACGACGAATTCGACGGCCAGGTCGCGCACTTCAATCAGATTGTCCTGATTCATTTCACTTCCTCGGGTCGAAGGCATCGCGAGCGGACTCGCCGATGAACACCAGCAAACTCAACATCAACGCGAGCACCGCAAACGCGCTGATGCCAAGCCACGGCGCTTGCAGGTTGGATTTGCCCTGGGCCACCAGTTCCCCCAGCGACGGGCTGCCCGCCGGCAAACCGAAACCGAGGAAATCCAGGGCCGTGAGCGTGCCGATGGCGCCGGTCAGGATGAACGGCATGAAGGTCATGGTCGAGACCATCGCGTTGGGCAGGATGTGGCGGAACATGATCGCACCGTTCTGCATGCCCAGGGCGCGGGCGGCGCGCACGTATTCGAGGTTACGCCCACGCAGGAACTCGGCGCGCACCACGTCCACCAGGCTCATCCAGGAAAACAGCAGCATGATCCCCAGCAGCCACCAGAAGTTGGGCTGCACGAAACTCGCGAGGATGATCAGCAAGTACAACACCGGCAACCCGGACCAGATCTCCAGAAAGCGCTGCCCGGCCAGATCGACCCAGCCGCCGTAGAAACCCTGCAAAGCCCCGGCGATCACACCGATGATTGAGCTGAACACGGTCAGCGTCAGGGCAAACAATACCGAAATCCGGAAGCCATAAATCACCCGGGCCAGCACATCGCGACCCTGGTCATCGGTGCCCAGCAGGTTGTCCGCCGAGGGCGGTGCCGGGGCCGGGACTTTCAGGTCGTAGTTGATGCTCTGGTAGTTATAGGGAATCGGCGCCCACAGCACCCAGGCGTCCTTGGCCTTGAGCAATTCGCGGATGTACGGGCTCTTGTAGTTGGCTTCCAGCGGAAATTCGCCGCCGAAGGTGGTTTCCGGGTAGCGCTTGAGCGCCGGGAAATACCAGTTGTTGTCGTAGTGCACCACCAACGGCTTGTCGTTGGCGATCAACTCGGCGCCGAGGCTGGCGCCGAACAGGATCAGGAACAGCCACAGCGACCACCAGCCACGCTTGTTGGCCTTGAACAGCTCGAAACGCCGGCGATTGAGAGGGGACAGGTTCATCTCAATGCTCCCGGCTTTCGAAGTCGATGCGCGGATCGACAAAGGTGTAGGTGAGGTCGCCGATCAGTTTCACCACCAGCCCCAACAGGGTGAAGATGAAGAGGGTGCCAAACACCACCGGATAGTCGCGGTTGATCGCCGCTTCGAAACTCATGAGCCCGAGGCCGTCGAGGGAAAAAATTACCTCCACCAGTAACGAACCGGTGAAGAAGATCCCGATGAACGCTGACGGGAACCCGGCGATCACCAGCAGCATGGCGTTGCGGAACACATGGCCGTACAACACGCGGTGATTGGTCAGGCCTTTGGCCTTGGCGGTGACCACGTACTGCTTGTTGATCTCGTCGAGGAAGCTGTTTTTGGTCAGCAAGGTCATGGTCGCGAAGTTGCCGATCACCAGTGCGGTCACCGGCAGCGCCAGGTGCCAGAAGTAATCGAGGATCTTGCCGCCCATGCTCAGTTCATCGAAGTTGTTCGAGGTCAGCCCGCGCAACGGGAACCAGTCCAGATAGCTGCCCCCGGCGAACACCACAATCAGCAGGATGGCAAACAGGAACGCCGGGATCGCATAACCGACGATGATCGCCGAGCTGGTCCAGACGTCGAAGTGGCTGCCGTGTCGCGTGGCCTTGGCGATCCCCAGCGGGATCGACACGAGGTACATGATCAACGTGCTCCACAGCCCGAGGGAAATCGACACCGGCATCTTTTCCTTGATCAGGTCGATGACCTTGGCGTCGCGGAAGAAGCTGTCGCCGAAATCCAGACTCGCGTAGTTCTTGACCATGATCCACAAGCGTTCCGGCGCCGATTTGTCGAAGCCGTACATGTGCTCGATTTCCTTGATCAGCGCCGGGTCCAGGCCTTGGGCGCCGCGATAGGCTGATCCGGCCACCGAGACTTCGGCACCGCCACCGGCAATGCGGCTGGTGGCGCCTTCAAAGCCTTCGAGCTTGGCGATCATCTGCTCCACCGGACCGCCCGGCGCGGCCTGGATGATCACGAAGTTGATCAGCAAAATACCGAACAAGGTCGGAATGATCAGCAACAGTCGCCGAAAAATATACGCCAGCATCTGATTACTCCGTGCCCGCAGGATTGGCCTGCAATGTGGTTTCGACTTCTACCGCAGGTTTCGCATCAGGCTTGACCCACCAGGTGTTAATGCCGATGTCATAGTCGGGAGAGTTTTTCGGGTGACCGATGTGGTTCCAGTACGCCACGCGCCAGGTCTTGATGTGCCAGTTGGGGATCACGTAGTAGCCCCATTGCAGCACGCGATCCAGCGCCCGGGCGTGGGCCACGAGGCCTTTGCGCGAGTCGGCATTGATCAGGTTTTCGACCAGTTGATCAACGACCGGATCCTTCAAGCCCATGGTGTTGCGGCTGCTGGGCTTGTCGGCGGCGGCGCTCATCCAGAATTCGCGCTGTTCGTTACCTGGTGAGTTGGACTGCGGAAAACTGCCGACGATCATGTCGAAATCACGGGAGCGCACACGGTTGATGTACTGCGAGACATCGACACGGCGGATCACCAGATTGATGCCGAGGTCACTGAGGTTGCGCTTGAATGGCAGGAGCACGCGTTCAAATTCGGTCTGGGCCAGCAGGAATTCGATGGCCACCGGTTTGCCCGTGGCGTCGACCATTTTGTCGTCGACGATCTTCCAGCCGGCCTCTTGCAGCAATTGATAGGCCTCGCGCTGCTGATTGCGGATCATGCCGCTGGCGTCAGTCTTCGGATTTTCGAAGGCTTCGCTGAACACCTGAGCGGGCAGCTTGCTGCGAAACGGCTCGAGGATCTCCCGTTGATCGGCGTCCGGCAGGCCGGTGGCGGCCATTTCCGAATTCTCGAAGTAACTGCGGGTGCGCACGTAGGCGCCGTTGAACAGTTGCTTGTTGGTCCATTCGAAGTCGAGCAGCAGGCTCAGCGCCTGGCGCACCCGCACATCCTGAAACACCGGACGGCGCAGGTTGAAGACAAAACCCTGCATGCCGGTCGGGTTGCCGTTGTGAATCTGTTCCTTGATCAACCGACCTTCGGTGACTGCCGGAATGTTGTAGGCGTTGGCCCAGTTCTTCGCGGTCATTTCCAGCCAGTAATCGAACTGCCCGGCCTTCAGCGCTTCGAGGGCGACGGTGTTGTCGCGGTAGTAATCGGTGGTCATCGTGTCGAAGTTGTAGAAGCCACGATTGACCGGCAGGTCCTTGCCCCAATAGTCCTTGACCCGCTCATAACGCACTGAGCGACCGGCCTTCACGTCGGCCACTTTGTACGGGCCGCTGCCGAGCGGAATTTCCAGATTGCCCTTGTTGAAATCGCGGTCGACCCACCAATGCTTGGGCAGCACCGGCAACTGGCCGAGGATCAGCGGCAGTTCGCGGTTGTTGCTGTGCTTGAACTTGAACAGGACTTTGAGCGGGTCTTCGGCGATGACTTCGGCCACATCGCTGTAGTAGCCGCGAAACAGCGGCGAGCCTTCCTTGGTCAGCGTGTCGAAGCTGAACACCACGTCTTCGGCGCGCACGGGATGACCGTCGTGGAAGCGCGCTTCGGGGCGCAGGTAAAAGCGCACCCAGCTGTTGTCCGGCGCTTTTTCGATCCTGCCGGCGATCAGTCCGTACTCGGTGAAGGGTTCGTCGAGACTGTGCCGGGTCAGCGTGTCGTAAATCTGGCCGATGTCATCGGCCGGTACGCCTTTGTTGATGAACGGGTTGAGGCTGTCGAAGCCGCCGAACCCGGCCTGGCGGAAGATCCCGCCTTTGGGGGCGTCCGGGTTGACGTAATCAAAGTGCTTGAAATCGGCCGGGTATTTCGGCGGCTCGTTGTACAGGGTCACGGCATGTTGCGGAGCGGCGCAGGCCAGTCCGGCGAACAGCAGACCGCTGGCCTGCAGGAGCAGGGCGCGTACGGGTTTCATCGATCTTTCTCCGAAGACTTCAGCCACCACGCGCTCAGGCCCAGGGTGTAGGGCGGCGTCGTGACAAAGGCCAACCGGTTGCGGTAGGCCAGTCGGTGATAGTTGAGGTACCAATTGGGAATGATGTAGTGCTGCCACAGCAGCACACGGTCGAGGGCCTTGCCGGCCGCGACCTGGTCATCGCGGGTCTGGGCGGCGAGCAGTTGCTCCAGCAGGTGATCGACCACCGGGTTGGCGATGCCGGCGTAATTCTTGCTGCCCTTGACCCCGGCCTGGCTGGAATGAAAGTACTGCCATTGCTCCAGGCCCGGGCTGAGGGTCTGGTTGAGGGTCATCAGAATCATGTCGAAATCGAACTGGTCGAGGCGTTGCTTGTATTGGGCGCGATCGACCGTGCGCAGGTGGGCGTCGATGCCGATACTGGCGAGGTTCTCGATGTAAGGTTGAAGAATGCGTTCCAGGTTCGGATTGACCAGCAGGAGTTCCAGGCGCAACGGTTGCCCGGTCGCGTTCTGTAAACGCTGGCCATTAAGCTTCCAGCCGGCTTCAGCGAGCAGGCCGAGGGCTTTGCGCAGGGTTTCCCGGGGGATGCCGCGCCCGATGGTCTGCGGCAGGCTGAACGGCTCTGTGAACAGCCTGGCCGGTAATTGTTCCCGGTAGGGCTTGAGCAGCAGCCATTCATGTCCGACCGGCAACCCGGTCGCGGAGAATTCGCTGTTGGGGTAGTAACTCATGGCGCGTTTGTAGGCGCCGCTGAACAGCGTGCGGTTGGTCCACTCAAAGTCGAACATCAGCCCCAGGGCTTCGCGGACCTTGGGATCAGCGAACGTCGGGCGACGGCTGTTCATGAACAATCCCTGGCTCTGGGTCGGGATCTGGTGCGCAATCTGCGCCTTGATCACCTCGCCGCGACGTATCGCCGGGAAGTTGTAACCGGTGGCCCAATTCTTTGCCTGATGCTCGATGTAAATGTCGAATTCGTCCGCCTTGAAGGCTTCGAATGCCACGTCACTGTCACGGTAATACTCGACTTCCATGCGGTCGACATTGTATTTGCCGCGATTGACCGGCAGGTCCTTGCCCCAGTAATCCTTGACCCGTTCGAAGACGATTTGTCGCCCTGGCGTGACCGATGTGATGCGATACGGTCCACTGCCCAGCGGCGGTTCGAAGGTGGTGGCTTTGAAGTCTCGGCCCTTCCAGTAATGCTGCGGCAGCACCGGCAACTCGCCCAGACGCAGGATCAACAGCGGATTGCCGGCACGCTTGAACACAAAACGAATGCGCTGCGGATTGAGGATGTCGACCCGCAGCACTTCCTGGAGGCTGGTGCGGTACAGCGGATGACCTTCCTTGAGCAGCAACCGGTAGGAGAACGCGACGTCGTACGCGGTGATCGGCGTGCCGTCGTGGAAGCGCGCTTCGGGGCGCAGATTGAACACCACCCAGCTGCGGTCTTCGCTGTACTCCACCGACTGGGCAATCAGGCCGTAACTGGACGCCGGTTCATCCCCGGATGGCGCGTACTGGCCGGTGCCGACCATCAGCGGTTCGTTGAGCTCGTTGATGCCGTACTGCAGGAAGCTCGGCGTGGTGACCGGGCTGGTGCCCTTGAACGTGTAAGGGTTGAGCGTATCGAACGTGCCAAACGCCATTACCCGCAACGTTCCGCCTTTGGGCGCTTGCGGGTTGACCCAGTCGAAATGGGTAAATCTGGCCGGATACTTGAGCGTGCCGAACTGCGCATAACCATGGCTTTCGCTGATCGTCGCGCTTGCGGTGGAGCTCAAGGCCAGGCTGATCAGGAAGAGGAGGGGACGCTTCAAATAGGGGATCCGATCCAGGCGGCTTGGGCTTTGTGGACCGTACAGTAACAGCTTGTCAGGACAGGAAAAAGACAGGGGATCAATCAGTCATTTCGGCTGGACGACAATCCCTGTAGGAGCGAGCTTGCTCGCGATGACGGTGTGTCAGTCGCCATCGATGCAAACTGACAAGCCCTCATCGCGAGCAAGCTCGCTCCTACAGGTTTTGTGCTCGCCATGAAACTGTGCAGGCATAAAAAAGCCCCTGAATTCAGGGGCTGTTTTTTTAGCGCGGATTGGCAACCGTCAACATTTGTCCGGGCTTCAACGCCTGGCCGACACGAGGGTTCCAGCGTTTGAGATGCTGCATCTCAACGTTGAAGCGCTTGGCCACGATGTACAGCGAATCGCCTTGCTGGACCTTGTACTTGGTCTGCTGCTTGTTGCTTTTGGCGGTTTTGCTGTTGGCGGCGACCACGGTATTGACGCGACCGGAGCTGTTTTTGCTTTTGCGGGTGTCCTGCATGACCAGGGTCTGGCCGGCCTTGAGGTTCTTGCCGCTGAGGTTGTTCCAGCGTTGCAGATCCTTGACGTCGACGTTGTTGGCCTTGGCAATGGAGCCGAGGTTGTCGCCGCGCTTGACCCGGTAGTTGCGTTTGGCACTGGCGACGACCGTATCGTCCGCACCGTCGAAGACAGGCTTGAGTGGCTTCTTGCTGATCAGCTCTTCAGGGCGCATGGTCTGCAGGCTGGTGGTCAGCAGTTGTGCCTTGGAAGTCGGCACCAGCAAATGCTGCGGGCCATCCAGGGTGGTGGTGCGCTGCTTGAAGGCCGGGTTCAGCTGGAACAGTTCGTCTTCGTCGATGTTGGCGACTTCAGCGACTTTGGACAGGTCCATGCGCTGATTGATTTCGACAGCCTGGAAGTACGGTTCGTTGGCGATCGGGTTCAGGTTCACGCCATAGGCGTTGGGAGCCATGACCACTTGCGACAGCGCCAGCAACTTTGGCACGTATGCCTGGGTTTCGGACGGCAGCGGCAGGTTCCAGTAATCGGTTGGCAGGCCGAGCCTTTCATTGCGCTCGATGGCCCGGCTGACGGTGCCTTCACCGGCGTTGTAAGCCGCCAGGGCCAGCATCCAGTCGCCGTTGAACATGTCATGCAGGCGGGTCAGGTAATCCAGCGCGGCGGTGGTCGACGCGGTGATATCACGACGGCCATCATACAGACGGGTCTGGCGCAGGTTGAAGTAACGCCCGGTGGAAGGGATGAATTGCCAAAGACCCACCGCGTTGGACCGGGAATAGGCCATCGGGTTGTAGGAGCTTTCAATCACTGGCAGCAGCGCCAGTTCCAGCGGCATGTTGCGCTCTTCGAGGCGCTCCACGATGTAGTGCATGTAGAGACTGCCACGTTCGCCGGCGTTTTCGAGAAACGACGGGTTGCTGGCGAACCACAGGCGCTGTTGCTCGATACGTGGGTTGACGCCCAGCCCGTCCTGCAACTGGAAGCCCTGGCGCATGCGCTCCCAGACGTCCTGTGGAACTTGCGGGCTAGGTTGTTCAGTGAGCCAGATCGGCTTCTGTTTGGCGCGTGCAGCGATGTTCTGGGTGTGCGTCGCATCAGTCTGCGGCGCATTGCTGGAACAGCCCGCCAATGTGGCGGACACAGCCACCGCGATGGCTTGAGCCAAGCGGGTCAATGCGTCTGAATTGATGGCTTTACGAATAGGTGACGACATTGGCTGGAAGTTAGTTCCGGGCAAAAATGTCGGGCGATTCTAGAAAGCGTACCCCCTGCGGTCAACCATTCAGCGATATCAGACCCGCGAGCAAGCTCTTTAGAACCCGTCTTTCCAAGCCCTGAGCGCAGCAAAAACCATATCGGGCGCCAAGTTATCGCTGCCGGTCCGTTCGTCCATTTTTTCTTTAACAGATGTTTCACTGACACGCAAAAACGGATTTGTGAGCTTTTCCAGCGCCAGTGTCGAAGGCAACGTCATGATCCCGGATTCCCGTTGTCGGGTGACTTTGGCCAGGCGTTCGGCAGTGTCGGGATTGTTCGGTTCGACGGCGGCGGCAAATTTCAAATTGCTCAGGGTGTATTCGTGAGTGCAGTAGACCAGCGTGTCCTCCGGCAGCGCGGCCAAACGGGTCAGCGAGGCGTACATCTGCTGTGGCGTGCCTTCGAACAGACGCCCGCAGCCCGCGGCAAACAGCGTGTCACCGCAAAACAACAGACCATGGTGATAGTAGGCAATATGCCCCAGCGTATGGCCCGGGACGGCAAGCACATCGAAATCCCATCCGAGCACGCTGACACGGTCGTTGTCCTTGAGCGCAACGTCCCGCGCGGGAATGCTTTCGCTCGCCGGGCCATAGACCTTCGCGTTTGTCGCTTCCTTCAACTGTTCGACACCGCCGACATGGTCATGATGGTGGTGAGTGATCAGAATGTCGCTTAATACCCAACCGGGATTGACCGTCAGCCAGGCTTGCACGGGCGCGGCATCACCCGGATCGACGACGGCGCAGCGCTTGCTGCCGTGGTCTTGTAACAACCAGATGTAGTTATCGGTGAAGGCGGGCAGGGCAGTGATCTGTATCATCGTCGGATTCGCCAAGCAGAAAACAAAGGCGCATCTTAGAACTTCCTGGCGCGTTGGAGAATGCAATGACTGACAAAGCGTTCGCACAGGCTGATCCGGACTGGCTGGCGTTGATCAGCGCAGCCCGCGACTGGCTGTCCGGGCCCATCGGGCAATTTTTGCTGGACGAAGAGCGGCGCATGCTCGAAGACGAGCTGGGGCGCTTTTTCGGCGGTTACCTTGTGCATTACGGCCCGTCTGCCCAGACGCCGCCGTCGGCGCCACAGGTGCAGCGCAATGTGCGTCTTGGTGCGCCGTTGCCGGGGGTCGAGATTGTCTGCGAGGAACAAGCCTGGCCACTCAGCGAACATGCCGCCGACGTGGTGGTGTTGCAGCATGGGCTGGATTTCTGCCTGTCGCCCCACGGTTTGTTGCGCGAAGCGGCCAGCAGCGTGCGGCCCGGTGGGCATCTGCTGATCATCGGCATCAATCCCTGGAGCACTTGGGGCTTGCGGCATATGTTTGCCCATGACGGGATGCGCAAGGCGCGCTGCATCTCTCCATCGCGGGTTTCGGACTGGCTGAACCTGCTGGGTTTCGCGCTGGAGAAACGCCGCTTCGGGTGCTATCGTCCGCCGCTGGCTTCGCCTGCCTGGCAGACCCGTCTGGCCGGATGGGAACGCAGGGCCGGCGCCTGGCAACTGTCGGGCGGTGGTTTCTACTTGCTGGTGGCGCGCAAGATCGTGGTCGGTCTGCGGCCGCTGCGGCAGGAACGCCGTGAGCCGATGGGCAAACTGATTCCGCTGCCGATGGCCAAGGTCAACCGGCGCAACATCGAGCCGTAAACCCTTCTTTAATTTCGGCCGGGCGTGTCCCGGCTTTGGGCGTCGTCGATCCTCGATCGGCGGGCCACCGCATTTTCTGGATAGATTGGCATGAGCGATAGCGTAGAACTCTTTACCGACGGCGCCTGTAAAGGCAATCCCGGCCCTGGCGGCTGGGGCGCCTTGCTGGTGTGCAAAGGCGTTGAGAAAGAACTCTGGGGCGGCGAAGCCAACACCACCAACAATCGCATGGAGCTGATGGGCGCGATCCGAGGCCTGGAAGAACTCAAGCGTCCGTGCGAAGTGCTACTGGTGACCGACTCCCAGTACGTGATGAAAGGCATCAATGAATGGATGGACAACTGGAAGAAGCGCGGCTGGAAAACCGCTGCGAAAGAACCGGTTAAAAACGCTGACCTTTGGAAGCTGCTGGACGAGCAGGTCAACCGCCATAAAGTCACCTGGAAATGGGTGCGCGGGCACATCGGCCATCACGGCAACGAACGGGCCGACCAATTGGCTAACCGTGGCGTGGACGAAGTGCGCGGCTACAAACAGACTTGATTTCCTGCTGATACACCGTGGTGCACTCATCGCCAGCAGGCTGGCTCCCACAGGAGATTTGTGAATGACGCAGATCAAGAGTGGGAGCTGGCCCGCCAGCGATCGGGACGGCACGGTCCACCTGAAAGACCCCGTCCAGCGTGTTAACATTCGCGTTTTTACATGATTGACCGATTGAGAGCTGAGCACTGATGGCCACCAGATCCGTTGTACTCGATACCGAAACGACCGGCATGCCGGTAACCGACGGCCACCGGATTATCGAAATCGGTTGCGTCGAGTTGATCGGCCGGCGGCTGACGGGGCGGCACTTTCATGTGTACCTGCAACCGGACCGCGAAAGTGACGAAGGCGCCATCGGCGTCCACGGCATCACCAACGAATTCCTGGTGGGCAAGCCACGTTTTGCCGAAGTGGCCGAAGAATTCTTCGAGTTCATCAAGGGCGCGCAGCTGATCATCCATAACGCGGCGTTCGACGTTGGTTTCATCAACAACGAATTTGCCTTGATGGGCCAGCACGGGCGTGCGGACATCACGCAACACTGCTCGATCCTCGATACCTTGATGATGGCCCGGGAACGCCACCCAGGGCAGCGCAACAGCCTCGATGCGTTGTGCAAACGCTATGGCGTCGACAACTCCGGCCGTGAACTGCACGGCGCCTTGCTCGACTCCGAGATTCTTGCCGACGTCTACCTGACCATGACCGGTGGCCAGACCAGCCTGTCCCTGGCGGGTAACGCCTCCGATGGCAATGGTTCCGGTGAAGGCGCGGACAACTCGGCCACGGAAATCCGTCGCCTGCCTGCAGACCGTCAGCCCACACGCATCATCCGCGCCAGCGAAGACGACCTGGCCCGGCACGCGGCTCGAATGGAAGTCATCGCAAAATCCGCTGGCGCTCCGGCGTTGTGGGTGCAGCTGGCTGAGGCGCAGGCGTAGTTCCTTCGTGAAGATCGAGCTCCTACGAGGGAATGCGTAATCCTGTAGGAGCTGTCGAGTAAAACGAGGCTGCGATCTTTTGAAAACCAACCCGCACCCCGACAAGTAGCTGCCGACCCATTTTAGTGCGTCGCGCTCGCCACATCCGCTTCAACCCTCTACCCTGAGGTGATTGGCAGGCTCTGGTCTGCCGCCTCAGGACACTGAGCCCCATGTATAAAGATTTGAAATTTCCCGTTCTGATCGTGCATCGCGACATCAAGGCTGACACCGTCGCCGGTGATCGCGTGCGCGGCATTGCCCGGGAACTGGAGCAGGAAGGTTTCAGCATCGTATCGGCGGTGGACTACACGGAGGGGCGGCTGGTTGCCTCGACTTATCACGGTCTGTCCTGCATGTTGATCGCGTCCGAAGACGCCAGCACTCATTCCCATTTGTTACAGAACATGGCCGAGCTGATCGGTCTGGCACGGGTCCGTGCGCCCGATCTGCCAATCTTCGCCCTGGGCGAAAAGGTCACTCTGGAAAATGCGCCGGCCGATGCCATGGCCGAGCTCAACCAGTTGCGCGGCATTCTTTACCTGTTCGAAGACACGGTGCCGTTTCTCGCCCGACAGGTGGCGCGTGCCGCGCGCAAGTACCTTGATGGCCTGTTGCCGCCGTTTTTCAAGGCGTTGGTGCAGCATACCGCCGACTCCAATTACTCCTGGCACACCCCGGGGCACGGCGGTGGCGTGGCGTATCACAAGAGTCCGGTAGGACAGGCGTTTCACCAGTTTTTCGGTGAAAACACCCTGCGTTCGGATTTGTCGGTTTCAGTGCCGGAACTCGGTTCGCTGCTGGATCATACCGGCCCCCTGGCCGACGCCGAGGCCCGTGCGGCCCGCAACTTCGGCGCCGATCACACCTTTTTCGTGATCAATGGCACGTCCACTGCCAACAAGATAGTCTGGCACTCGATGGTTGCTCGCGATGATTTGGTGCTGGTGGATCGCAATTGCCACAAATCGGTGCTGCACTCGATCATCATGACCGGCGCCATACCGCTTTATCTGTGTCCGGAGCGTAATGAACTGGGCATCATCGGCCCGATTCCACTGAGTGAATTCAGCCCGGCATCGATCCAGGCCAAGATCGATGCGAGCCCGCTGACCAAGGGCCGGGCGCCGAAGGTCAAACTCACGGTCGTCACCAACTCGACCTACGACGGCCTCTGCTACAACGCCGAACTGATCAAACAGCAATTGGGCAACAGCACCGAGGTGTTGCACTTCGACGAGGCCTGGTACGCCTATGCGGCGTTCCATGAGTTTTTTGCCGGACGTTACGGCATGGGCACATCCCGCACTGACGACAGCCCGCTGGTGTTCACCACCCATTCCACCCACAAACTGCTGGCGGCATTCAGCCAGGCGTCGATGATCCATGTGCAGGATGGCGGTGCGCGGCAACTGGACCGTGATCGCTTCAACGAAGCGTTCATGATGCACATCTCCACGTCGCCGCAGTACGGCATCATTGCCTCGCTGGACGTCGCCTCAGCGATGATGGAAGGCCCGGCCGGACGTTCGCTGTTGCAGGAGATGTTCGACGAGGCCCTGAGTTTTCGTCGAGCGCTGGCCAATCTGCGTCAGCACATCGCCGCTGATGACTGGTGGTTCTCGATCTGGCAACCACCGTCGGTGGAAGGTATCGAGCGGGTGACCACCGAAGACTGGCTGTTGCAGCCTGATGCCGACTGGCACGGCTTTGGCGGCGTGACCGATGATTATGTGTTGCTCGACCCGATCAAGGTCACGTTGGTGATGCCGGGTTTGACGGCGGGCGGCGCCCTTAGCGAGCGCGGGATTCCGGCAGCGGTGGTCAGCAAATTCCTCTGGGAGCGTGGGCTGGTGGTCGAAAAGACTGGGCTCTATTCGTTCCTCGTGTTGTTCTCCATGGGCATCACCAAGGGCAAATGGAGCACGCTGCTCACCGAGTTACTGGAGTTCAAGCGCAGCTACGATGCCAATGTCAGTCTGATCAATTGTCTGCCCTGCGTGGCGCAACAGAACGTTGCACGCTATCAGGGCATGGGCCTGCGGGATTTGTGTGATCAGTTGCACGCCTGCTATCGCAGCAATGCCACGGCCAAACACCTCAAGCGTATGTACACGGTATTGCCGGAAGTCGCGATGAAGCCGGCGGACGCCTATGATCAGTTGGTGCGCGGTGATGTTGAGGCGGTGTCCATCGATGAGCTGGACGGGCGCATCGCGGCGGTGATGCTGGTTCCGTATCCGCCAGGCATCCCCTTGATCATGCCCGGCGAGCGTTTTACCGAGGCAACCCGCTCAATCATTGACTATCTGGCGTTTGCCCGAACGTTCGATGCCAGTTTCCCGGGATTCGTCGCCGATGTGCACGGATTGCAACATGAAGACGAGGGCAATGGGCGGCACTATACCGTCGATTGCATCAAGGAATGAGGACCTTTCCCAGTATGCAACCGGTCATGAATCCTACTCATCCAGGGCTGTCGGTGCGTGTTGCCGACGAAGGTTTCGCTCCCTATATCTGGGGCAGTGATTTCAGTTTTGAAGTTGCCGCTTACGGCGCGCCGGAAATAGGTCAGCCCGTGGAGCGATGGCGGGTCACGCCGATTACCCCTTATCGCAAGTGTTATGGCATTGATCCTGAGGAGTTCAGCAGTTTTCGCGATGCTCCGGACAGCGCGATTTTCATGGCGTATCTGGACGATGAGCCGGTGGGGCATCTGGTGGTCAGCACCAACTGGAACGGCTTTGCCCATATCGACGAATTGGCAGTGCATGCGCCTGCCCGGCGACATGGCGTCGCCAAGGCGCTGCTGGATGTGGCGCAGTTCTGGAGCCGCAAGAAAAAACTGCCGGGCATCATGCTCGAAACCCAGAACAATAACCTGGGCGCCTGTCGACTCTATGAACGGTGTGGTTACGTGATCGGCGGGATCGACCATCTGCGTTATCGCGGCATCGACCCGAACACCGCCGAAGTGGCGTTGTTCTGGTATCGAATGTTCGAGAACCAGCTGGAAAACCCGATCAGTTCGCCAGCATCGCCGCGGCTTGTTCCGTGATGATGCTCAACAAAGCCTGAACCGCGGCAGAAGGCTCGCCGTTTTTCAGGGTCAAGGCGTACAGGCTGATCGGCACGGCCGGTGCCAGCGGGCAGACATCCAGCCCCGTCGTTTTGGCCCCGAGAGCCGTGAACGGGTCGACAATGGCCAGGCCTTCTCCGGCCTCGACCATGCTGCGCATCATCTGATGGGTCTGGACGCGGGTCTGAATGACCGGTGCAGGACGCAAGGCGTGCAGTTTGTATTCCAGGGCCGGGCTCAACGGGTCGTGACCTTCCAGGCCGATCATCGATTGACCGGCCAGATCCTGCACCGAGATGTATTTCTGTTTCGGTTGCAGCCAGCCATGGGGCGCGAGCAGTTGCAACTTGCCTTGGGCAATCACCTGGCAGTCGATTTCAGTGCGTTCGGGGTCATGCAGGCTCAGCCCCAGATCGCTTTCGCGCAGCAACAGGCTTTTGACGATGTCTCGGGTGGGCTGGCTCAGAAGGGTGCAGGGCGCGTCGGGCAGGCGTCGACGCAGGGCGGCGATGCTGTGCGGCAATAATTGCTGGGCCAGGGGCGGGGTGCAAATGATGCGCAGCGGTGGCGCCAGGTATTGTTTGAGGCTATTGGCCAGGCGCTGAACCGGTTCGAGCGCATCGTAGACCCGTTCGATTTCGACCTGCAGTTCCCGCGCCTCGCGGGTGGCCTGCAAGCGCCCGCGTACGCTGGCAAACAACATGAACCCCAGCTGATCCTCGGCGTCGCGCAGCAAATGCTCGACATCGGCCACCGGCATCTGCAGCCATTCGGCGGCGGTGCCCAGGTGACCGGTCTGCAGGAGCGCCTGGATCACTTCGATATGGCGTAAGCGCATGCATGAAGTCCATGTTCAGCAGGTGAAGGAGTCAGCGTTTGAATCCTAACCCAAGTCCGTGCATATGACTTCTACCCATAACATCGAGTTATGACGCAACGGTGGGTTCCGGCTCCCGGACGAGCGTAACGCCCGATTGCACCAGCTGAAACTCGTTGTCATCGATCTTGTTCAGGCGATCGCCAATGGCTGTTTTGTAAGTGGTAACCGTCCCTGGTACGTCTGCCGCCGGCGTGGATTCAAACTCATGCACGGAATAAATGCGGCCTTCCGCGTCTCTTGCATGGAACTGACCGACGAGTACTGCTGCCATCTGCTTAGAACCTCTGGAGATAAATCACTCAATTTGCGGCTCTGTAGACCGTGCTTGTGCGAAGTAAGTTTTCTTACATGAAAAAAATAGTCAGGTGCGGTGTTTTCGGCCGCCTCCGGGTAAAACGTCATCTATAACTACAAGCTCTTTCCACCGGACAGTCGAGAATCTCCCATGAGCAACGTCTATACGATCGCCGTCGTGGTCGGCAGCTTGAGAAAGGAATCGATCAACCGCAAGATCGCGTTGGCCCTGGCTGAACTGGCGCCTGCCAATCTCAAGCTCAACATCGTCGAAATCGGCGATCTGCCGCTCTATAACGAAGACATCGATGGTGCGTCACCGCCGGCAGCCTACAGCACTTTCCGACAACAAGTGAGCACATCCGACGCGGTGCTGTTCGTGACGCCTGAATACAACCGTTCTGTACCGGCGCCGATGAAGAATGCGATCGATGTGGGGTCGCGCCCGTACGGCAAAAGTGCCTGGAGTGGAAAGCCGGGCGCAGTGATCAGCGCGTCACCGGGTGCAGTCGGTGGATTTGGTGCGAACCATCACCTGCGTCAGTCCATGGTTTTTCTCAATGTGCCAATGATGCAGCAACCCGAGGCTTATCTGGGTGGTGCCGGTAAAGCGTTTGATGAGGCGGGTACGCTGTCCGAATCGGTGAAGCCTTTCCTGCAGAGTTTCATCAATGCCTATGCGCAATGGGTGGAGCAGCACAAGAAAGTCTGAGTTTGCGGGCAACCTGGTGTTGCGGGTGAATTTGGCGGCGCCGGTTGTGAGGTTATTCATTTAAACCGGGTTGGCCCTATCGCGAGCAAGCTCGCTCCTACAGAGGAATGCATTTCAGCCTGTGGGAGCCTGCTCGCGAAGGGGCCGGCTCAGGCAATGCAAGGCTCAACCTTGTCCCGGCACATTCGGCCAAAGATCCGCCACCAGAAACAACCGCTCGGCTTCTTCCCAGTCGCCACTGGCGTTTTCCGTCAGCCGCACCAGCAATTGCGCCGGGGCCAGCGGCTCCAGATCGCTCAACCACGCTTGCAGTTGCTCTGCATTCCAGGTGTGTTCCGCGGTGTAGTGCGCCGGGGCCAGCCAGGCATGGCGGGGCAGGGGCTGCCAGCGGCCAGCCGGGCTTTGCGCAACAAACGCCGCCCAATCCTTTTGATGCAACCAACGCCCACGCAAATGTTGTGGATGTGCGCCCTGCGGGGAATCGGAAGGGCCCGGCCACGGATAAAGCAGATAGCCACCCAACCATAAATGCGCGCTGAACTGGCGGATATCCAGTGCTGCGAGCACTTCGCGGCTCTCGGGACGTGCGGAGATCGGCAGTTGATGTTCGCTCAGGTGCTTCAGTTTGCGGTCCAGTCGGTCATGGCAACCTGGGCCGAGCCATTGTGCGGTGTCGTGGCCATCGCCGGATTGCGGGCCGAGGTAAAGCTTGATTGCCAGTTCCAGGTGATGCACGCCGTCGCGATCACGCAGCAACATGTCCAGCTCGCCCAAGGTGTGGCCCTCGCGGCGGATCGGCATGTTGGCGGCAATCAATTCGATGCCCGGCGCATGCTGCACGGCGAATTGCCACAGTCGCTCGTAATACAAGCCCAGGCGCCGGGTGCGGGCCTGGGCCAGCCAGTGCAGCAACCCGTAACTGTCCCGGTCGAGCTGTCGCAGCCAGTGTTCCAGGTGCTCCGGCGTCTGCACCCAATCGCTGCCGGCCAGCGGATGCCGCTGTGGCCACGGCGTATCGCCAAGCATCGGCGGTGCGAGGATGACCCACGCCAGGTCGCGCACTTCAGGGTGGCGCAACTGGTGGGGTAGCTGGAGCAAATCTGGAAATAGGATCATCTTGCGAGCATAGCCCGAAACCCGAGCACACCCTTGAAGCTGAAAGGATTTTGTCTACGGCCGGCTTTCGCCCATAATCGTGTTTTTCGCGCCACACAGATCCCGCAGGAGCCCCATGGAGCAATTTCGCAATATCGGCATCATCGGTCGCCTGGGCAGTTCTCAGGTGCTGGATACCGTCCGCCGACTGAAACGGTTTCTGCTCGATCGTCACCTGCATGTGATCCTCGAAGACACCATCGCCGAAGTCCTGCCGGGCCATGGCCTGCAAACGTCGTCGCGCAAGATGCTCGGTGAAGTCTGCGACATGGTCATCGTCGTCGGGGGTGACGGTAGCCTGCTCGGCGCCGCACGGGCACTGGCCAAGCACAATATTCCGGTGCTCGGCATCAACCGGGGCAGCCTGGGTTTCCTGACCGATATCCGTCCCGATGAACTGGAAGTCAAAGTCGCCGAAGTGCTCGATGGGCATTATCTGGTGGAAAACCGCTTCCTGCTCCAGGCCGAAGTCCGCCGTCATGCCGAGGCCATCGGCCAGGGCGATGCACTGAACGACGTGGTGCTGCACCCCGGCAAATCGACGCGGATGATCGAGTTCGAACTGTACATCGACGGCCAGTTCGTCTGCAGCCAGAAGGCCGACGGCCTGATCGTCGCCACGCCGACCGGTTCCACTGCGTATGCGCTGTCCGCCGGCGGGCCGATCATGCACCCCAAGCTCGACGCCATTGTCATTGTGCCGATGTACCCCCATACCTTGTCGGGTAGACCCATTGTGGTCGATGGCAACAGTGAGCTGAAAATCGTCGTGTCCAAGGATATGCAGATTTACCCGCAAGTCTCGTGTGACGGGCAGAACCACTTTACCTGCGCGCCCGGCGACACCATTACCGTCAGCAAGAAAGCCCAGAAGTTGCGGCTGATTCATCCTCTCGACCACAACTACTATGAAGTCTGCCGGACCAAGCTCGGCTGGGGCAGCAGGTTGGGTGGTGGAGGCGACTGATGCTCGATCCCGCGCGTAGCTACGACCTGATCGGTGACGTGCACGGTTGCGCAATGACCCTTGAGCATTTGCTCGACCGGCTCGGTTATCACAAGCAGGGTGGTGTCTGGCGACACGCATCGCGCATGGCGGTGTTCGTCGGCGACATCATCGACCGCGGCCCGCGGATTCGCGAGGCGCTGCATATCGTTCACGACATGGTCGAGGCCGGTCAGGCGCTGTGCATCATGGGCAACCATGAATTCAATGCGTTGGGCTGGGTCACGCCGGCGCTGCCCGGCAGCGGCAAGCAATTCGTGCGCGAGCACACGCCGCGCCATGCCCGCTTGCTGCACGAAACCCTGACTCAGTTTGAACACCATCCCGGCGACTGGCACGACTTCCAGCAGTGGTTCTACGAACTGCCGCTGTTCCTCGATGCCGGGCGTTTTCGCGTGGTGCACGCGTGCTGGGATGCAGGCTTGATCGAGCCGTTGCGGGCACTGTTTCCCAATGGTTGCGTCGACGAGCATTTTCTTCAGGCGTCGGCGGAACCGGGTTCGTTTGCCTGCACCGTATTCGATCGCCTGCTGCGTGGCACCGACATGCGCTTGCCCCATGGCTTGACCATGACCAGCGGCGACGGACTGGTGCGTTCGTTTTTCCGCACCAAATTCTGGGAAGACGACCCGAAAACCTATGGAGACATTGTGTTCCAGCCAGACGCCTTGCCTGAACCCGTCGCGCAAACGCCATTGACCTCTACCGAAAAGAACAGCCTGCTGCGCTACGGTATCGATGAGCCGCTGTTGTTTGTCGGCCACTATTGGCGCAGCGGCAAACCAGCGCCGATCCGGCCAAACCTGGCCTGCCTGGACTACAGCGCGGTGCTCTACGGCAAACTGGTCGCGTATCGACTGGACCAGGAAACCCGCCTCGATCCACATAAATTCGTCTGGGTCGATGTCGAGCGGCCGGAGGTGCTGCAATGAGTGCTGTCGCGGTCTTGCGTCTGCCATTGGCGGTGGACCTGAGCGGGTTCGTCCAATTGCTCAAACGCATGCAAGTGCCCCATCGGGTCAGTGAAGAGTCCGGTGAGCAAGTGTTGTGGGTGCCGCAGAACATCAGCGAAGACGTCCGTGCTCTGTACGAGCGCTTTCCGGCGGGCGATCCCGACCAGCAACTGGATATCCCGGTGGCGCAAACGGTCAAGCGTCCGGGGTTTGTCGAGCAGGTGAAATACGCCAAGGCCACCGCGCTGATATTGCTGCTGAGCGTGATCGTCGGCGCGCTCACGCTGCTGGGCGACAACCTGGAAACGATGCGCTGGCTGACCTTCCTCGAATTCCGCGTGGTCGGTGAATACATTCATTTCACGCCTCTGGCCGACAGCCTGGCGGCCGGGCAGTGGTGGCGTCTGGTGACGCCGATGCTGATCCACTTCGGCATCCTGCACCTGGCGATGAACGGCATGTGGTACTGGGAGCTGGGGCGACGAATTGAATCGCGTCAGGGCAGCATCAATCTGATCGGCCTGACCTTGCTGTTCAGCCTCGTGTCCAACTTCACCCAATATTTGTTCAGCGGGCCGTCCCTGTTCGGTGGGCTGTCCGGCGTGCTGTACGGGTTACTCGGGCATTGCTGGATTTTCCAGCTGCTCGCGCCGAACCCGGCATATCGCTTGCCCCGTGGCGTGTTGGTGATGATGCTGGTGTGGCTGTTGTTGTGCCTGTCCGGCCTCATCTCGATGATCGGCTTCGGCGAAATCGCCAACGCGGCCCATGTCAGCGGGTTACTCATCGGATGCTTCACCGGTTTGTTGGGTGGTTTGTACAACCGCCGTAAACTGGCCGTCTAAATCAGATATGCAATAAAGAGCGCGGAGACCCAATGTCCTCTTTTAACGAAATGATCAAGAACATCACCCCTGATATCTACGAGAGCCTGAAACTGGCCGTGGAAATCGGCAAATGGTCCGATGGCGGCAAACTCACCGCCGAACAGCGTGAACTGTCGCTGCAAGCGATGATCGCCTGGGAAATCCAGAACCTGCCCGAAGACCAGCGCACGGGCTACATGGGCCCGCAGGAATGCAGCTCCAAGTCGATTCAAGTGCCGAATATCCTGTTCAAGTCGGATGCCATCCATTGATCGAGATTGGCCGCGGTGCAATCAGCAAAATGTCGGCACGCCTTGACGGGCCGAACGTGCAATACGCATTTCGTCTTGGCGAAACCGAGGTACCGGTCAATCCGTTGATCGGGACCACGGTGCGCCTTGAATACCTGGGTGCGATCCACTGCATCCATTGCGGACGCAAAACCAAAACCAGTTTCAGCCAGGGTTACTGCTACCCATGCATGACCAAACTGGCCCAGTGCGACGTGTGCATCATGAGCCCGGAACGCTGCCACTTTGACGCCGGTACGTGCCGAGAGCCGGAGTGGGGCGAGAAGTTCTGCATGACCGACCACGTGGTGTACCTGGCCAATTCGTCGGGGGTGAAAGTCGGGATTACCCGAGCGACCCAGCTGCCGACCCGCTGGCTCGATCAGGGCGCCAGCCAGGCATTGCCGATCATCCGCGTCTCGACCCGACAGCAGTCCGGGTTTGTCGAAGACCTGTTCCGCAGCCAAGTGGCTGACAAGACCAACTGGCGTGCTTTACTCAAGGGCGATGCGGCGGCGGTGAATCTGGCCGAGGTTCGCGATCAGCTGTTCGCCAGTTGCGCAGAAGGTTTGCAAACGCTGCAGGAACGATTTGGCCTACAGGCGATCCAGACTATTTCTGACGTTGATCCGCTCGAAATCCGCTACCCGGTCGAGCAGTACCCGGCGAAAATCGTCAGCTTCAACCTGGACAAGAACCCGATCGTCGAAGGCACGCTGATGGGCGTCAAAGGTCAATACCTGATTTTCGACACCGGCGTGATCAATATTCGTAAATACACGGCTTACCAGCTCGCCGTGCATCAGTAAGGATTCCAGCATGCGCACCGAACAACCGAAGATGATCTACCTGAAGGACTATCAGGCGCCCGAGTACCTGATCGACGAGACGCACCTGACCTTCGAGTTGTTCGAGGACCACAGCCTGGTCCATGCGCAACTGGTGATGCGCCGCAACCCCGAGCGTGGCCCGGGCCTGCCGCCGCTGGTGCTGGATGGCCAGCAACTCGAGCTGGTGTCGGTCACGTTGGCCGACCGCGAGTTGAGTGCTGCCGACTATCAATTGACCGAGAGTCACCTGACCCTGCACCCGACCAGCACCACGTTCACGGTCGATACCAGCGTCAGGATCCATCCGGAAACCAACACCGCGCTGGAAGGCCTGTACAAGTCCGGCACGATGTTCTGCACCCAGTGCGAGGCCGAAGGCTTCCGCAAGATCACCTATTATCTCGACCGTCCGGACGTGATGAGCACCTTCACCACCACCGTGGTTGCCGAACAGCACAGCTATCCGGTGTTGCTGTCCAACGGCAACCCGATTGCCTCCGGTCCTGGCGAAGACGGCCGGCACTGGGCGACCTGGGAAGACCCGTTCAAGAAACCGGCGTACCTGTTTGCGTTGGTGGCCGGTGACCTGTGGTGCGTTGAAGACACGTTCACCACCATGACCGAACGCACTGTGGCGCTGCGTATTTATGTCGAGCCGGAAAACATCGACAAGTGCCAGCACGCCATGAACAGCCTGAAGAAATCCATGCGCTGGGACGAAGAGGTCTACGGTCGCGAGTACGATCTGGACATCTTCATGATCGTCGCCGTGAACGACTTCAACATGGGCGCGATGGAGAACAAGGGCCTCAACATCTTCAACTCCAGCGCCGTGCTGGCCCGCGCCGAAACCGCCACCGACGCCGCGCACCAGCGGGTCGAGGCGATCGTCGCTCACGAATATTTCCACAACTGGTCGGGCAACCGCGTGACCTGCCGCGACTGGTTCCAGCTGTCGCTGAAGGAAGGTTTCACCGTGTTCCGCGATTCGGGCTTCTCCGCCGACATGAACTCGGCCACGGTCAAGCGTATTCAGGACGTCGCCTACCTGCGCACCCACCAGTTCGCCGAAGACGCCGGTCCCATGGCCCACGCTGTGCGCCCGGACAGCTTTATCGAGATTTCCAACTTCTACACCCTGACTGTGTACGAAAAGGGTTCGGAAGTCGTGGGCATGATCCATACCTTGCTCGGCGCTGAAGGTTTCCGCAAAGGCAGCGATTTGTACTTTGATCGCCACGACGGCCAGGCCGTGACCTGCGATGACTTCATCAAGGCCATGGAAGATGCCAACGGCGTCGACCTGACCCAGTTCAAGCGCTGGTACAGCCAGGCGGGCACACCGCGTCTGTCCGTGAGCGAGTCTTACGACGCGGCGGCAAAAACCTACAGCCTGACGTTCCGCCAGAGCTGCCCGGAAACCCCGGACAAAGTTGAAAAACTGCCGTTCGTGATTCCGGTCGAACTGGGCCTGCTCGATAGCAAGGGCGGCGAGATTGCCCTGCGTCTTGCCGGTGAAGCCGCCGCCCAAGGCACGACCCGCGTGATCTCGGTGACCGAAGCCGAGCAGACGTTCACCTTCGTCGACATCGCTGAACAACCGTTGCCGTCGTTGCTGCGTGGTTTCTCGGCGCCGGTGAAACTGAGCTTCCCGTACAACCGCGATCAGTTGATGTTCCTGATGCAGCACGACAGCGACGGTTTCAACCGCTGGGATGCCGGGCAGCAACTGTCTGTGCAGGTGTTGCAGGAATTGATCGCCCAGCAGCAGAAGGGCGAAGCGCTGGTGCTGGATCAGCGTCTGGTCACCGCGTTGCGCACTGTGCTGTCGGACGAATCGCTGGATCAGGCGATGGTCGCGGAAATGCTCTCGTTGCCGAGCGAAGCGTATCTCACCGAAATCAGCGAAGTGGCGGATGTCGACGCCATCCACACCGCCCGTGAGTTTGCCCGTAAGCAACTGACGGACGCCTTGTTCGAAGGCCTGTGGCTGCGCTATCAGGCCAATCGCGAATTGTCGAAGCAGACGCCGTACATGGCCGAGGCCGAGCATTTCGCCCGTCGCGCCTTGCAGAACATTGCGTTGTCGTACCTGATGCTCAGCGGCAAACCGGAAGTATTGGCGGCAACCCTGGAGCAGTTCGACGCGTGCGACAACATGACCGAGCGTTTGACCGCACTGGCGGTGTTGGTCAACTCGCCGTTCGAAGAACAGAAGGCCACGGCGCTGGCGAGCTTCGCCGAGCACTTCAAGGACAACCCGCTGGTCATGGATCAATGGTTCAGCGTGCAGGCCGGCAGTGTATTGCCTGGCGGTCTGGATCGGGTGAAGGCGTTGATGCAGCACCCGGCCTTCAACATCAAGAACCCGAACAAGGTGCGGGCGCTGGTCGGTGCGTTTGCCGGGCAGAACCTGATCAACTTCCATGCGGCGGATGGTTCCGGGTATCGCTTCCTCGCCGATCTGGTGATCGAGTTGAATGGCTTCAATCCGCAGATTGCTTCTCGCCAGTTGGCGCCTCTGACTCGCTGGCGCAAGTACGACAGTGCCCGTCAGGCTTTGATGAAAGCTGAGCTGGAGCGCATTCGTGCGTCGGGTCAGTTGTCCAGCGATGTGTTTGAAGTGGTCAGCAAGAGTCTGGCCTGAGTCTGCTGTTGACCTTGGCGGCCTTCGGGCCGACCAATTTCTTTTTCTTTCAGATGTACTCAATCCCTGTAGGAGCTGGCTTGCCAGCGATGGCGGTGTGTCAGCTGCAGCAGGGTTGGCCGAGATGGCGCCATCGCCGGCAAGCCAGCTCCTACAGGGAGGTGTGTACAGCCTGACGAACAGGCCGGCCGGTAGGCCGCCTCGCTTTGGCTTTTGGTTTTCTTACCCCCCTCGATAGGCCCACGGCGAGGCACCAAATGTAAGGGGCCAAGCGCTTTGGTTACTTTCGCCTGGGCCGGCATTCCGGCTCTTCGAACGTGACCCGCCGTAAGGGCGGAACCAATAGCGGCCGTAACCGCAGCAACGGATATGTACACCAATCACCAAAACCCCAATCACCCCACCTGATACCCAACCATTCAGAACAACCCCCATCCCCCCCGGTTAACAAAAGATAACGTGGCGTCGATTGTCAGACATTCAAAAACACCGATAGGATAAGCCAGCTTCCGAAGGGGCTCTGGATTGCGGGTTTCAGGACTATGTTCTGAAACTGCCGGTCCAGACACGCACCCTTACGGCGCCCAGAAAGGTTGAATGACCTAACAATAATAATGGGGGAAGGTCTATGAGTGAGCCTGTCATGGGTGTGGGTATCTGCCGCCCGCCGGCATTACGCAAAATCGCGTTGCTGGCTACAGCGCTCTCGCTGTTGGGCTCGGCCATGCTGTCGGCACCTGTGCTGGCCGCAACGACGCCAGCATCCGACGTTGTTTATGCCACTGAATCTGCCAAGGCGGTCAAAAGCCTGATGCTCGATGTCGTCCACGCCGGCAAGCGGCTGGTGGCGGTTGGGGATCGCGGGCACATCCTTTATTCCGATGACCAGGGTACCAGCTGGGCGCAGGCCAAGGTGCCAACCCGGGCACTGCTGACGTCGGTGTTTTTCGTCGATGACAAACACGGCTGGGCCGTCGGCCATGACGCACAGATCCTCGCCAGCGAGGACGGCGGCGCCACCTGGACCAAGCAATTCGAAGATCTCCAACGCGAGTCGCCGCTGCTCGATGTCTGGTTCAAGGACGTCAACAGCGGCTTCGCCGTGGGTGCTTACGGCGCGCTGCTTGAAACCACCGATGGCGGCAAACACTGGGAAGACGTCAGTGACCGCATGGACAATGAAGACCAGTACCACCTGAACGCAATCGCAGCGGTCAAGGACTCCGGTCTGTTCATCGTTGGCGAGCAGGGCAGCATGTTCCGCTCTGCCGACTGGGGCCAGACCTGGGAAAAACTCGAAGGTCCGTACGAAGGCTCGTTGTTCGGCGTGATGGGCACGGCTCAACCTTCCACGCTGCTGGTTTACGGTCTGCGCGGCAATCTCTACCGTTCCACCGACTTCGGCAGCAACTGGGAGCAAGTCGAGCTCAAGGCTGAACGCGGCGACCTGGAGTTCGGTCTGTCCGGTAGCACGCTGCTCGATGACGGTTCCATCGTGATCGTCGGCAACGGCGGTTCGGTGATTCGCAGCAGCGACGATGGCGAAACCTTCAAAGTGGTCAACCGTGCGGATCGCATTTCCGTCTCGGCGGTCACCGCTGCAGGCAATGGCAATCTGGTTCTAGCCGGGCAGGGCGGCGTTCGCGTCACCTCGCCGAATGGCACCGAGTCGGGCAAATGAGCCGGGTTAATAATAAGAAGGCGCAGCTATGACTTCCTTGAGTACTCATCAACAGGACAAGGCGACGTTCCTCGAACGCCTGATCTTCAACAACCGCCCGGCAGTGATCACGATCTGCCTGCTGGTCAGCATTTTCCTGTTCTGGCAGGCGACGCTGATCCGTCCTTCCACCAGTTTCGAAAAAATGATCCCGCTGGAGCACCCCTTCATCCAGAAGATGATGGAGCACCGCAATGATCTGGCGAACCTGGGCAACACCGTGCGGATTTCGGTGGAAGCCACCGATGGCGACATCTTCTCCAAGGAGTACATGGAGACCCTGCGTCAGATCAACGACGAGGTGTTCTACATCTCCGGTGTCGACCGTTCGGGCCTCAAGTCGCTGTGGAGTCCGAGCGTTCGCTGGACTGAAGTGACGGAAGAGGGCTTTGCCGGCGGCGAAGTCATTCCGCAGAGCTACAACGGCTCCCAGGCCAGTCTCGACCTGCTGCGCAACAACGTGCTCAAGTCCGGGCAAGTCGGGCGGCTGGTGTCCAATGACTTCAAGTCGAGCATCGTCGACATCCCGTTGCTGGAGTCCTACCCGGACCCGCAAGACCAGGGCAAGTTGCTGGCGCTGGATTACCGCAAGTTCTCCCACGAGCTGGAAGACAAGATCCGCGACAAGTTTGAAAAACAGAACCCCAACGTCAAGATCCACATCGTCGGTTTCGCCAAGAAAGTCGGTGACCTGATCGATGGCCTGGTGATGGTGGTGATGTTCTTCGGCATTGCCTTCGTCATCACCCTGATCCTGTTGCTGTGGTTCACCAACTGCCTGCGCAGTACCGTGGCCGTGTTGAGCACGACGCTGGTGGCGGTGGTCTGGCAGCTGGGCTTGATGCACTTCTTCGGCTTCGGGCTCGATCCTTATTCGATGCTCGTTCCGTTCCTGATCTTCGCCATCGGTATTTCCCACGGCGTGCAGAAGATCAACGGTATCGCCTTGCAATCCAGCGAGGCGGACAACGCCCTGACGGCAGCACGACGTACGTTCCGTCAACTGTTTCTGCCGGGGATGATTGCGATCCTTGCGGATGCGGTGGGTTTCATCACGCTGCTGATCATCGATATCGGCGTGATCCGCGAGCTGGCCATCGGCGCGTCCATCGGCGTGGCGGTGATCGTGTTCACCAACCTGATCCTGCTGCCGGTGGCGATTTCCTATGTCGGCATCAGCAAGCGTGCCGTCGAACGCAGCAAGAAAGATGCGGTGCGTGAACACCCGTTCTGGCGTCTGCTGTCGAATTTCGCCAGCGCCAAAGTGGCCCCGGTTTCCATTCTGCTGGCATTGATCGCCTTTGGCGGTGGCCTCTGGTACAGCCAAAACCTGAAGATCGGTGACCTCGATCAGGGTGCTCCCGAGTTGCGTCCGGATTCGCGCTACAACAAGGACAACAACTTCATCATCAACAACTACTCCACCAGCTCCGACGTTTTGGTGGTGATGGTCAAGACCAATTCCGAAGGTTGCTCGCGCTACGAAGCCATGGCGCCGATCGATGAGTTGATGTGGAAGATGCAGAACACCGAGGGCGTGCAGTCGGCGATTTCTTTGGTGACTGTGTCCAAGCAGATGATCAAGGGCATGAACGAGGGCAACCTGAAATGGGAAACCCTGTCGCGTAACCCAGACGTACTGAACAACTCCATTGCCCGGGCCGATGGCCTGTACAACAACAGTTGCTCGCTGGCGCCGGTGCTGGTGTTCCTCAACGATCACAAGGCCGAAACCCTGGATCGTGCGGTGCATGCGGTGCAGGAATTCGCCAAGGAAAACAACAAGGATGGCCTGGAATTCATCCTCGCTGCCGGTAACGCGGGGATCGAGGCGGCTACCAACGAGGTGATCAAGAAGTCCGAGCTGACCATCCTGATCCTGGTGTACATCTGTGTGGCGGTCATGTGCATGATCACCTTCCGCTCTTGGGCGGCGACCTTGTGCATCGTGCTGCCGCTGGTACTGACATCGGTGCTCGGCAACGCCCTGATGGCCTTCATGGGTATCGGCGTGAAAGTCGCGACCCTGCCGGTGGTGGCGCTCGGGGTGGGGATTGGCGTGGACTACGGCATTTATATCTACAGCCGTCTGGAAAGCTTCCTGCGTGCCGGTCTGCCGTTGCAAGAAGCCTACTACCAGACGCTGAAATCTACCGGTAAGGCCGTACTGTTCACCGGTCTGTGCCTGGCCATCGGCGTGTGCACCTGGATCTTCTCGGCCATCAAGTTCCAGGCCGACATGGGGCTGATGCTGACCTTCATGCTGCTGTGGAACATGTTCGGCGCACTGTGGCTGTTGCCGGCACTGGCGCGGTTCCTGATCAAGCCGGAGAAACTGGCTGGGCAGAAGGGTAATTCGCTGTTTGCCCACTGATCCAGGCTGAAATGAAAAAGCCGCAACCGCATGTTGCGGCTTTTTCATGCCCGATGGTTTTTCCTTGAAGCCTGTGGGAGCAAGCTCACTCCCACTGGAAAGGTAGTGCTTGCGCTATCATTGCGTCTTTCCCATTCAAAGATTGACTGCCATGACGACCGCAACCGACACCCTGCTCAACGTCCTCGAACACTGCGATATGGTGGAGATCGACGGCTTGCACGCTTTCGAATTCTCCCTCGATGAGATCGATAACCTGCACATTGAATGCATGGATGGCCGTGCGGCCAAACACTGGGAGTTCACGCCAGCGCAAATCCAGGCGGCGACCTTCGATCCAACCCTGCAAAGCTGGCTGATCACCGGTGACTCAGGCGAACACCGACTGGTGTGCTTAACAGCATTTCGTGGCGACAACGACGACGAAGACGCAAGTAACGATGCGTAATCTCTGGCCGCTGTTGATGGCCGGCAGCATTGGCGCCATGGGCGTACAAACGGCGATGGCCGAGAATGTCGAATTGCTCGTGGGTTCGTACACGGCAGGCTCGAGCCAGGGGATTTACCGTTTGGCGTTCGACAACGCCACCGGGCAAATCAACCCCGTCCCCCTGCAAGTGGTCAGCAGCGAAAACCCGTCATGGCTGACCCTGTCCAAGGATCAGCGGCACCTGTTTGTGGTCAACGAAAACGGACCGGGCCAGACCGATCCGGTAGGGCGCGTCAGCAGTTTTGCCATTGATCCCAAGACCCATGAACTGAGCCTGACAAGCCATTTGCAAAGCCTGGGCAACGAGCCGACCCATTCGAGCCTCAGCGCCGATGGCAGCCACTTGTTCGTCAGCAATTACTCGGTGGCCGAAGACCCGGGCGGTACGCTGGCGGTATTGCCGGTGACCGCCGATGGCAAACTTGAAGCAGTGGTGCAGATGAGCAGCCATCCGGCGAGTCGGGTCAATCCCGAGCGGCAGATGTCGTCGCACGTGCATTCCACGGTGTCATCGCCGGACGGCAAGTACGTGTTTTCCAACGATCTGGGCGCGGATAAGGTCTTTGTCTATCGCTTCGACCCCAAGGCGAATCCCGAGCTGCCATTGACCCCGGCCACCCCGGCATTTGTGCAACTGCCACCCGGCAGCGGGCCGCGTCATCTGTTGTTCAGCGCCGATGGCAAGCACGCGTGGCTGACCATGGAAATGAGCGCGCAGGTCGCGGTGTTCGATTACCGCGATGGCAAGCTTGAGCAGACGCAGATGGTCGATCTGGCGGCCGGCCAACCGATTTCAGACAAGGCAGCAGCGGCGTTGCACGCTTCGGTCGATGGCAAGTTTCTGTATGTCAGCAACCGTGGCACGGCCAACCAGTTGTTGGTGTTTGCCGTGGATCCGGCGACTGGACATCTCAAGGAGCTGCAGCGCAGGGCGGTTGAAGGTGATCATCCTCGGGAGTTCAGCCTCGATCCGAGTGGCAAGTTCCTGCTGATCGCCAACCAGAAGAGCAACCAGATTGTCGTCGTCGAGCGCGATGCCAAGACCGGGCTACTGGGCAAAACCGTGCAAAAACTGCCGATGGATGCCCCGAGCGATCTCAAGTTCTTGGTGCGTCAATAGGCCGCAGGCCCCGGTTGATGGGGCCTGCATCCTTTTATCAATTGCGCTGATATGTGGTACTGCTACAAAGCATTTCAAGGCTCCCATCCTCCACGGTTAAGTTTGCTTCACGGCCCCACCGGGCAAACAAGCCAACTGAATCCGAGGAATACCGCCATGAACTTCAACCTCTTCTCCGTCATCGCCGCTTCCGCCATTTCTGCCACCGTTGCGCTGCCAGCCAGCGCCAACGTTGAAATCAGCGACAAAAAAAACCACACCCAGAGCTACACCCAGAAATACCTGCAACAAAGCGCCAATTTCTACGCCGCGCTGGATCACAAGACTCACGCCTGAAATTTCAGCCCTGCACCTGTTATGCAGGAGCGAACTCACTGGATGATCGACGACTGAAATGTCGAAAACCATCAGAGTGATGTCGCTCCTGCATAGCGCGTTTACGACAGTGTCAGTTGGCCATCAATGTAGCGCTTGATATCACAAGGCCATACGCTTAAATTTGACGCCGGTTTTTCGACTTCCCCTTGAGCAAGGATCGACAACATGGCGATGCGTGTGGCATTGGTTTTCCTGTTTCTCTATTCAGCCCCCATTCTTTCCTCCGTGGAGACTGTTTCCGGTGAACCGGAAGCGGCCCGCGAACGCTTGATGAGTTTTATCGAAGGCTGAAACAGTTCAACGGGCTGGGGTTTTTTGTGGCGAGGGAGCTTGCTCCCGTTGGGTTGCGAAGCGACCCTGTTTTTTTCAGGTATACCCAGTTAGCCAATTTGCGGCTGCTACGCAGCCGAGCGGGAGCAAGCTCCCTCGCCACAGAGCCACAGAGCCACAGAGCCACAGAGCCACAGAGCCACAGAGCCACAGAGCTACAGAACCACATTGTTTACTTGCGCATTACGCCGGTAAATAACTCCGAGTCCAGAAACCGCTGCAACCAGTCCTGCAAGCGCCGATACGGCGTCTGCGCGAACCAGTCACGGTCGACGTGGGCGAACTGGCGCACGAACGGCATCAACGCCACATCGGCCAGGCTTGGATGGCTGGCCAGCAAGTAATCACGTCCCTCCAGCAATTCATCCAGCCTTTGCAAAAACACCTCGCCCTCGCCGCGATAAACCTCCATCGGCTGCTCGGGATAACGCTCGGCGTACTTGTAGCGATTCAAGTGCACCTTGAACACCTGATCGTTCTGTTCGATCAAAGGGGCGATTTGCACCGCTGCGCCAGGATCATCCTTGAGCAACCAGTCCTGCGGATCGTTCTGTGCCAGGGCCCAGCGCATGATGTCGAGGCTTTCGTCGATCACCCGGCCATCGGCGCTGAGCACCGGCACCGTGCCTTTGCCCGACAGCGCGAGCATTTCGGCGGGCTTGGCCTTCAGGCTGACTTCGACAATGTCCACGGCCACGCCCGAGTAGCGCAGGGCCATGCGCGCCCGCATCGCGTACGGGCAACGGCGGAAGGAATACAGCGTGTTCATTTCACCTCCACGGTGCTCAGGCCGTTGCCCTGGCGGCGGACCTGAATCTGCACTGGAATCCGTTCATGCATTTCCTGTACGTGGGAAATCACCGCGACCTTGCGCCCCTGCGCCTGCAAGCCGTCGAGGGCGTCCATGGCCAGTTGCAGGGATTCCGGATCGAGGCTGCCGAAACCTTCGTCGATGAACAACGATTCGATCTTCAAGGTGCTCGACGCCATCGACGCGAGCCCGAGCGCCAGTGCCAGCGACACCAGGAACGTTTCGCCTCCTGATAACGAGTGCACCGAGCGCAGTTCGTCGCCCATTTCGGTGTCCATCACCAGCAGGCCCAACATGCTGCCGCCGCGCTTGAGGCGATAGCGGCGCACCAGTTGGCGCAATTGCACGTTGGCGTGGTGCACCAGCAAGTCGAGATTGTAAGCCTGGGCGATCTTGCGAAAGGTGTCGCCGGTGGCCGAGCCGATCAATGCATTGAGACGTGCCCAGCGCTGGTACTCGCTGTAGGCATCGGCGATTTGCTGCGCCAGGGCCTGATTGGCGTTTTGCCGGCGCTGGTCTTCGGCCTGCTCTGCGCGCAATTCGGCGCAACGCTGTTCGCTGGTTCCGAACAGGTGCTGCAAGTCCGTCAGTGCGGTGGCGAGTTGCTCGGCGTCGAGGTTGCCGTTGTGCTGTGCCTGATGCTCCGCCAGGCGCTTATCGCGTTCCTGAAGCAGGACTTTGGCTTGCTCGATGGCTTTTTCGCTTTGCTGCAAGCGATGACGCAAGTCACTGACCTGCTGGTCGTCGATACTCAGCAGTTCATCGAGACCGCCGTCGTCGAGCTCCGGGTGCAAGGCTCGCCAGTCGGCGATCTTGCCGCTCAAGGCTCGATTTTCGGTTTCCAGTGCCAGCAGGCGTTCTTGCTGGGCCTTGAGTTCCGCGGCCAGTTGCACCAGTGACGTACGAACCGTTTGCAGTTCCTGGGCGGCGGCGGATTCCGCCGAGCGTGCCAGAGCGACAGCCTGATCGAGTTGCTGCTGCCATTGTTCAGCTGTGGTGTGCTGACCGAGCAGTTGCAAGAGCTTCTGCTGGATGGCGTGTTGCTGTTCGTTGAGCGCGGTGAACTGTTGGCTGGTTGCGTCCAGTTGCTGAGTCCGGGTGAGCTGGCGGTCCTGCTCCTTTTCCAGTGTCTGCTGGCGCTGTTGCTGTTCGTCGAGCTCTTCGCGCTGTTGATCAAGCTGTTCCAGGCGCTGGGCGATCTGCCGGTCGAGCTGCATGAACGTTGCGGCAGGTTCGTCGCGCAGCGCTTGCAGGGTGTCGGCGGGGAGCAGGGTGCTGAACGCGGTCAGTTCTTCGTCCAGACGCTGGCGATCGCTGGTCAATTCGCGTTGCTGGTTGAGCAGATGCTGGGTCGCTTGCTGACTGGCCGTTTCAGCGTTGCGCAGTTGCAGAGCCAACCGTGCAGCATCCTGTTGCAGGGTGAGCAGGGCGCTCTGGCGTTGTTCGTCGTCGGCGATGCTCTGGTTCAACTGGCTGTTTTGTCGCGCCAGCCAGGCATCGCGTTTGGCGGCGTCCTGGCCCAGCAACTGCCCCGACAGCGGATGTGCTTCCAGACTCGGCGCCAGGCTCTGCTGCTGAATCGCCAGTTGTTCCTGTTGTTGCAGCAGTTCTTTTTGTCGGGCGATCACGCCGCCGACTTCCGCACGCAGGTCGGTGAGCTTCTCCTTGAGCAGGTCCACGGCTTTCTGCGCAGTGGCCTGTTCATTTTCATCAAAGCGACCGAGGCTTTGCAGCAGCGCTTCGGGCTGATGATACGGATGCTCGGCGCTGCCGCAGACCGGGCACGGTTGATCGTCTTGCAGCTGGGTGCGCAACTCTTCAACGCTGGCGCTGCGGGCCAGACGCTGACGTTCAAGTAACTCGCGGGTGACGCTCAAGGTCTGTTCGGCGACCGCCAGTTCATGCTTGGCCTGCACGCCGTCCTGGGTCAGGCGTTCACGGTCTTGCTGCGCCGTCAGTTGACGTTGTTGCAATTCGCCGCTGCGCTGGTCCAGTTCCTGCTGGCTGGCCCACAGCCGTGTCAGTTCTTCGAAGGCGCGCAATTGCTTGCGGTTGTCCTGCAACAGGCTGCCAAGAATCTGGATCTGTTCGGCTACCGCTTCGGGCTCGGCGCCGGCCTCTTTGTAGAGCACTTCCAAATGTTGCTTTTGCGCGGCCAGTTCTTCGGCGGCGCGGGTGGCGCTGAGTTCCAGCGCGGCCAGTTCGGCCTGGCCTTTGTTCAGGCGGTTGCCCACCAGCATCAACTGTTGCAGGCGATCCCGGTAAGCGTTCCAGGCATCGCTCAACGGTGCCAGATGAGCGCTTTGCTCAAGCTCGGTGCCGATCCGTTGCAAGCGCTCGGCAACCAACTTCTGCTGTTCGAGCAGGCCTTGAATCGTGGTTTGTCCCTGCGTGCAGGCCAATTCGGCTTGCTGCTTGAGGTCCGCACTCAGGCGGGTGTCTTTGACCAGGCGGGCGAGGGTGTTTTGCTCGTCGAAGGCCTGGCGCAGCAGTGGTGCGTTGGCGCTGTGTTGGCTTTGCGCTTCGGTCAGGGCGGATTGAGCGGCAATCTGGCTGGCTTCGAGCTGGGCCTGGCGCGCCTGCGATTGCTCTTGCTGCGCCGTGTGCTGCTGAATCTGCGCTGCCAGAGGCGTGAGCTGGGCAGTGAGTTCGGTCTGGCGCGCGAACTGGTGGCGTTGCGGCGCCAGTTGTTCCAGGCGGGTCAGCTTCAAGCGTTCGCCGGCCAGACTGTCCCAATGCTGTTGGGCTGACTGCAATTGTTCGGTGGCGGCCCGTTGCTGGTCCTGCAATTGGCGCAGGTCCTTGAGCCAGGTGTGTTGCAGCTCGAGTTGCTTGAGCTGTGCCTGCTGGGTCTTGAGTTGTTGCTGTGCCTCACCGAAACGCTGGTCCAGTTCGGCACGGGCTTCGGGCGAAAGCGGTGTGACACCGCTGGCCTTATCCTGCAGCAGTTTGTGGGCCTCGCGGGCTTCTTTGGTCTTGTCGAAAGCCCGGCGACCGAGACGGGTGTACAGCGCGGTGTCGGTGAGTTTTTCCAGCAGCTCGCTGCGGTCGTTGTCATCGGCCTTGAGGAAGGCGCTGAATTCGCTTTGCGCCAGCAGCACGGCGCGAGTGAACTGTTCGAAGTTCAGGCCCAGTGCGGCTTCGAGCTGGGTCTTGTACTCACCTTTCTGGCTGGCAAGCAGTTGGTCCTGATCGATATCACGCAAGCTCTGGCGACTGGCCTGCAGCTTGCCGGCGGCTTTGTCGCGGGCGCGGTTGGCTTCCCAGCGCGCCCGATAGCGGCGGCCGTCGACACCGACGAAATCCACTTCGGCATAACCTTCGCCGGTACCGCGTCGCAGCAGGGTGCGCGGATCACCGGTGCCGATTTCGCCATCGGCGTCCGGCACCTTGGCGTCACGACCGGTGTTGTTCAGGCGGGGTACGGCACCGAACAACGCCAGGCACAAGGCATCGAGCAGGGTACTTTTGCCGGCGCCGGTCGGGCCGGTGATGGCGAACAGTCCGGCACTGGCCAAGGGTTCGGCAGTGAAATCAATTTCAAACGGCCCGGCCAGCGAGGCGAGGTTTTTCAGGCGGATCGCGAGGATTTTCATGGTTGTTCGCTCTCCATCTGCACGTCTTGCAACAGCTCGGCAAAGTCCTTGAGGGTCTGTTCGTCGACCTCGCTGCCGTAATTGTCTTGCCAGGCACGGCTGAACAGTTCCTGGGGCGTGAGCTGGTCCAGTTCGATCAACGCGTTGCCATCGTCTGCACCGTCACGGCTGCCGTTGCCGGCGTACTCGGCGGCGATGCGCACCAGGCGCACGGCTTTGCCTTGCAGGGCGGTTTCCACTTGGTGGCGCAAGTCCGGCTGCGGCTCGTCAAGATGCACCCGTACTTCGAGCCACGGTTGACGCTGGAGATCGGCCAGCAGGTCGATGTTCGGCAGGTCCGCCAGTTGCAGGAGGATGTCCGCCAGCGGTGCCGGGCCGATGCGCTGCAAATTGACTGCGCGGGGAATCAGTTTCGGCTCGACGCTGACCAGGGTTTCGCCGTCGAGCGTGACGTGAAGAATCTGATGCTGATAACCGATCTCGGAAAACGACAACGGAATCGGCGAACCGCAGTAGCGAATGCGCTCCTCGCCATTGACCTTCTGCGGCTTGTGCAAGTGACCGAGGGCAACGTAGCTGATACTCGGCCCGAACAGGCTGGCGGGCAGGGCCTCGGCGTTGCCGATGATCAGGCTGCGCTCGGAGTCTTCCGATACCGAGCCGCCGGCCATGTGCGCGTGGCTGATGGCGATCAGTGCCTGACCCTTCTGGCGTTTGGCATTTGCCGCTTCGATCAGCCATTCATGCACCTGGCCGATGCCGCGCAAATAATTGTCGCCCAGATGCGCGCCGGTGACTTCGGCGGGCCGCAGAAACGGCAACGCCAGGCACCAGCCGGTGATTTCACCACTGGCATCGGGCAAGGGCAGCAACAGGCGCTCGGCGTCCAATTGACCGTCATCGAGCCACAACACCCGACCCAACGCATGGGTACGCAAACGGCGCATCAACGGCGCGGGCAGTTCGATGCGCGAGCCGGAATCGTGGTTGCCGGCAATCATCACGATGGTCAGTAACGGCTGTTGTTCGTGGGCGCTGACGATGAAGTCGTAGAGACGCTCCTGGGCTTTGACCGGCGGGTTGACCGTGTCGAAGATATCGCCGGCAATCAGCAGCGCATCAGGCTGGTCCAGCTTCAATTGACGCAGCAGCCAGTCGAGGAAACAGCCGTGTTCGAAATCGCGATCCTGGCCGTGCAGGTTCTGCCCGAGATGCCAGTCGGAGGTGTGAAACAAGCGCAAGGCGGACTCCGCTACAAAATAGGTGATGGCCGCGTGGAAAATGAAGGCGGCGAAAGGGGAGAGAGTTTACTGGCAAAAAAGTCCTGTCGCTCGGTGGATGTTTTGGAACCTTATGCCTGTGGCGAGGGAGCTTGCTCCCGCTGGGCGGCGAAGCTGCCCCCTTGAGACCTTTGATGAATATTGTGCAAGCCGAATGACGACTGCTGCGCAGCCGAGCGGGAGCAAGCTCCCTCGCCACGGAAAAACATCTGATCCCAGCCAAAATTCATTGCCATCAGGATGGGGGCTATTTCGGATAAAGCGGCGGCAACCCACTGTCACCCACCGGATCCTGAACCCGCTCGGCAATCGGGATCGCCTTGATCGCACGCCACAGCTCTTCGCCTTGCCAGTGCTGGCCGGTTTCGCTGTAGAGCGCGCCGTTCAGGCCGTCTAGGGCGTCGGACAGGGGGACGAAGCGGGCGGCCATGTCGGCCAGGGTTTCCGGCTGTTGCCGGGCCCAGGCATCGAGGGCCTGGCGGGTGGCGTGGGAGTCGTTGGCCTGGCAGGCGCGCTTGAGGTCGTCGAGCACGGTGCGCGGGCTCGGGCCGGTTTGGGCCGTGCGCAGGAGCGCCGGTTTCCAGCGACCGCGCCACCAGAGACCGAAGCCGAGCAGGGTGGTGCAGGCGAGGATCAGCGTACTGAGTTTCCAGCGCCAGAGTGTTCCGCTGTCGGCACTGGATTCGACGGGTGAGGTGCTGGCCGGTGTATCGACTACAAGGCTCGGATTGACCGCCACAAGCAGCGTGCGGGCGGGCAGGCTGCTGTGTTCCAGATGATCTTCAAAGGTGTTCCACCACACCACGTCGACGCCGGGCAGGTCAACGGCGCCGGTACGGGTCGGCACCAGGGCTTCACGGTCTTCCCGACTGCCGACCAGACCCCGTTCGGTGTTCTGGTTGCCGAGCACCGGCTGATCGGGGTAGCGGCGCAGCCCGGCGACCTCTGTGCCGGGCAAGGGCGGCAATTGCGTGCTGGCCAATCCATCGGCTTTCACGATCAGGCTGCGGGTCAGCGAGTCGCCGACCTGTGCGCGATCCGGTTCCGGATTCCAGCTTTCGCTCAGGGACAGGCTGCGCGCAGGCAGCCAAGGGGCGTCGGCCGGATAGGTGGCGGGTTTGGCCTTGACGGTCAGCAGCAACTCGGTGGAACTGACGCGCATCAGTTTGCCGGACCTCGGATCCTGAGCGCCAGAGTCGTGTTGCGCCTGTGCGGCAACGAGCGCGGCACTGAAGTTCTGGGCCGGAATAATCAGCTCACCGCTGTGTTGCGGGTAGATTGCATAGCGCTTTTCGATCACCCCGTGGCGCAGGCCGTCGATGTCTTTTTCGTAGGTGCGCGGGTCACCCAGTGATTCGATGCGCGCGTCGGGAATTTGCAGAGGCGGCAGGCTACTGTCGTCGTACAGAGACACCGAATGGTAGACGCGCAGGGTCAATATGGCCTGAGCCTGCACGTAGACGCTGCTTTGATCGAGGCTGGCGTCAATGAACACCGGCGCGCGTTTGTTCGGGTTATCGGGTGTTTCGCTCTCGATCACTTGCAGGGTGATCGGCTGGCTCTGGAGGTCGCCCAGTTGCAGTGAGGGGATGACCACGCTGCCATTTTGGCGGGGCAGCAGGGTGATGATCCAGCGCGTGGTGGCCCGATTGTCACCATTGAGGGTATTCAACTGGTTGACCTGGCGAGTGCCGCGCACGTCGAACAGCGGTTCCAGTGGTATCAGGTCAGGTTTGCCGAACTGTGTGACATCGGTGGATTCCAGGGTCAGTTCGACTGTTTCGCCTGAACTCAGGCGACTGCGATCCACACTGGCAACCAGCTCCCCAGCCTGGGCCTGTACTGCCCAAATCAGCAGGGCGAGCAATAAAGCGGTGAAGCGGGTCATCGAGTATTTTCCTGATCCTGATGTTGTTGCTGTTCGTACCAGAATTTGCGCCTGAGCAATTCGCCGGGGTCATCCGGGATCTGCCTTAGCCATTGCTCCAGTGCCTGGCGCTGCTCACCTTCAAGGCTGTCGGTGACCGGACGCAAGGGCGGCGTGGTGTGTTGCTCATCGCCCAGTTCGCTGCCCGGGACCTCATTGGAACCAGGTTTTGGCGGTGCGGTGGGCGGTGGCTCATCGCCCGGCTCGGCTGGTTTGCCCTCGGCACTGGCTTCGTCGCTGTTCGATGGCTCGATGGCGGCGCTGGGTGGTGCAGGGGGGGGATCGATATCGGGTTGGGTACTCGGGTTTTTCTCCGGTTCAGGGGCCGTCGGATCGATTTTCAGCTTGAGCAGACTTTCTACCAACGCCTTGTTGGTCAGGGCCGGGCGCAAATCCGGTTGCCGTTCCAGTGCCTGTTCATAAGCGTCGAGCGCAGCCTCCAGCTCACCGCTTCTTGCGAGGGCGTTACCCCGATTGTAGTGGGCGTGGGCGTCATCGCCTTCGGCGAAGCGTTCGGCGGCTGCGGCGTAATCACCGGCTTCATAGAGTGCCACGCCTTGCCATTGATGGTCTTCGAAATGCTGCGCAGCTTCAGCCGGCTGTTTTTTCTTGAGCAAATGCAGGCCTTGCTGATCGGGGCGCAGCCACAGGTCTTCGAAATCGAATGCATAGACGGGTTGCGGCAACGCGAACAGCAGCGGCAGGCAGAGCAGCCAGCCACGGCGACCCGCGCATGCCGCGAGCAGCAACAGCGGAAGCAGCAACCAGTAACCCTGATCCGCCCACGTGTCGAGGCGCAACGTCTGGCCATCGTTTCGCAGGGTGCGCGGACCGTCGAGCAGGCCGAGGGCGCGCAAGTCGCTATCACTCAGGCGCGCGTGGCGATAGCGTCCATCCAGGTCGTTGACAAAGGACTTCAAGCCCGGCTCGTCCAGACGTGACACCAGGATCGCGCCCTGTTCGTCCTTGAGGAAGCTGCCGTCCTCCTGAGTGATCGGCGACCCTTCGGCAGTGCCGATGCCAAGCATCAAAAACTCTGTCGATTGACCGCGCATTGCCCGGCGAATGCCTTGGCGTTCCTGTTCCGTCAGTGACGAGCCGATCAACAGGATCCGCCCGTCACCGAGGGCGCCCTGTTGCAGCAGGTTCAGGGCCTTGTCCACGGCCAGGTCGGCGCGATGGCCGGCCTCGGGCATCAGTGATGGCTTGAGCGCATCGAGCAGGTTGCGGCTGGTGGACAGGTCATCCGACAGCGGCACCAGCGTGTGCGCACTGCCGGCGTAGACGACGATCGCGGTCTGGGCGTCGCTGCGGGCCTGCAACAGGTCGAGCAGTTTGCGTCGGGCCTGTTCCAGTCGATTCGGCGTCACGTCGGTGGCGAGCATTTCCGGCGTCAGTTCAAGAATTACCACCAGTGGGTCGGCGGGTTTCTGGCTGGTCTGTTCGACGCGAGTCCAGCCCGGCCCCAACAGGGCGAGTACGGTCAACATCCACGCCAGACCCAGGGCGATCCATGGCAACTTGCTGTCGCGGCCGTCGCCGCCACTGAGCAGCGCGGCATGAAAGGCAGGCGGCAGAATCATTTGCCAGCGCCCGGCGCGCTTCTTGCGGTGCCAGAGTTGCCACAGCAGCCAGCCAAGCAGCGGCAACAACAGCAACCACCAGGGTCGGAACCAGAACGGCCACAACGCACTCATCTTCGCCTCCGAAGACGCAGGCGTTTGAGTCGTTCGCGCCAGTCAGGCAACAGTTGCGTTTGAGCGAACATTTCTTTGGTCATCAGGCGTTGCAGCGGATTGTCCGGCCAGAGCGTACGGCCCACCAGCAACAGGCTCAACCACAGTGCCAGGGTCAGCGGCCAGTGATACAACGCCTGGGCCGGGCGGGCCTGGGTCGGTTGCTGAGTCACCGGTTCCAGTTGGTCGAGGGTGTCCTTGATCGCCTGCAACTCCTTGGCATCGTGGGCACGGAAATACTGGCCGCCGGTGGCCGCAGCGATGGCCTGAAGGGCCGGTTCGTCCAGGTCCAGGCTCGGATTGACGCCGAGAAAACCGACCGTACCGCTTTGTTCCGGATCGGCGCCGATGCCGATCGGGTAGATTTTTACACCTTCTTTGGCGGCCAGTCGCGCAGCGGTGAGCGGGTCGATTTCGCCGCCATTGTTGGCGCCGTCAGTGACGAGAATCAGCACACGGCTTTGCGCCGGGCGTTGGCGCAGGCGTTTAAGGGCTAGACCGATGGCGTCGCCAATGGCGGTGTTTTTGCCAGCGATGCCGATGCGCGCTTCATCGAGCCACACGCGAACAGTGCGTCGATCGAACGTCAGCGGTGCCTGCACGTAAGCCTGACTACCGAACAGAATCAGACCGACGCGATCGCCCTCACGGTTTTCAAGGAAGTCGCCGAGCAAGTGCTGAACCAGCTCAAGCCGGCTGACTTCTTCGTCCTGCCACTTCATGTCCGGGAAGTCCATCGAGCCGGAGACGTCCACCGCCACCAGCAAATCACGGCCACTGGCGGCAATGGGTAGTGGCTCGCCGAGCCATTGCGGGCGCGCCGCGGCCACCAACAGAAACAACCAGATCAGCATGAACGGTGCCTGTTGCCGCCACGCTGGCAGATTGGCCCGGGCACGGCGCCCGGCGAGGCCTTCGAGGTCGCTGAGAAAACTGACCTTGAGTGCGGGTTCGCCGCTGTCGGCCACCGGCAACACCAGGCGCATCAGCCAAGGCAGCGGTAACAGGGCGAACATCCACGGCCAGGCGAATTCAAACATGCTTGCGAATCCATGTATCGACGGCTTGGGTCAGGCCAGCGATGGCCTTGTCGTCGAGTTTGCATTCGGGCTTGTAGGCGCCTTCCACCAGAACCATCCAGCGCGTCAGTCCCGCCGCGGGGCAGCGGTTATCGAGGAATGCCAGCCATTTACGTCCGTTGAGCGTGTGGCTCTGGCTGTAGGGGTAATGGTTGCGGCACAAACGCTTGAGCAAGCCGTTCAGTTGCTGCAACCACGCACCGGCGGGCGCGCCATCGTAGGGTTTTGGCATCAGCGCCAGTTCCGCCAGCGCGGCGAGACGCACTGGGTCGAGCGATTGTTCGGCGCGTACCACAGGCTGCTTTTTCGGAAAGAAACTCGGCAGCTTCCACACACCGAAACCTATCAGTGGCAGCAATAACAACAGCAACCACCAGCCCGGCGCCGGCGGCCAGAAACCGATCGGAGGCGGGAGAATCAGCGGTTGCAGTTGATCGAGTCCGCTCATCGTCCTTTCCCCGCATTCTGTGGGTTCAGGTACTCGCGCAGTTGCTCGACCATCTCGCTTTGGGTGCTCAAAGGCATCATCAATACGCGCAATTTCTGCGCCAGCAGTTCCCAGCGGGCGATCCGCACTTCGGCCTGGGCGCGATACGTCTGGCGCAGTTCGAAATTGAGGGTGTCGAGTTCCAGTTGCGCGCCGCGCTCGGCGAAGCGCAAAAGTCCGGCGGCGGGGAGGGCATGATCCAGCGGATCGGACAGTGGCAGCAGCAACAGGTCGCAATGTCGCGACAACAGGCTCAATTGTTGTTCGGCACTGTCTGAAAGGGCACGTTCGTCGCAGATCACGATCACCAGACTGCCCGGGCGCGAAACCTCTCGGGCGCGGCGCAGGGCAATGCCAAAGGCATCGCGGTCCGGCTCACTTTCGGTGTGCAGTGACTGGTTGACCCGCACGAGCCGGTTGAGCAGTTGCAGCAGGCTTTGTTTGCTGCGTCGGGGCTTGATCTCGTAGTGCTCGTTGTCGCCGAACACCAGCCCGCCGACCCGGTCGTTATGACCCAGCGCGGCCCAGCCGATCAGGCTCGCAGCTTGAGCGGCGAGCACGGATTTGAACATCAGCCCCGAGCCGAAAAACAGTCGGCGGCTTTGTTCGACCATGATGAAAATCGGCCGCTCGCGCTCCTCATGGAACAGCTTGGTATGTGGCTCCTGCGTCCGGGCAGTCACGCGCCAGTCGATGGTGCGCACATCGTCGCCGGCCTGATAGACCCGCACCTGATCGAAGTCCACACCGCGTCCGCGCAACTTGGAGTGGTGCAGGCCAATCAGCGGGCTGCGCTGGCTCGGTGTGGAGAACAACTGCACTTCACGCACGCGATGGCGCATCTCGATCAGCTCGGCGAGGCTGACGCGGATGCCCGGTTCGGGCGGCAGGATCGCATTCATCGGGGTCAAGCGACGGCTACGACGTCGAGAATCCGCTGGACCACCCGGTCCTGATCGATGCCGGCGGCTTCGGCTTCAAAGGAAAGAATGATGCGGTGGCGCAGTACGTCGAACAGCACGGCCTGAATGTCTTCGGGGCTGACGAAGTCACGACCGGCCAGCCAGGCATGGGCGCGGGCGCAGCGGTCCAGGGCAATGGAGCCGCGAGGGCTGGCGCCGTAGGCGATCCACTCGGCCATTTCCGGGTCGAACTTGGCCGGGGTGCGCGTGGCCATGACCAGTTGCACCAGGTATTCCTCCACGGCGTCGGCCATGTACAAACCGAGGATTTCCTTGCGTGCGGCGAAGATTGCCTGCTGACTGACCCGGCGCTCGGGTTTGGTTTCGCCGTTCAGGGCTTCGCCCCGGGCCTGCTGCAGGATGCGGCGTTCGACGGTGGCATCGGGGAAACCGATTTTGACGTGCATCAGGAAACGGTCGAGTTGGGCTTCGGGCAGCGGATAGGTGCCTTCCTGCTCGATCGGGTTCTGCGTGGCCATCACCAGAAACAGCGGTGACAACTCATACGTGCTGCGCCCGACACTGACCTGACGCTCGGCCATGGCTTCGAGCAATGCCGACTGAACCTTGGCCGGAGCACGGTTGATTTCGTCCGCCAACACCAGGTTGTGGAAAATCGGGCCTTGCTGGAACACGAAGCTGCCGGTTTCCGGACGATAGATTTCCGTGCCGGTGATGTCGGCCGGCAACAGGTCCGGAGTGAACTGGATGCGATGGAACTGGGCTTCGATGCCTTCAGCGAGTTCTTTGATGGCCTTGGTCTTGGCCAGGCCAGGGGCACCCTCGACCAGCATGTGGCCGTCGGCAAGCAGGGCGATGAGCAAGCGCTCGATGAGTTTTTCCTGGCCGAGAATCTGCGTTGAAAGAAAGGTTCGCAGCGCTAGCAGCGCCTCACGATGTTCCATCGATGACTGTTCCTGGAAAAGGGTGGCCGAGGCGTTCGAAATACGCCAAGGCTGGGGGCGTTACTTTAATCCATCGCGGGGGGCGGCGACTAACGGCATTTTGTGCAATTTGCAGGGATTTGAACCTGTTCGCGCCCTTCGCAGGGAAAAGGGATCAGCCATGCAGGTAATGCTCCTCTGTTTGAAGGTCGCTCAGCAGCAGTTTTACGGCTTTGCGTTTGACCAATTCACACCACGGACCGTCGTCAACAATGGCGCCCTCCTGCATGACGATGACTCGATCAAAGCGATGCAGATGCCGGACATCATGGGTTACACAAATCAGTCCATGCGCGGCAAATGTTTCAAACAACAAATCCCACACTGGCGTAGCGAGCTTCGGCTCGATCGATGCACTGGGTTCATCGAACAAATTGAACCGCCCTGGCCTGTTGATCACGCGCAGCAATGACAATCGTTTGCCCTCTCCACCCGATATGTTGGATGCGTTTTCGCTGATGTTGCGATGGGAAACGATATCTTCAAGGTCAAGCCGTTGTATTGCATCGCTCAGATGGGGGGAGGGAGGCATTCCGAACAATACGGAGATATCGAATTGACCCTCCAGAAACTGCGGTAATTGAGGGCAATACCTCAGCGAGTTCAAATGGGCCTCGGCGCTTAAGCGGGAGATCGGTATGTCATCAATGCTCAAGTGATTCCTCACTGAAGCATTTAACCCGGCCAGCGTCTCAAGCAATGTGGATTTACCCGCACCGCTGGGCCCGGTAATGGCTACTGACTGGCCTTGAGAGAAAGTAACGCTGCTCTCAATTGAGAGTCGGGTTGTGTCGGCGTCGCCCACCACACAAGGCTCAAGGACCAGCTTCGAGACGCGTCGGGATTGGATGTCGGTCTGGCGATTACTATCGTCAAAGTTTGGCAGTGCCAAAAGCTGCTGCATGCGTCGTTGATCCGCCAGAAACTGATCAAGTACCCGATAACCCTCCGTCAACGCAGTGATGTTCAGCAAAAAGCTTCCAGCAATGGAAAAAATGGCAACCAGTTGCCCAACGCTGATACCAGGTTCGCTTGAAAGCTGACCGAGAACCCCCCAACTGAGGAGCCCTCCCGTAGAGAGACTTACAAACAGGACTTTCGCTCCGTTCAGGAAACCGCCAGAGCTTGCCGCGATAACCGCGGCTTCGGCGTATTGGACGAAGGCCCGGTTCAGAGGCTTTGTTGCGGTGTGCTCTGCGCGTTCCAGTTTTATAGACTTGCCAATGTTGATGGTGTTGAACAAGACGCCGCTCAGCTCATCCTCTTGTTCATTGACTGCATCGATGTGCTTTCGGCGCCACCTGATGATCTGGTGAGCCACGAAGAGATAGACAATGCCAAGAGAGGTCATTGCCAGAAAAATTCCGGTGCCACCCATGTAGACAAAAGCACTGGCGACAATCAGAAACTCCACGCACAGAGGAAGGCCAACGGTCACAAAAAATGTCAGCAGTTGCTCATTTGCCGTTATCCCACGCTCAACTGACTTTATAAAGTAACCAATACGCCAAGAACTGAATTGAAGGAATTCTTTGCGCATAAGTTGGGCAATCCACTCGATGGATGCATTCATTACGGCCTGCTGTACCAACTTGGACAGGAAGAAAATTTGCAGTGGGTGAATGATTGCCTGAATACATCCGGCCAGTGTGAAGCCTGCTGTTAACAATAAGAGTGTGTTGAGTGTGGACGGATTGCTGCTGTTCAGGGTGTCGACAATTTTACCCAATAGTAATGGTGGGGCTAGCGACATTATTTTTAGTGCGAATATAGTGGTGCATGTTGAGATCAGCAATGCAGTGTATTTTTTGCAGGTTGTTCTAATAATTGTCTGCATGGGTTGCCTGAAAAACAAGTGGGTTTCGAGGTTGGCGTAGGATTCGTTGTGGGGCGACCAGGCTCCCATTTCTTATGATGTTGAAGCGTTCAAGGCCAGGAATATAAGCCTGGCAGACAATGCCGTCATCAGCGTATTGAGTGACGACTCTGTGGTAAATGGTCCTGTTGGTCGCCAATAGATTTTGTCTCAGCGCGTCTAGTTGCGAAGGAACACTTGCTACGTAAGCTCTGAGAGGGAGGTCCAGCAGTGGAAGTCTCAGGTTTTTTACGGGGTTCAGGTCGATAAGGCATCGTAATATTTTTGAATTCGCTAGAAAGTTTAGTGTTTTTCTGTCTTTGGCTTCTTGTGTGTCGTCATAAAGTGCGTCGACTTGAAATTGTTCTGTTACGGCTTTTTTTCGGAAGTGATTAATTAATAGCAGTGAGTTTGTGGTGCGGACAGTTCATCACTTCCTAAGCCGATGTAGGCCCGCTCTTGGCGGAATGTAGGATGAAAGTCGTCAATTTTCTGATTGTGTTGTTGTATCGTTTTTTTTTGTTTTTGATTCAATGGGATGGCGTGTTTAGTTTTGTACTGGGAAGGAAGCGGAATGTAGTCCGTACTTACGGACATCCGACTTTTTAGGGGGGAGTGATGAAGGGATCTCGCTGGCACCTTTGTTGGCAAGCCTGTTCCTACGGGTCTAATGCGATGCAAATCGACTGTAGGAGCTGGCTTGCCAGCGAAAGCGGTCTGTCAGGCCAGCTGGCTGATATACGTTCCAGTCCCTTTCAGAATGTTCTGCAAGGTTTCTTCCACTTCAGCCAGATCCACCATGTCAGCATCAAAGGTGATCTCCAGCACATCATCCCCATTCAACGCATCGGCATCCGCTGCCGCGATTTCGATCTTCAGCAGCGAAGGGCTAAGGGTCACTTTGACGCCATCGAGGGTCGAAGGCTCGCCATCGAGGGTAATCTCCAGCTCGTCTTCGTCCGGGTAGCGGCTCATCAGGAACATCTCGCCCTGGTCGCTGTGGCAGCAGACCATGGCCATGTTGTCTTCTTCGTCGTCGCAAGGGTTGACGATCAAGAGGGCGGTTTTCATTTTCATGGGAAATTCCTGGCTCGACGAGCGTGGTAAACGCAACAAAGGGCAATTCTGCCAGCCCGCGCACATTTCTGCTCGTTGAGCGTCAATTATCCCGATAACGGACAGCCAGTGTGTTACGGGTCATTTCTGGTACGTACGTCCCGTAAAACCGGACGGAAAACCGTCATTTTTCTGTGCGAATGCTAGTGTTGTTCCAAGCGTACGCCTTGAGCTGCGTACCGTTGACCGAATATGTCGCAGCACCGCAAGCACGGGCCTTGCCGCTCTGGTTAAGCTGCGCAACGGATGAGCACCCGTAAAGGCATTGCGCTGTTCGCAGCCCAGTCGTTTTTGCAGATGCCCATTCACGGAAGGTGAATGTGACCCGAGTGTCCCGTCCAGCTTCACCCACCTGTCACCCTGTTTCCTCTGCCCGAGAATCAGGAGCGGGGTGACGGGTAGCCCCGAACAGGGGTTTTGCACGCGACGCTTCCATCAATAACAAGCCCAAGCGGAGTACCACAGATGGCGTTCTTCACCGCAGCCAGCAAAGCCGACTTCCAGCACCAACTGCAAGCGGCACTGGCGCAGCACATCAGTGAACAGGCACTGCCACAAGTGGCGCTGTTCGCTGAACAATTCTTCGGCATCATTTCCCTGGACGAGTTGACTCAACGTCGGTTGTCCGACCTCGCTGGCTGTACTCTTTCTGCGTGGCGCCTGCTTGAGCGCTTCGATCACGCGCAACCCCAAGTGCGCGTCTACAACCCCGATTACGAACGCCACGGCTGGCAGTCGACCCACACTGCGGTCGAAGTGCTGCACCACGACCTGCCATTTTTGGTGGACTCGGTGCGCACCGAGCTGAACCGCCGCGGTTACAGCATCCACACCCTGCAAACGACCGTGCTCAGCGTGCGTCGTGGCAGCAAGGGCGAGTTGCTGGAAATCCTGCCGAAAGGCACCCAGGGCGACGACATCCTGCAAGAGTCGTTGATGTACCTGGAAATCGACCGTTGCGCCAATACCGCCGAACTCAATGTGCTGACCAAAGAGCTGGAGCAAGTGCTCGGCGAAGTCCGCGTTGCAGTGGGCGATTTTGAACCGATGAAGGCCAAGGTTCAGGACATCCTGACCAAACTGGACAACAGCCAGTTCGCCGTCGATGCCGACGAAAAGAACGAAATCAAGAGTTTCCTGGAATGGCTGGTGGGCAACCACTTCACCTTCCTCGGCTACGAAGAATTTGTGGTCAACGACGAGGCCGATGGCGGCCACATCGTCTACGACAAGGACTCCTTCCTCGGCCTGACCAAACTGCTGCGCGCCGGCCTGACCTACGATGACCTGCGCATCGAAGACTACGCCGTGAACTACCTGCGCGAACCGACCCTGCTGTCGTTCGCCAAGGCCGCACACCCAAGCCGTGTACACCGTCCGGCTTACCCCGATTACGTGTCGATCCGTGAAATCGACGCCGATGGCAAGGTCATCAAGGAATGTCGTTTCATGGGCCTGTACACCTCGTCGGTGTATGGCGAGAGCGTGCGGGTCATCCCGTTCATCCGCCGCAAGGTCGAGGAAATCGAACACCGTTCGGGCTTCCAGTCCAAGGCTCACCTGGGCAAGGAATTGGCGCAGGTGCTCGAAGTGCTGCCGCGCGATGACCTGTTCCAGACCCCGGTCGACGAGCTGTTCAGCACCGTGATGTCGATCGTGCAGATCCAGGAACGCAACAAGATCCGCGTGTTCCTGCGCAAAGACCCGTACGGCCGTTTCTGCTACTGCCTGGCCTACGTGCCGCGTGACATCTATTCCACCGAAGTGCGCCAGAAGATCCAGCAAGTGCTGATGGATCGCCTGAAAGCTTCGGACTGCGAGTTCTGGACCTTCTTCTCCGAGTCCGTGCTGGCCCGCGTGCAGTTGATCCTGCGTGTTGATCCGAAAAACCGCCTGGATATCGACCCGCTGCTGCTGGAAAAAGAAGTGGTTCAGGCCTGCCGCAGCTGGCAGGACGACTACGCCGCACTGACCGTCGAAAGTTTCGGCGAAGCCCACGGCACCAACGTGCTGGCCGACTTCCCGAAAGGCTTCCCGGCCGGTTATCGCGAGCGTTTCGCAGCGCATTCGGCTGTGGTCGACATGCAGCATCTGCTGAGCCTCAACGAAAAAAATCCGTTGGTGATGAGCTTCTATCAGCCGCTGGGCCAGGTGTCCGGTCAGCGCATGCTGCATTGCAAGCTGTATCACGCCGACACCCCGCTGGCGCTGTCTGACGTACTGCCGATCCTGGAAAACCTCGGTCTGCGCGTGTTGGGTGAATTCCCGTATCGCCTGCGCCACAACAGTGGCCGCGAGTTCTGGATTCACGATTTCGCGTTCACTGCTGCCGAAGGCCTGGAACTCGACATCCAGCAACTCAATGACACGCTGCAGGACGCCTTCGTCCACATCGTGCGCGGCGATGCCGAAAACGATGCGTTCAACCGCCTGGTGTTGACCGCCGGCCTGCCATGGCGTGACGTTGCACTGCTGCGTGCTTACGCCCGCTACATGAAGCAGATTCGTCTGGGCTTCGACCTGGGTTACATCGCCAGCACCCTGAACAACCACACCGACATCGCTCGCGAGCTGACCCGGTTGTTCAAGACCCGTTTCTACCTGGCGCGCAAGCTGAGCAGCGACGACCTCGAACAACGTCTGGAACACGCCATTCTGGCCGCGCTGGACGACGTCCAGGTGTTGAACGAAGACCGTATCCTGCGTCGCTACCTTGATCTGATCAAAGCGACCCTGCGTACCAACTTCTACCAGACCGATGCCAACGGCCATAACAAGTCGTACTTCAGCTTCAAGTTCAACCCGCACTTGATTCCTGAGTTGCCGAAGCCGGTTCCGAAGTTCGAAATCTTCGTTTACTCGCCGCGCGTCGAAGGCGTGCACCTGCGCTTCGGCAACGTCGCTCGGGGTGGTCTGCGCTGGTCCGACCGTGAAGAGGACTTCCGTACCGAAGTCCTGGGCCTGGTAAAAGCCCAGCAAGTGAAGAACTCGGTCATCGTGCCGGTGGGTGCGAAGGGCGGCTTCCTGCCGCGTCGCCTGCCACTGGGCGGCAGCCGTGACGAGATCGCGGCCGAGGGCATTGCCTGCTACCGCATCTTCATTTCCGGTCTGTTGGACATCACCGACAACCTGAAGGACGGCGCACTGGTTCCGCCGGCCAACGTCGTGCGTCATGACGACGATGACCCGTACCTGGTAGTGGCCGCGGACAAAGGCACTGCAACCTTCTCCGACATCGCCAACGGCATCGCCATCGACTACGGCTTCTGGCTGGGCGACGCGTTTGCGTCCGGTGGTTCGGCCGGTTACGACCACAAGAAAATGGGCATCACCGCCAAAGGCGCGTGGGTTGGCGTTCAGCGCCACTTCCGCGAGCGCGGCATCAACGTCCAGGAAGACAGCATCACTGTCGTCGGCGTCGGCGACATGGCCGGTGACGTGTTCGGTAACGGCCTGTTGATGTCCGACAAGCTGAAACTGGTCGCAGCGTTCAACCACCTGCACATCTTCATCGATCCGAACCCTGAGCCGGCGTCGAGTTTCGCCGAACGTCAGCGCCTGTTCGACCTGCCACGTTCGTCGTGGTCGGATTACGACACCAGCCTCATGTCCGAAGGTGGCGGCATCTTCTCCCGTAGCGCGAAGAGCATTGCGATTTCCCCGCAGATGCAAGAGCGCTTCGACATCAAGGCCGACAAACTGACCCCGACCGAACTGCTCAATGCCTTGCTCAAGGCACCCGTGGATCTGTTGTGGAACGGCGGTATCGGTACTTACGTCAAGGCCAGCACCGAAAGCCACGCCGATGTCGGCGACAAGGCCAACGATGCACTGCGCGTGAACGGCAACGAACTGCGCTGCAAAGTCGTGGGCGAGGGCGGTAACCTCGGCATGACCCAACTGGGTCGTGTGGAATTCGGTCTCAATGGCGGCGGTTCCAACACCGACTTCATCGACAACGCCGGTGGCGTGGACTGCTCCGACCACGAAGTGAACATCAAGATCCTGCTGAACGAAGTGGTTCAGGCTGGCGACATGACCGACAAGCAACGTAATGAGTTGCTGGCGAGCATGACCGACGAAGTCGGTGGTCTGGTGCTGGGCAACAACTACAAGCAGACTCAGGCCCTGTCGTTGGCAGCCCGCCGCGCATTGCCGCGGATTGCCGAATACAAGCGTCTGATGAACGATCTGGAAGGCCGCGGCAAGCTGGATCGCGCCATCGAGTTCCTGCCGGCTGAAGAGGCCATCAACGAACGCATCGCTGAAGGCCATGGCCTGACCCGTGCCGAGTTGTCGGTGTTGATCTCCTACAGCAAGATCGACCTCAAGGAGCAGTTGCTGGGCTCCCTGGTGCCGGACGACGACTACCTGACCCGCGACATGGAAACCGCTTTCCCGCCGACGCTGGTGAGCAAGTTCTCCGCGGCCATGCGCCGTCACCGTCTGAAGCGCGAAATCGTCAGCACCCAGATCGCCAACGACCTGGTCAACCACATGGGCATCACCTTCGTTCAGCGACTCAAAGAGTCGACCGGCATGAGCCCGGCGAACGTGGCTGGCGCTTATGTAATCGTGCGTGACATTTTCCATCTCCCGCACTGGTTCCGTCAGATCGAAGCCCTGGACTACCAGGTCTCCGCCGACGTGCAACTGGAGCTGATGGACGAGCTGATGCGTCTGGGCCGTCGCGCCACGCGCTGGTTCCTGCGCACCCGTCGCAACGAGCAGAACGCTGCCCGTGACGTCGCGCACTTCGGTCCGCATCTGGCAGCGCTGGGCCTCAAGCTCGACGAACTGCTGGAAGGCCCGACCCGCGAAGGCTGGCAGACCCGTTACCAGGCTTACGTCGCGGCTGGCGTGCCTGAGTTGCTGGCGCGCATGGTTGCAGGTACGACTCACCTGTACACCTTGCTGCCAATCATCGAGGCTTCCGACGTGACCGGCCAGAACGCCGCCGACGTAGCGAAGGCTTACTTCGCCGTGGGCAGCGCGCTGGACATCACTTGGTACCTGCAACAGATCAGCGCTCTGCCGGTTGAAAACAACTGGCAGGCCCTGGCCCGTGAAGCGTTCCGTGATGACGTCGACTGGCAGCAACGTGCGATCACCATCTCGGTCCTGCAACAGGGCGACGGCACCCAGGACGTGGAAGCACGCCTGGCGCTGTGGATGGAGCAGCATGCGAGCATGATCGAGCGCTGGCGTACCATGCTGGTGGAAATCCGTGCCGCCAGCGGCACCGATTACGCCATGTACGCGGTCGCCAACCGCGAACTGCTGGACCTGGCGTTGAGCGGGCAGGCGGTTGTACCTGCCGCTGTCGCTGCTGAGCTGGAACCGGCGGCCTGATCAGGCGCTGAATGAAAAAACCCGCATCGAGAGATGCGGGTTTTTTTTGCCTGCAGGTTTTGTGGTGTTTGATCGGGCCTCATCGCGAGCAGGCTCGCTCCTACAGGGGGGCGGGGGCGGTCATCAGTTTTCCAGTGGGATCAGCACTTTTTCGTCCGGCGCCAATACCATGAACACCAGCAACCTGGCGGGTTGGGTCGCGCTGGCGTTTTTCAGCAATTCGTCTTGCAGCACCGTGACCTTTTCCGAAGGCTCATGGGCAAACACCGAGGCAGAAACCATCAGGGCCAGGGCGGCAAGAGGGGCAGCACAAAAGAGGACAACGTTCATGGTTCATCACCTGCGAGGGTTGGTCGTTGCAAACCACAGTAGTGCGCAAGCGGTAGCCGTTAAACAGCCAATATTCGGGAAGGAGAGGGGACCAATGGTAGGGCTAAGGGGATCAACTGTGGCGAGGGAGCTTGCTCCCGCTGGGCTGCGCAGCGGCCCCAAGTCCAGCAGATGCGCAGGGTCAGGCACGCGGTTGCTTGATTTGCGTCTGCTGCGCAGACGAACGGGAGCAAGCTCCCTCGCCACAGGTGTTTTTTTTAAACGATCGGAAAACTATTGAAGTCCACGGCATTGGCCAACTGGCTGTCGATCAGACTGATAAAACCCTGCACTTCAGGGCGATCGAAGTGCGCATGCATGGCTTCTTCCGACTGCCAGCGGGCGCTGACGGTCCAGCGGTTGGTGTCCTCGGGGCAGCGGTCGACCATATAAGAATCACAGCCCGGCAGTTCACGCAGGGTGTCGACAATCTTTTGCAGTTGCTTACCCAGTTCGTCCGAGCGGCCGGCGGCGGCTTGCACCTGTACGGTATTGATCACTTCATGGGCCATTGTTCTCACTCCTGAATCAGGCCGGACGAATCCTGCTCATTGAGGGATAACGCCTATCCAGAATAGGCCCGCACCTGGGGGCCGCCAATAGCCAATCGCCGGATAAAGCCGCAGGCGAATCGTTCAGGCCACCTGCTGCAGGATGTCGCGCAGACGGTCCAGGGCAATGTCGATATCAAGGGTTTCGATGGCGCCAAACCCGAAGAAAAGCCCGGCCCGTGGTGCTTCTTGATAGAAAAAGCTGTCGATGGAGTACAGGCTGACTTCGACTTTTTTCGCCAGTTCGATCACCAAGGGAATATCCATCGGCACTTTGCACATCACCACCATGTGGAAACCCGCCGTGCTCGGCACCGCCTCAAGCCAGGGCGAGAGGTCGCCAGCCATGCGCGTCAGGATGCGGTCGCGGCGACCGGCATAGATCGTATGGCAGCGTCGAATGTGTTTGAGCAGGCAACCCTCGGCGATGAACTTGGCCAAAGCCCATTGCGGCAGGGTGGACGTGTGCAAATCGGTGAGCTGTTTGGCCCGCACCACGGCTTCGAGGATGGCCGGCGGCAGGATCGTGTAGCCCAGCCGCAGTTCTGGCAGCAGGGTTTTGGAGAACGTGCCGACGTACGCAACGATCCCGCATTCATCCATGCTTTGCAGCGAGTCGGTGGGCCGTCCTTCATAACGGAATTCGCTGTCGTAATCGTCTTCGATAATGATCGCGCCCAGTTCCTGAGCCTTGGCGAGCAACGCTACCCGACGCGCCTGGCTCATGGGCATGCCGAGCGGAAACTGGTGGGACGGGGTGACATAGATCAGCCGAGTGCCGAGGGGGATTTTGTCGACCACAATGCCTTGGGCATCCACCGGAACGCCGATCACCGTGGCGCCATGGGTGCCGAACAACAGGCGTGCCGGCGGATAACCGGGGTCTTCCATGGCGACGATGCTGCCCGGACGGATCAACACCCGGGCAATCAGGTCCAGCGCTTGCTGCGCGCCGTTGCACACCACCACGTCTTCCTCCTGGCAAATGACCCCGCGAGAGAACGCGATGTGCCGTGCGATGGCGTTGCGCAGCGCCGGCAAGCCTTCGGGCAGGCTGTAATAGCCTTTTGACGCCGCAATCTGGCGCAATGCATGGGCGGTGCAGCGTCGCCAGTCATCGTGGGGAAACTGCCCCTTGGTGGTGGCGCCGCCAATGAAGTCGTAACGCAGCGAGCCCTCCAGCGTCGGGTGGCGCAAAAACACCGGCAGGTTGCGCCAGGATTCGATCACCTCACAACCGGCCAGCTCCGAGTGACTCTGCTTGTGCTGCACTTTCGACGTCCGTGCGTTGACGTAGGTGCCTTTGCCCACCACGCCGGTGAGGAAATTTTCGTAGGTCAGTTGTGCGTAGGTGTCGGAAATGGTCTTGCGCGAAATGCCCAGTTGTTCGGCCAACAGGCGACTGGGCGGCAGTTGCGCCCCGGCTGCCAGGCGACCGGTCTCGATGGCGCTGCGCAGTTGGTTGTACAACTGGCCGGCGAGGTCTTTGCGGCCATTGATGACAACATGTAGTTCCATACCGCCAAGCTCCGGAGCAATTGAGGCGCGTGTGCGTCGCACCAGATTACCCTCATCCGTGTGTTGTCCAGAAGTTGCGTCGCGTAATGGCCTGATTGCCGGTCTGAAAGCTGAGCCCAATCAAACCTGTGGGAGCAAGCTCGCCCCCAGATTTTTATAATCGCCACAACATTAGATAGCGGTATAGAGTGAACAGCCATGTCTGTATCAAGGATTGAATCACTCATGCCCACCACCGATCCCGTCATCACCCTCGAACGCTTCAGCGAATCGCACATCGAGGGTATTACCGCGCTTTACAACGATCCGTTGATAGGTCGTCAAACCCTGCAAATGCCGTTTCAATCCACCGAACTCTGGCGTAAACGCCTGGCTCAGGATGACGAGCGGTTGGTGAAAGTCGTGGCCCTGCATCAAGGGACCGTGATCGGCAACATCGGCCTGGAACAGTATTCGCGCAGTCGTCGTAGCCATGCCGGCAGTTTCGGTATGGGCGTCGCCGTCGCGTGGCAGGGCAAGGGTGTCGGTTCGAAGTTGCTGGCGGCGGCGCTGGATATCGCTGACAACTGGATGAACCTGCACCGGGTCGAGCTTTCGGTGTATGCGGACAATGAAGCGGCCATCGCGCTGTATCGAAAGTTTGGCTTCGAAACTGAAGGCCTGTTTCGTGACTACGCCGTGCGCGATGGCGTGCTGGTGGACACCTTGAGCATGGCACGCCTGCGTCACAAGCCACAGGCGGTTTGAGTCAAACGTCTGATGCGAGCGTTACCTTGGGCATTCCGCCGGAGGTGCCGCTCACGCGTTTAGTCGTACGCGTGCGGCGCGCATCTGCCATGCTCAACCTCCGTAGCACCGCTCCAATCAAAGGAACACCGCAATGGACGATGTACAGCAACTGGGTGAAATGCTGCGCCACTACGCAGAAAGTGAAGCGCATAAAAAGCAATTGTTCGAGTCTCAGTCAGCGGTTTGGGCGGCGCGCATCAGCGAGCTGTTCGATCAGATCGAGCAATGGCTGGCGCCGGTGCAGGCGCCGAGTCTGCTGGAGGTGAAACGCGACGCGTATGTCGCCTCGGGCCCCAGCATTCCGGTTGAGACATCGACCTTCAAGACCGAGAAACTGTCCATCGTGATTACCGGTAAACCGGTGGAATTTGTTCCGGAAGTGATGGGCACGGGCGGCCAGGTTGCTTTGGGGATCGCGGGCTTGACGGCTGCGCGCCTTGGCAGCGTTTCACTGGTTTGCCAACCACCGGCCAATAGTTGGCAATGGCGCAAGACCAATGGTTTGAAAGATCCGGATGTCTTCGAGTTCGATGCGAATTTTCTGGCGCAGCAGTTGCAAGGCTTGATTCCCCGCAACCGCATTTGACTGTTCCAGAGATGAGCGCTGCGCCCGCTTCTACAGGTAGCGGGCCCCGGCTCACTTCAACGCCGGATCACCCATGTTCATTTTCTTCCAGCCTTGCAACAGCAGCTGGGCTTTCGGTTCCTGGCCGTTGTCGAGGTAGTACTGGATCAGCGACAACCGCGCATTGCGGTTGGCCCAGCGTCCAAACAGCAAACCGCCCAACGCCAACCCGGCAAAAAATGCACTGATCCCCGTGGTGATGGCGTACACCTCGACGCCCACCACCAACGACAACTGCTTGATCCACAGCACCTGGTACACCAGCGCCGCAGCACCGGAGACGAACAGCAGCAGGGCGGGCATCAGCAGCGCAGGGGAGACGACATCAGGGGCAGGTATGGCCGACGACTTGCTGGCGACACGTGAGGGCATGGATTTGTTGCCTTGTGCCAATTTCGACGTAAACACAAACCTTGTAGGAGCTGGCTTGCCAGCGAAAGCGGTGGTTCAGTCAGTATCTATATCGACTGTAAAGACGACTTCGCTGGCAAGCCAGCTCCTACAGGGGTTGTGTTCGCATTTCATAAGTGAGTCCGCTCGCCGGTGTCTTCGATCTTGCCGTTGGCGAAGCTGTGGATCACGCCGCGCGGAGTGTTGGCCTTGGGCCAGTACGGACGCTCGGGTCTCGATCACCGAGGACCTGAAAAACTCGGCCAGCAAAATCGACTGCACCTTTCCGGGCAATGGATCGGGTGGCTGGCATTGTTGCCGGCCCTGTTGGCATTGCTCTGGTTTACCCGCCCGCTCGTAAATCGCGCCTGCCTGGCCTGGCAAGCGCGACTCAGCGCCCGGCACGCTGCCTGGCTGGAATCGGCCGACTCAGCCCGCGCCTGCAAACGTTCCTGTGCGCCTGTTACGGCCGCGAGCCGGCCAGTGATCAAGCGTTGCTTCAACTCAAGCAATCCTTGTCTACGCTGCATAGTCAGGCTGAACGCAACAAAGAATCAGTTCTTCTTCGCCTGTTCCCAAACCCGCTCTTCCTGCTCCCTCAGTTCCGGCGTGAATTCAGCGCCAAAATCTTCGGCTTCAAACACCTGGCGAATTTCAATCTCGGCCTCGGTGCCCGGCATTGGGTTGGGGCAACGCTTGACCCATTCGATGGCTTCTTCTTTTGACTTCACCTTCCACAACCAGAAACCGGCGATCAATTCCTTGGTTTCAATGAACGGTCCGTCGATCACTGCGCGATTTTCGTCCGAGAACTTCACACGGGCACCTTTACTGCTCGGGTGCAGGCCCTCGCCCGCGAGCATGATGCCGGCCTTGACCAGTTCTTCGTTGTAGTTGCCCATGGCGGTCAGGAGTTCCTGGCTGGGCATCACGCCGGCTTCGGAATCGGGGCTGGCTTTGATGATGATCATGAATCGCATGGTGGTGTCTCCGCTGGATTTTTGAAGATTCGCTGGATAGTCGAACGGCTCCTGCTTGAATCGACAACACGGCCCGCTAATTTTTTGGCCGCCGCTCCCACAGGGTTTTGTGTTGTTCAAAGGAAGGAGGGCGGCAAGTTGTATCCAATTATTGTCGCCGATGCGTGACAATTTGTTTTTGCCATAGGTCGTAGGACAATTTCGTGGTTAACTTCTGCCTCGTCAAAAACTCTCCACCACCACGTCAGAAGGACTCCGTTCATGGCTCAAGTCACTCTTAAAGGCAACCCGGTTCAAGTCAACGGCCAACTGCCTCAAGCCGGCTCGAAGGCGCCAGCCTTTTCCCTGGTTGCCGGCAATCTGTCCGACGTCACCCTCAAAGACTTTGCCGGCAAGCGCAAAGTGCTGAACATCTTCCCAAGCGTCGATACCCCGACCTGCGCCACTTCCGTGCGTCAGTTCAACGCCAAGGCCGGCGACGTCGCCAACACTGTCGTGCTGTGCATCTCCGCTGACCTGCCGTTCGCCCAAGCCCGTTTCTGCGGCGCCGAAGGCCTGGAAAACGTACAGAACCTGTCGACCCTGCGCGGCGCCGAGTTCATCGAAAACTACGGTGTTGCCATCGCTGACGGCCCGCTCAAAGGCCTGACCGCCCGTGCCGTTGTGGTACTGGACGAGAACGACAACGTGCTGCACAGCGAGCTGGTTGGCGAAATCGCTGACGAGCCGAACTACGAAGCGGCACTTGCTGTTCTGAAATAAGCGTAGCTTTTACACTTATTAACGGCCTGGCTCTGTCCAGGCCGTTTTCATTTGTGCTTCAGTGTCTTACAGAAAACTCCTGTTACGTAAGCCGAAGGTAAATTGCCGGTAAAGGCGCTTTGCTTAAGAGCCGCCAGTGCTTATCGTTCAGCCTCATGTAAAACAAGCCCACGCGCCCAATGGTTGATCTCTCAATGCAATCCTCCGCTTCCCGTAATCCCCGTCGCTGGCTGTTTGGCCTGCTCGTCCTGTTGGTCATCGCCGCCCTGTGCTGGAAGTTCTGGCCCGATGGCGCTGTCCCGAAAGAAGGGGCGGGACAGAAAGCCACGGCCGGGCACACTGGCCGGCCGGGCGGGATGCGGCCGGGGTTCGGCGGTGCTTCAGGGCCGGTTCCGGTGCGCGTCGCCCCGGCGGTCAAGGGTGATTTCCCGCTGTACTACAAGGCGCTGGGCACCGTCACGGCGTTGAACACCATCAATGTGCGCAGCCGCGTTGGCGGTGAACTGATGAAGATCAATTTCGAAGAGGGGCAGATGGTCAAGGCTGGCGACCTGCTCGCCGAGATCGATCCGCGTCCGTACCAGAACGCCTTGCTGCAGGCTGAAGGCACCTTGTTGCAGAACCAGGCGCAATTGAAAAACGCCCAGGTCGATGTCGAGCGCTATCGCGGCCTGTACCGCGAAGACAGCATCGCCAAGCAAACCCTGGACACCGCAGAAGCGCTGGTCGGTCAATACATGGGCACGGTCAAGACCAATCAGGCGGCGGTCAACGACGCCAAGCTCAATCTCGAATTCACCAAGATCCGCGCACCCATTGCCGGACGCGTCGGCCTGCGCCAATTGGACGTGGGTAATCTGGTCGCGGCGAACGACACCACGGCGCTGGTGATCATCACCCAGACCCAGCCGATCAGTGTGGCCTTCACGCTGCCGGAAAACAGCCTCGAAACCGTGCTCGCCCGTTATCGCAGCGGTGCCAAACTGCCCGCCGAAGCCTGGGATCGCGGTGACACCAAACTGCAAGCCACTGGCGTATTGCAGAGCCTGGACAACCAGATCGACGTCACCACCGGCACCCTGAAATTCAAGGCCCGCTACGAGAACCGCGATCAGTCGCTGTTCCCCAATCAGTTCGTCAACGTTCGCTTACTGGCCGATACGCTCAAAAACGTCGTGTTGGCACCGTCCGCCGCGATCCAGTTTGGCACCAACGGCACGTTCGTCTATGCCCTCGACGGTGACAAAAAGGTCAAGATTCGCCAGTTGAAAATCGGTGCCAGCGACGGCACCAACACCGTCGTCACCGAAGGCCTGGTCGCAGGTGATCGCGTGGTGCTGGAGGGCACTGACCGTCTGAAGGAGGGCAGTGAAGTCGAAGTGGTCAACGACAGCCAGGACGTACCCGCCACGCCAACCGGACAGCTGCAAGGCAAGTCGGCAGCCACTGCGCCTGAGCCGGCAACCACCGACAAGGCGAAAAAGGGCGGCGCATGAATCTCTCGCGGCTGTTCATTCTTCGCCCGGTAGCCACCACCCTGAGCATGCTGGCCATTATCCTGGCCGGTATCATCGCTTATCGGCTGCTGCCGGTGTCGGCACTGCCTCAGGTCGATTACCCGACCATTCGCGTCATGACGCTGTACCCCGGCGCCAGTCCGGACGTCATGACGAGCGCCGTGACCGCGCCGCTGGAGCGGCAGTTCGGGCAAATGCCCGGCCTGACGCAAATGGCATCCACCAGTTCCGGCGGTGCGTCGGTGCTGACCCTGCGTTTCAGCCTCGACATCAACATGGACGTGGCCGAGCAGCAAGTGCAGGCGGCGATCAACGCGGCCACTAACCTGCTGCCCAAGGATTTGCCGGCGCCACCGGTGTACAACAAGGTCAACCCGGCCGACACCCCGGTGCTGACGCTGGCGATCACCTCCAAGACCATGTTGTTGCCCAAGCTCAATGACCTGGTCGACACCCGCATGGCGCAGAAAATCGCCCAGATCAGCGGCGTCGGCATGGTCAGCATTGCCGGCGGTCAACGTCAGGCGGTGCGGATCAAGGTCAACCCCGAGGCGCTGGCTGCCAATGGCCTGAACCTGTCGGACGTGCGCACTCTGATCGGCGCGTCCAACGTCAATCAGCCCAAAGGCAACTTCGACGGCCCGACCCGGGTGTCGATGCTCGATGCCAACGACCAACTGACCTCGCCGAAGGATTACGCCAACCTGATCCTGGCTTACGCCAATGGCGCGCCGTTGCGGCTCAAGGACGTCGCGGAAATCGTCGACGGTGCCGAAAACGAGCGGCTGGCCGCGTGGGCCAATGAAAATCAGGCCGTGCTGCTGAACATCCAGCGTCAGCCCGGCGCCAACGTCATCGAAGTGGTCGACCGGATCAAGGCCCTGTTGCCAAGCATCACTGACAACCTGCCGGCCGGTCTCGACGTCGTGGTACTGACCGACCGCACCCAAACCATCCGCGCCTCGGTCAAGGACGTGCAGCACGAATTGCTGATCGCCATTGCCCTGGTGGTCATGGTCACGTTTCTGTTTTTGCGCCGGGCCAGCGCGACGATCATTCCGTCGGTCGCCGTGCCGTTGTCGTTGATCGGCACGTTCGGCGTGATGTACCTGGCGGGGTTTTCGGTCAATAACCTGACCCTGATGGCGCTGACCATCGCCACCGGTTTTGTGGTGGACGACGCAATCGTCATGCTGGAGAACATTTCCCGGTACATCGAAGAAGGCGACAGCCCGCTGAACGCGGCGCTCAAGGGCGCCAAGCAGATCGGCTTTACCCTGATTTCCCTGACCCTGTCGCTGATCGCCGTGCTGATCCCGCTGCTGTTCATGGCCGATGTGGTCGGGCGGTTGTTCCGTGAGTTTGCGATCACCCTGGCGGTGGCGATCCTGATCTCTCTCGTCGTATCCCTGACCCTGACCCCGATGATGTGCGCACGCTTGCTCAAGCGCGAACCCAAGGAAGAAGAGCAGGGCCGTTTCTACTGCGCCAGCGGTGCGTTCATCGACTGGATGATCGCTGCCTACGGGCGCAAGTTGCAGTGGGTGCTCAAGCACCAGCCGCTGACGTTGCTGGTGGCTATCGGCACGTTGGCGCTGACAGTGGTCCTGTACATGGTGGTGCCCAAGGGCTTTTTCCCGGTGCAGGACACCGGCGTGATCCAGGGGATTTCCGAGGCGCCGCAATCGATTTCCTTTGCGGCCATGAGCGAGCGCCAGCAGGAACTGGCCAAGGTCATCCTTGCCGACCCTGCGGTCGAGAGCCTGTCGTCCTACATCGGCGTGGATGGCGACAACTCGACACTCAACAGCGGTCGCCTGCTGATCAACCTCAAGTCTCACAGCAATCGCGATCTGACGGCGCCCGAGGTGATCGCTCGTCTGCAACCGGAAGTGGACAAACTGGTGGGCATCCGCCTGTTCATGCAGCCGGTGCAGGATCTGACCATCGAGGATCGCGTCAGCCGTACGCAGTACCAATTCAGCATGTCGTCGCCGGATTCAGAACTGTTGAGCCAGTGGAGCGGGCGTCTGGTGGACGCCCTGGTAGATCGCCCGGAGTTGGCCGATGTCGCCAGCGATTTGCAGGACAAGGGCTTGCAGGTCTATCTGGTGATCGACCGTGATGCGGCCTCGCGGGTCGGGGTGTCGGTGTCGAACATCACCGATGCGCTGTACGACGCTTTTGGTCAGCGACAGATTTCGACGATCTACACCCAGGCCAGCCAGTATCGCGTGGTGCTGCAATCGCAGTCGGGTGAAAAGATCGGCCCGCAGGCGCTTGACCAGATCCACGTCAAGACCACCGATGGCGGACAGGTGCGCCTGTCCAGCCTGGCGCACATCGAAGAGCGCCAGGCACAACTGGCGATCACCCACATCGGCCAGTTCCCGGCGGTGATGATGTCCTTCAACCTCGCACCCGGCGTGGCATTGGGGCATGCGGTGGAGATCATCGAGCAAGTGCAGAAGGACATCGGCATGCCGATTGGCGTGCAGACCCAGTTCCAGGGCGCGGCCGAGGCATTCCAGGCGTCGTTGTCGAGTACCTTGCTGCTGATTCTGGCGGCGGTAGTGACCATGTACATCGTGCTCGGTGTGCTCTACGAGAGCTACATCCACCCGATCACCATTCTCTCGACCCTGCCATCGGCGGCGGTCGGTGCGCTGCTGGCGTTGATCCTCAGCGGCAACGACCTGGGCATGATCGCGATCATCGGCATCATCCTGTTGATCGGCATCGTGAAAAAGAACGCGATCATGATGATCGACTTCGCCCTCGACGCCGAGCGCAATCAGGGCATGGACCCGGAAACGGCGATCTACCAGGCAGCGCTGTTGCGTTTCCGACCGATTCTGATGACCACCCTGGCGGCGTTGTTCGGTGCGGTGCCGTTGATGCTGGCCACCGGTTCTGGCGCGGAGCTGCGTCAGCCGTTGGGTCTGGTGATGGTGGGTGGCTTGTTGCTGAGCCAGGTGCTGACCCTGTTTACCACCCCGGTGATCTACCTGTATTTCGACCGCCTCGGTCGCCGCTGGGGGCGCAAACCTGAGTCCGTGGAAGCGGTAGAGCAGCCATGAACCTGTCCGGACCTTTCATCAAACGCCCGGTCGCGACCATGTTGTTGAGCCTGGCAATCATGCTGCTGGGTGGGGTGAGCTTCGGCCTGTTGCCAGTTTCACCGCTGCCGCAAATGGACTTCCCGGTGATCGTGGTGCAAGCCAGCCTGCCCGGTGCGAGCCCGGAGGTCATGGCGTCGACCGTGGCCACGCCGCTGGAGCGTTCCTTCGGCGCCATCGCCGGGGTCAACACCATGAGCAGCCGCTCCAGCCAGGGCTCGACCCGGGTGATCCTGCAATTCGACCTGGACCGCGACATCAACGGCGCGGCGCGGGAAGTGCAGGCGGCGATCAATGCCTCGCGCAACCTGCTGCCCAGCGGGATGCGCAGCATGCCGACCTACAAGAAGGTCAACCCGTCCCAGGCGCCGATCATGGTGCTGTCGCTGACTTCGGACGTGCTGGAAAAAGGCCAGCTCTACGACCTGGCCTCGACCATCCTGTCCCAGAGCCTGTCGCAAGTGCAGGGCGTGGGCGAAGTGCAGATCGGCGGCAGCTCCCTGCCGGCGGTGCGCATCGAGCTCGAGCCGCAGGCGCTGAACCAGTACGGCGTGGCGCTGGACGATGTGCGCAACACCATCGCCAATGCCAACGTGCGCCGACCCAAGGGTTCGGTGGAGGACGGCCAGCGTTTATGGCAGGTGCAGGCCAACGACCAGTTGGAAAAAGCCAAGGACTACGAGTCGCTGATCATCCATTACGCCGACGGCGCGGCCCTGCGTCTGAAGGATGTGGCCAAGGTCAGCGATGGCGTCGAAGACCGTTACAACAGCGGTTTCTTCAACGACGACTCTGCGGTACTGCTGGTGATCAACCGGCAGGCCGGTGCCAACATCATCGAGACCGTCAACGAGATCAAGGCCCAGTTGCCGGCGTTGCAGGCCGTGCTGCCCGCCAGCGTCAAACTGAACCTGGCCATGGACCGCTCGCCGGTGATCAAGGCCACGCTGCACGAAGCGGAAATGACCCTGCTGATCGCCGTGGCGTTGGTAATCCTGGTGGTGTTCCTGTTTCTCGGTAACTTCCGCGCCTCGCTGATCCCGACCCTGGCGGTGCCGGTGTCGCTGGTGGGTACCTTTGCGGTGATGTACCTCTACGGTTTCTCGCTGAACAACCTGTCGCTGATGGCGCTGATCCTCGCCACGGGGCTGGTGGTGGACGATGCCATCGTGGTGCTGGAAAACATCTCCCGGCACATAGACAAAGGCGTGCCGCCGATGAAAGCCGCGTACCTCGGCGCCCAGGAAGTCGGTTTCACGTTGCTGTCGATGAACGTCTCGCTGGTGGCGGTATTCCTGTCGATCCTGTTCATGGGCGGCATCATTGAAAGTCTGTTTCGCGAGTTTTCCATCACCCTCGCGGCTTCCATCGTGGTGTCGCTGATCGTTTCGCTGACCCTGACACCGATGCTCTGCGCCCGCTGGCTCAAGCCGCATACGCCGGGGCAGGAAAACCGGCTGCAACGCTGGAGTCAGAGCGCCAACGAGTGGATGGTCGGTAAATACGCCACGAGCCTGGACTGGGTGTTGCGTCACCGGCTCCTGACGTTGCTCAGTCTATTCGTAACAATTGGCGTTAATATCGCGCTGTATGTTGTTGTTCCTAAAACATTTCTTCCGCAACAAGATACAGGGCAGCTGATCGGTTTCGTGCGCGGTGACGACGGTCTGTCGTTCAGTGTGATGCAGCCGAAAATGGAAATTTTCCGTCGTGCGGTGTTGAAGGACGAGGCGGTCGAAAGCGTTGCCGGTTTCATCGGCGGCAGCAACGGCACCAATAACGCCTTCATGCTCGTGCGCCTGAAACCGATCAAGGAACGCAGCATCTCGGCGCAGAAAGTCATCGAACGCTTGCGCAAGGAAATGCCCAAGGTGCCGGGTGCGCAGTTGATGCTGATGGCCGACCAGGACCTGCAATTTGGCGGTGGCCGTGAGCAAACCTCGTCCCAATACTCCTACATCCTGCAGAGTGGCGATCTGAGCGCGTTGCGCGAGTGGTATCCGAAAGTCGTGACGGCGCTCAAGGCCTTGCCGGAGCTGACGGCGATTGATGCCCGCGAAGGGCGGGGTGCCCAGCAAGTGACGCTGATTGTCGATCGCGATCAAGCCAAACGCCTGGGCGTCGACATGGACATGGTCACCTCGGTGCTGAACAACGCCTACAGCCAGCGGCAGATTTCGACGATCTACGACAGCCTCAACCAGTATCAGGTGGTGATGGAGGTCAATCCGAAGTACGCCCAGGACCCGATCACCCTCAAGCAGGTTCAGGTGATCACCGCCGACGGTGCGCGAATTCCGTTGTCGACCATCGCCCATTACGAAAACAGTCTGGAAAATGACCGGGTCAGCCACGAAGGCCAGTTCGCCTCGGAAAGCATTGCCTTCGACATGGCTGCGGGCGTGACCGTGGAGCAGGGCAGTGCCGCCATTGAGCGTGCGATTGCCAAGGTCGGTCTGCCGGAAGACGTGATCGCGAAAATGGCCGGCACGGCCGACGCCTTCGCTGCGACCCAGAAAAGTCAGCCGTGGATGATTCTCGGCGCACTGGTGGCGGTGTATCTGGTGCTGGGTGTGCTGTATGAAAGCTACATCCACCCGCTGACCATTCTTTCGACGTTGCCTTCAGCCGGGGTTGGCGCGCTGCTGTCGATCTATGTGCTGGGCGGCGAATTCAGTCTGATTTCGTTGCTCGGGTTGTTCCTGCTGATTGGCGTGGTGAAGAAAAACGCCATTCTGATGATCGACCTGGCGCTGCAACTGGAACGGCATCAAGGGCTGGAGCCGCTGGAGTCGATTCGCAGTGCCTGCCTGCAACGTTTGCGGCCCATTCTGATGACCACGCTGGCGGCGATCCTCGGTGCCTTGCCGTTGTTGCTGAGCCGCGCCGAAGGCGCCGAGATGCGCCAGCCCCTGGGCCTGACGATCATCGGCGGGCTGATTTTCAGCCAGGTCCTGACCCTTTACACCACCCCGGTGGTTTACCTCTATCTCGACAAACTGCGCCATCGCTTCAACCGCTGGCGTGGGGTGCGTACCGATGCTGCTCTGGAAACTCCGCTATGACTGACCGTTCGCTTATCCATTTGGCCACTGTACGGGGCTCGCGATTGTTGAGCCTTTCACTGTGCATGGTCATGCTCAGTGCCTGCGCCATCGGCCCGGACTATGAGCGTCCGCAAGCCGCCGACCCCGTGCAGTACAAGGCTGCCGAGGGCTGGAGCCAGGCCAATCCGAGTGATGCACTCATTCGCGGCGCGTGGTGGGAGTTGTATGGCGACCGGCAGCTCAATGGCCTGGTCGAGAAACTCAACAGCGCCAACCAGACCGTGGCGCAGTCCGAAGCCCAGTACCGTCAGGCCCAGGCGCTGGTGCGCAGTGCGCGGGGGGCGTTTTTCCCGACAGTGGACCTGTCGCTCGGGAAAAACCGCTCCAGCCAAGGCACCGGCAGCAGTAGTTCGAGCCTGACCAGTTCTTCCAGCGGTATCCGTGACACCTACACCGCCGAGGCCGGTGTGAGTTGGGAAGCGGATGTCTGGGGTAAATTGCGTCGCGGTCTGGAAGCCGACACCGCCAACGCCCAGGCCAGTTTCGCCGACCTGGCGGCCATGCGCCTCAGCCAGCAGTCGGAGTTGGTGCAGAACTATCTGCAATTGCGCGTGATCGACGAGCAGAAACGCTTGCTGGAAGCCACCGTCGAGGCATATCAGCGTTCGCTGAAAATGACCGAAAACCAGTATCGCGCCGGGGTTTCCGGCAAGGACGCGGTGGCCCAGGCGCAAACGCAGCTCAAGAGCACCGAGGCTGATCTGGTTGACTTGATCTGGCAGCGCGCCCAGTTCGAGAACGCTATCGCGGTGTTGATCGGCTTGCCGCCGGCCGAATTCGGCCTGGCAGAAACCCGAGACATTCCGCAGTTGCCACAGGTGCCGCTGAACCTGCCTTCGCAGCTGCTGGAACGGCGTCCGGACATTGCGTCCGCCGAACGCTCGGTGATCGCCGCCAACGCCAACATCGGCGTGGCGAAAGCCGCTTACTACCCGGACTTTACGTTGAACCTGAACGGCGGCTATAGCAGCAGCACTTCGAAAGATTTGTTCAGTGTGCCCAACCGCTTCTGGTCGGTCGGCCCGCAACTGGCGATGACCTTGTTCGACGGTGGCCAGCGCTCGGCGGAGGTCGATCGCAGTGAAGCCGCCTACGATGAGACCGTGGCCAAATACCGCCAGACCGTGCTCGACGGTTTGCGCGAAGTGGAAAATTACCTGGTTCAACTCAAGGTGTTGCAGGATGAAGCCGTCGTGCGCCAACAGGCGCTGGATGCGGCCCGTGAGTCGCTGCGATTGACTCAGAACCAATACAAGGCCGGTTTGATCGCCTACCTCGATGTCGTGGTGACCCAGGCTTCGGCGCTGAACAATGAGCGCAGTGCACTGGATCTGCAGCAAAGTCGACTGATCGCCAGTGTGCAGTTGATTGCCGCGCTGGGCGGCGGGTGGGATGGGCAGCTTGATGTAAGCGACACCAAGTGACAACACTGTGTGAGGCTGCTTGTCTGTGGCGAGGGAGCGTGCTCCCGCTGGGCTGCGAAGCGGCCCTCGAAATTATCAGTCAGCCAGCATTTTGCGCCCGCTTCGCGCTCGAACCGGGGCAAGCCCCCTCGCCACAAAGGGGTCTGGCTCGGTCACTCCAGCAGTAAAACAAGCGTTTCATCGGACTAATGGCCTTTTGCTTATATTGTGAGTGCGTTCCCTTTTGGAATCAGTACAATCGTGCCATTTGCACCCCCGAGAACGGACGCAATACGGCGGTGATTTCGAGACGTCTCCATGCTCATCGGTAGCTATTCACCCACGCTGGTCATCATTTCCCTCTGTGTAGCGATTCTCGCGTCCTATACCGCGCTGGACCTCACCGGTCGCATTGCCACCGCCAAGGGGCGGGCCGTGCATTTATGGACGACGGGCGGCGCCATCGCCATGGGTATCGGCGTGTGGTCGATGCACTTTATCGGCATGCTCGCGTTCAAGCTGCCGATTGACCTGGGGTACGACATCGCCCTTACGTCGCTGTCCTTGTTGATCGGTGTGCTCTCCAGCGGTTTCGCCCTGTGGCTGGTCAGCCGGCCGAAACTGCCGGCCTGGCAATTGGGGTTCGGCGCGCTGGTGATGGGCGCAGGAATCAGCGCGATGCATTACACCGGCATGGCGGCGATGCGCATGCAGCCGGGGATCGATTACGACCCGACGCTGTTTGGCGCCTCCTTGCTGATCGCCGTGGGCGCTTCGGGTGCGGCGTTGTGGATCGCCTTTCACCTGCGCCAGCACACGCCTCATGTGCGTTTGATCCGTGGTGGCGCCGCCGTGATCATGGGCATTGCCATTGTCGGCATGCACTACACCGGCATGGCCGCGGCGCGTTTTGCCGACGGCAGTTTTTGCGGGGCGGCGGTCAATGGTTTGAACGGCAATGGCCTGGATAATCTGGTGCTGATCACCACGCTGGCGGTGTTGAGTATCGCCTTGCTGACGTCGATTCTCGATGCGCGTCTGGAGGCCCGCACCGCCAGCCTGGCCCTGTCGCTGACCGAAGCCAACCGTGAGCTGACCCAACTGGCCCTGCATGACACCCTGACCGGGCTGCCGAACCGGATACTGCTCGCCGACCGTATCGATCAGGCCATGTCACGGGTGCAGGAAGAGGGCGGCTGTTTTGCCTTGATGTTCATCGATCTGGACGGGTTCAAGCCGGTCAATGATGCCTTCGGACATCACATGGGTGATCTGTTGTTGTGTGAGGTGGCGGCGCGTCTGCGTGAAGACTTGCGCAGTCACGACACCCTGGCGCGGATCGGTGGTGATGAGTTTGTGTTACTGGTGCAGTTGAACGAGCAGGACGACGCTTTGAACCTCGCGGCGCGTCAGGTCAGTTTGATCGCACGGTCCTTCCGCGTCACCGAGCATGATCTGCACATCTCCGCCAGCGTCGGTATCGCGCTCTTCCCGGGCAACGGCCAAACTGCCCAGGATTTGCTGATGAACGCCGACGCGGCGATGTATCACGCCAAAGGGGCGGGTAAAAACGGTTATAGCTTCTTCGATGTCTCGATGAACAGTAATGCGCGCCGGCAATTGCAACTGCTGCAGGATTTGCGCAACGCCCTGGAGCTTCGAGAGTTCAGCCTGTATTACCAGCCGAAGTTCGATGCGAGCAATGGCCAGCCAATCGGTGCCGAGGCCCTGTTGCGCTGGCAACACCCGACCCAGGGGATGCTGTTGCCGGACAAGTTCATCGATCTGGCGGAAAAGACCGGCCTGATCATTCCAATTGGCGAGTGGGTGCTCAATGAAGCTTGCCGACAAATGCGCGAGTGGTACGTGCTGGGTTACACCGACTGGCGCATCGCGGTGAACCTGTCGGCCATCCAGTTCTGTCACGCCGGTCTGGTGCAGAGCGTCGCCAAAGCACTGGCCACGCACCATCTGCCGGCCAACAGCCTGACCCTGGAAATCACCGAAACCACCGCCATGAACGACGCCGATGCCAGCATGACGGTGCTTCAGGAACTGTCGGACATGGGCGTTGACCTGTCGATCGATGACTTTGGCACCGGTTATTCGAGCCTGATGTACCTCAAGCGCTTGCCGGCCAATGAGCTGAAGATCGATCGCGGATTTGTCCGTGACCTGGAACGTGACAGCGATGACGCGGCCATTGTGTCGGCCATCGTTGCGCTGGGGCAGGCGTTGGGGTTGCGCATTGTTGCCGAGGGTGTGGAAACCGGTGTCCAGCAGGACTTCCTGACTCAGCTGGGGTGCGATTCGCTGCAAGGCTACTTGCTCGGCCACCCGTTGCCGGCTGAGCACTTCATGATGGAAATCCACCGTGCAGAGCAGCTCGTCGCCAGTCAAGTGTTGATGTGAGGCCATGCAAAACTCTGAATCACGGTTATTCTGAACCTCGACTGCTTACGCTTGGACTAGGGGAAAAGCTCGCATGGATAAAGTCATCGTCATTACCGGCGGCAGCCGCGGCATCGGTGCTGCCACCGCCCTGTTGGCAGCCTCGAAGGGCTATCGGATCTGCATCAACTATCTGGCCGATGAGCAGGCCGCTCACGCTGTGCTGGAGCAAGTCCGCGCCCTCGGCGCGCAAGCCATCGCGGTGCGCGCGGATGTCAGCATTGAAGACGAAGTCATCGCGCTGTTTAACCGGGTGGACGCCGAACTGGGGCGGGTCACGGCACTGGTGAACAACGCCGGCACGGTCGGACAAAAGTCCCGGGTCGAGGAAATGTCCGAATTCCGTATTCTCAAAATCCTCAAGACCAACGTTCTGGCGCCGATGCTGTGCGCCAAGCACGCGGTCCTGCGCATGTCGCCCAGACACGGCGGGCAGGGCGGCAGCATCGTCAATGTGTCGTCGGTGGCGGCGCGCCTGGGGTCACCCAATGAATATGTCGACTACGCCGCCTCCAAAGGGGCGCTGGACACCTTCACCATCGGCCTGTCCAAGGAAGTGGCGGGCGAGGGGATTCGTGTCAATGCGGTGCGCCCTGGCTACATCTACACCGATTTCCATGCGTTGAGCGGCGATCCGGATCGGGTCAGCAAGCTCGAATCGGCCATTCCGATGGCGCGGGGCGGGCGGCCGGATGAAGTGGCGGAAGCGATTGTCTGGTTGTTGTCGGACAAGGCGTCTTATGCGACGGGGACGTTTGTTGATTTGGGGGGTGGGCGCTAAACCCCGGGATTGGTGTTGTCAGTGCCGGCCTCATCGCGAGCATGCTCGTTCCTACAGTGGGTTTGTGGTGTTCACAGATAACCCTGCAGGAGCGAACTTGCTCTTATCAGAACGACCGCACAATCCGCCCCAACGTCTCCATCGCCTTCTCCGAATCCTCAGTCCACGGACTGCCGTAATTCAGCCGAATACAGTTTCTGAAGCGCTGCGTCGGTGAAAAGATCGGCCCCGGTGCAATGCTGATGCCTTGCGCCAGCGCCATCTGAAACAACTTCAACGAATCCATTTGCTCCGGCAACTCCAGCCACAGAAAGTAGCCGCCGGCCGGTTGGCTGACGCGCGTCTGCGCCGGGAAGTACCGGGCGATGGCGGCGAGCATGGCGCTTTGCTGATCTTCCAATGCGTGACGCAGTTTGCGCAGGTGCCGGTCGTAACCGCCGTGTTGCAGATAATCGGCAATGGCGGCCTGGGCCGGCATTGAGGCGCACAGCGAAGTCATGAGTTTCAGGCGTTCGATTTTCTGTGCGTAGCGCCCGGCCGCGACCCAGCCGATGCGGTATCCAGGGGCCAGGCTTTTGGCGAACGAACCGCAGTGCATCACCAGGCCTTCGGTATCAAATGCCTTGGCCGGTTTCGGGGCTTGCTGGCCGTAATACAGTTCGGCGTAGACATCGTCTTCAATCAGCGGCACTTCATGGCGGCGCAACAACTCGACCAGTGCCTGTTTCTTCGCCTCGGGCATGGTCGCGCCCATGGGGTTCTGGAAACTGGTCATGCACCAGCAAACCTTGATCGGGTGGCGCTCCAGGGTTTGCGCGAGCACGCCGAGGTCAATGCCGTCGCGCGGGTGCACGGGGATTTCCACGGCTTTGAGTTTCAGGCGTTCCAATACTTGCAGGCAGGCATAGAACGCCGGGGCTTCGATGGCGACCAGGTCGCCGGGTTCGGTGACCGCTTGCAGGCACAGGTTCAACGCTTCGAGCGCACCGTTGGTGATCAGCAGTTCTTCCATGGGCAGCATCAGGCCGCCGACCATGTAGCGCAGGGCGATTTGCCGGCGCAGTTGCGGGTTGCCCGGCGACATGTCGGTGACGACCATGCGCGGGTCCATCTCGCGGGTGGCGCTGGCCAGGGAGCGGGACAAGCGTTGCAGGGGAAACAGGGTCGGGCTGGGGAACGCCGAGCCGAAGGGTACGGTGTTCGGGTCCTTGATCGAGTCCAGCACCGAGAACACCAGTTCGCTGACATCGACCTCAGTGGATTCGTTGACCTCGCTGCTGATCACCGGCTCGGAAAACTGACTGGGCGTGTGCGCATTGACGAAATACCCGGAGCGAGGCCGGGCGCGGATCAGGCCGCGACGCTCCAGCAGGTAATAGGCCTGGAACACCGTGGACGGGCTGACGCCATAAGTCTGGCTGGCATACCGCACCGACGGTACGCGGTGGCCAGGGCCAAGAACGCCGGAGCGGATCAGTTCAGCGATGTCGTCGGCGAATTTTTCGTAGCGTTTCATCGATTGCCCGCAATGGAAGAATGTCGAACGGGTTCTGTGGCGAGGGAGCTTGCTCCCGCTGGGGTGCGAAGCGCCCCTCAAACCTGCTGGCAGGGTGTATCAGGCGAGCTCGCGTTCAACGCTTTGCGTCTGCTGCGCAGCCGAACGGGAGCAAGCTCCCTCGCCACAAAGGTCAGTATCTTACTGGCTCAACGATTCATCGGCGCAACAAACCGGCTCTTCGCCACGCTGTAAATGCCTGGTTCATCGCTGTCTTCAACCTTGAACTCGATGCTCTGCGAACCGCTGGCCGGGCGTTCGGTGGTCATCGCCACTGACACCGGCACATCGACAATCTCGCCCGGTGCCAGGCTCAGGTCGGTTTTGCCCTGCAACTGGAAGCCGTCGCCCTCGACGAGAGACAGTCGGTAGTCCTGATGCTGTTGAGTTTTGTTGATCACCTTCAGGCTGTAGATGTTTTCGATCTGGCCCAGGCTGTTCTCGCGGAACAGACCACGGTCCTTGCTGACATCGAGTGAGACCATCGGCCGTTCCACGAGCGCAATCACCAGCGCAGCGATCATCACCAGCAGTACGGCGGTGTAGCCGATCAGCCGAGGACGCAGCAGATGTGTCTTGCCACCCTGCAACTGATGTTCCGAGGTGTAGCTGATCAACCCGCGCTCGTAGCCCATTTTGTCCATGATCGAATCGCAGGCATCAATGCACGCCGCACAGCCGATGCATTCCATCTGCAAACCATCGCGGATATCGATGCCGGTCGGGCAGACCTGCACGCAGAGCTGGCAATCGATGCAATCGCCCAGGCCGACGTCGGCGGGTTTGACCTCGCGTTTGCGCGGGCCACGGTTTTCGCCGCGCGCCACGTCGTAGGAAATGGTCAGGGTGTCTTTGTCGAACATCACGCTCTGGAAACGCGCATACGGACACATGTGCATGCACACCGCTTCGCGCAGCCAGCCGGCGTTGATGTAGGTCGCGCCGGTAAAAAACAGCACCCAGAACAGACTGACCCCACTCATTTGCAAGGTCAGCAGTTCTTCGGCCAGCGGCCGGATCGGTGTGAAGTAGCCGACGAAGGTCAGGCCGGTCAGCAGGCTGATTGCCAGCCACAGCGTGTGCTTGGCCGAGCGGCGCATCAGTTTGTTCAGATTCCAGGGCGCTGCTTGCAGTTTGATCCGCTGATTGCGTTCGCCCTCGGTGATTTTCTCGCACCACATGAAAATCCACGTCCAGGAGCTCTGCGGGCAGGTGTAACCACACCAGACACGACCGGCAAACACCGTGATCGCAAACAGACCAAACGCGGCGATGATCAACAGCGCGGACAGCAGGATGAAATCCTGCGGCCAGAACGTGGCGCCGAAAATATGGAACTTGCTTTCGGAAAGGTCCCAGAGCACTGCCTGGCGGCCACCCCAGTTCAACCACACGGTGCCGAAGAACAGCAAAAACAGAACGCCGGCGCCACTCAGGCGCAGGGTACGAAACAGACCGGTAAAGCTGCGGGTGTGGATCAGGTTGTCGCTGGATTTGGCCTTGATCTTATGCGTGGGTAAAGGCTCGAATGTTTCTACGGTTCGGACGGGGATTCTTTCGCTCATGGTCTTTCGCTCATCAGCCTCCATCAGGCGTGAGCAACTATGCGCGGCGATCTGTTTGCATAACAGACTCAGGTAATCCAATAAAAAGCGGATCAGATGGGCTGTAAGCGCCTGCCTGCGTCAACTTGAAGCATCTGTCGCAAGCGTTTGCGGCGGTGTTGATCAAGCTCGGTCAAATCACCGAATGACTGTCCGTCTCTTTCAAGTGCCGACGGCCGTCCACCGCGCCTGCTACGGTCAATGCATCGGCTTCTGCTTCGGTGATGTAGATGCGCTGGCCTTCGAGGTCCACGGCAGACATGGATTTCTCAGCATCGGTGATGATCGTGACGTCCGGGCAAAGTCGGATTTCTTCGCCATTGTTTGTGATGAAAAAGCACGTCTGGTTTTCGATGCGCACGGTCATGGAGGAATCCTTTTTTCGGGGGAACCTGAAGTGTCAGGCCGCAACGGCGAGGTATCGTTCTATGCAACCGATTAATGGTCGGCGCGGTCCACCCTCTAACAGTCATTCACAGGGTCAAACGCGATGAACGCTTGGTGGCATGAAGTGTGGGTAACCCTGCAAGCCGAGTTCACCGACATCGGCGACGCCTCGCAATTGACGCGGGTAACCGTGCGTTTGCTGATGGCCGCGGTATTGGGCGGGATTCTCGGGTTTGAACGCGAGCATCAGGGCAAGGCTGCCGGTGTTCGCACCCACATGTTGGTGGCGATGGGGGCGGCGCTGTTTGTATTGGTGCCGCAGATGTCAGGTTCCCAGGCCGATGCCATGAGCCGGGTGGTACAGGGCGTTATTGCCGGGATCGGGTTTCTCGGCGCCGGCACCATTCTGAAAAACCACGAAGGGGATGAAGGCCACGTCAAAGGCCTGACCACCGCCGCAGGGTTGTGGATGACCGCTGCCATTGGCGTCGCGGCCGGATTAGGGCGCGAAGCCACGGCGGTGCTCAGTACGTTGTTGGCGTTGGGGGTGTTCAGCCTGATGCCGCGAATCGTAAAAGTGTTTGAAAAGAATCACACCCCGTAGCCGCAGCCTTCGGCAGGTCTACCGGTCAAGGTTTCACGATGACCGGCGGCATTGTCGGTGGCGGTTCTTCGCGGGGTGGCGGGTTGGTGCCGGGCGGGTCCTTTTCAGGGATCGGTTGTGGATCGCTGGGCGGTATCACCGGGTTGTCGATGTTGGGATCGGGGGTTTCAGCGGGGAAGGGATTGTTCATTGTTTAGCCTCCAGTGGCACATGGCGTGAGTCGTGCTTAAGTTGGATGACGCCTCTTATAGGGGTTGACCGCCCGGCGATGGATTTGATTCCCACCCGATTGTGCTGAACTTTTCCCGACGCCTGTTGCTCGGAATCTAAGTGAGTCCATCCCGGGGCGGATCGCCCGGCAGGGATGTTCAACAGCCACACGCGCGTCCATGGGGCGTAAGGAGAGAAGCTCGATGACGGCCGAAAAACCCACGGAGTTGAGCTACAACCCGCACATGCCGCTGTCGCAGGCGTTGTTGCTGCCGCGCATTGTCATTGAAAACACCATGCCGACCCTCGAAGGCGGGCAGTTCGCAGTCAAGGCCGTGGTGGGGCAGGACGTGGTGGTGACCGCCAAGGTGTTTGCCGACGGCCACGACAAATTGGCGGTGCGGGTGCGCTGGCATGCCGAAGGCGAGGACACCTGGCAAAGCGATGTCATGGCCGACGTGGGCAATAACGGTTGGCAGGGTCGATTCCGTGTCCCCCTGCAGGGCCGTTATCTGTTTTGCATCGAGGCCTGGATCGATCAGTTCGCCAGTTTCCGTTACGAACTGGAAAAGAAGCACGCCGCCGCGGTGCCGGTCAGTCTGGAATTGCAGGAAGGCCGGCTTCACGTTCAGCAAGCCGCCGAACGCTCGGAAGGTCAGCTCAGCGAGCAACTCGCGGCGCTGCACCATGAACTCTCAGGCCTGCTCGAAACCGAGCAGGTCGCGCTGTTTCTGCACCAGCGTAGCGCCGGCCTGATGGCCCAGGCCGATCATCGCGCCTACCTCAGTCTGAGTCCTGAATACCCACTGGATGTTGAGCGTGAATTGGCGCAATTCGCCAGTTGGTATGAGCTGTTCCCCCGATCGATCACTGACGATCCGGCCCGCCACGGCACCTTCAACGATGTGCACTCACGGCTGGCGATGATCCAGGACATGGGTTTCGACGTGCTGTACTTTCCGCCGATTCACCCCATTGGGCGCAGCTACCGCAAAGGCCCGAACAATTCCCTCACCGCCGGCCCCGATGATCCGGGCAGCCCCTATGCCATAGGCAGCGAGGAGGGCGGGCACGAGGCGATTCATTCACAGCTGGGCTCGCGCGAAGACTTCCGGCGTTTGGTCGCGGAGGCCGCGGCCCATGGCCTGGAGATTGCCCTCGATTTTGCCATTCAGTGTTCCCAGGATCATCCGTGGCTCAAGCAACATCCCGGCTGGTTCAACTGGCGGCCCGACGGCACGATCAAATACGCGGAAAACCCGCCGAAGAAATACCAGGACATCGTCAACGTCGACTTCTATGCCGTCGAGGCGATTCCCAGCCTCTGGATCGAATTGCGCGACATCGTGGTGGGATGGGTCGAGGAAGGCGTGAAAATTTTCCGCGTCGACAACCCGCACACCAAGCCGTTGCCGTTCTGGCAGTGGCTGATTGCTGATGTGCGGGCGCTCTACCCGGACGTGATCTTTCTTGCTGAAGCGTTCACCACGCCGGCGATGATGGCGCGGCTGGGCAAGGTCGGTTATTCCCAGAGCTACACCTATTTCACCTGGCGCAACACCAAGTCCGAGCTGGCGACCTACTTCACCGAACTCAATCAATCGCCGTGGCGTGAATGCTACCGGCCGAATTTTTTCGTCAATACCCCGGACATCAACCCGGCCTTTCTTCACGAGTCCGGTCGCCCCGGTTTTCTCATTCGCGCGGTACTGGCGACCATGGGCTCGGGCCTGTGGGGCATGTATTCCGGTTTCGAGCTCTGCGAATCCGCACCGGTACCGGGCAAGGAGGAATACCTCGACTCGGAGAAGTACGAGATCCGTCCCCGGGACTTCAATGCACCGGGCAACATCATTGCCGAGATCGCCCAGCTCAACCGCATCCGCCGCCAGAACCCGGCGTTGCACACGCATTTGGGCCTGAAAATCTACAACGCCTGGAATGACAACATTCTTTACTTCGGCAAACGCAGCGCCGATGGCAGCAACTTCATTCTGGTGGCGGTCAGCCTTGATCCGCATAACGTCCAGGAGGCGAATTTCGAGTTGCCGTTGTGGGAAATGGGCTTGCCCGACGACGCCAATACCCAGGGCGAAGACTTGATGAACGGCCATCGCTGGACGTGGCACGGCAAGTACCAGTTCATGCGGATCGACCCGGCGTATCAACCCTTCGGGATTTGGCGGATTAGCGCCTTTTGAGAACACCACAACCTCTGTGGCGAGGGAGCTTGCTCCCGCTCGGCTGCGAAGCAGTCGTCAAACCAGAGGCGCGATAACACTGACGAAATGTAAGGGGTTGCTGCGCAACCCAGCGGGAGCAAGCTCCCTCGCCACGAAAGCGGATTCGCCGACCTGGGGGTCTGCAGTGGCTTCACTTTCACCAGGAGTTTCAAATGGCGAAGAAACCCAAAGCAGCCACCTTCATCAAGGACCCGCTCTGGTACAAGGATGCGGTGATCTATCAGGTTCACGTTAAATCCTATTTCGACTCCAACAACGACGGAATCGGCGACTTTCCCGGCCTGATCGCCAAGCTCGATTACATCGCCGATCTGGGCGTCAACACCATCTGGCTGTTGCCGTTCTACCCGTCGCCCCGTCGCGATGACGGCTACGACATTGCCGAATACCGCGGTGTGCACAGCGACTACGGGACCATGTCCGACGCCAAGCGCTTCATCGCCGAGGCGCATAAACGTGGCCTGCGGGTGATTACCGAACTGGTCATCAACCACACGTCTGACCAGCACGCCTGGTTCCAGCGAGCGCGCAAGGCCAAAAAAGGCTCGGCGGCGCGGGATTTCTACGTGTGGTCCGATGACGATCAAAAATACGACGGTACCCGCATCATCTTTCTCGACACCGAGAAGTCCAACTGGACCTGGGACCCGGTCGCCGGCCAGTACTTCTGGCACCGTTTCTACTCCCACCAGCCAGACCTCAATTTCGATAACCCGCAGGTGATGAAAGCGGTGCTGTCGGTCATGCGTTACTGGCTCGACATGGGCATCGACGGCCTACGGTTGGACGCCATTCCCTACCTGATCGAGCGCGACGGCACCAACAACGAAAACCTGCCGGAAACCCATGACGTCCTGAAAAAGATCCGCGCTGAAATCGACGCCAATTACCCCGACCGCATGCTGCTGGCCGAGGCCAATCAATGGCCCGAAGACACGCAGTTGTATTTCGGCGACTCCGACAAGAAAGGCCTGAACGGCGATGAATGCCACATGGCGTTTCATTTTCCGTTGATGCCGCGCATGTACATGGCACTGGCGCAGGAAGATCGCTTCCCGATCACCGACATTCTGCGCCAGACACCGGATATTCCTGCCAACTGCCAGTGGGCCATTTTCCTGCGCAACCACGATGAGCTGACCCTGGAAATGGTCACCGACAAGGAGCGCGACTACCTGTGGAATTACTACGCCGCTGACCGTCGTGCGCGAATCAACCTGGGGATTCGCCGCCGTCTCGCGCCGTTGATGGAGCGCGATCGTCGCCGCGTGGAGCTGCTCAACAGCCTGCTGCTGTCGATGCCCGGCACGCCGACCCTGTATTACGGCGATGAAATCGGCATGGGCGACAACATCTACCTCGGCGACCGCGACGGGGTGCGCACACCCATGCAGTGGTCGATCGACCGCAACGGCGGTTTCTCCCGGGCCGACCCGGCCAGCCTGGTGTTGCCGCCGATTCTCGACCCGCAGTACGGCTACCTGTCGGTCAACGTTGAAACCCAGGCCGGCGATCCGCATTCACTATTGAACTGGACCCGGCGTCTGCTCGCCGTGCGCAAGCAATCCAAGGCGTTCGGGCGCGGGACATTGAAGATGCTGTCGCCGAGCAATCGGCGGATTCTGGCGTACACCCGCGAATACACCGGGCCGGACGGCAAGTACGAAATCATTCTGTGCGTGGCCAACGTATCACGCAGTGCCCAGGCGGCAGAGCTGGACTTGTCGGCCTACGTCGGCATGGTGCCGGTGGAGATGCTGGGCGGTAACGCGTTCCCGCCCATCGGTCAGTTGAGTTTCCTGCTGACGCTGCCGCCCTACGGTTTCTACTGGTTCGGCCTGGCGGCAGAAAACCAGATGCCGAGCTGGCACGTGGAACCGGCGCAAAGCCTGCCGGACTTCACCACGCTGGTGCTGAAACAACGCATGGAAGAACTGCTCGAAGCGCCGTCCCGCACCACGCTGGAGCAGCAGATCCTGCCGAGCTGGTTGCAGAACCGCCGCTGGTTCGCCGGCAAGGATACGGCCATCGAACAGGTGAATCTGGCCTACGGCGTGCGTTTCGGCGATTCGGAACATCCGGTGTTGCTCAGTGAAGTCGAAGTCACCAGCGCTGGGCAGACCAGCCGTTACCTGTTGCCGTTCGGCTTTATTCCGGAGGAGCAGGTCGGCGCGGCGCTGCCGCAGCAATTGGCCCTGTCTCGGGTTCGGCGCGTGCGTCAGGTTGGCTTGATCACGGATGCCTTCAGTCTGGAAACCTTTGTCCACGCCGTGCTGCAAGGCATTCAGGCCGGCACGGTGTTGCAGTCGAGCGAGGGTGACATTCGCTTCGAAGCCACCGCCGAGCTGGAAAAATTTGGCCTGAACGCCGAATCGCCGGTGCGTTATCTGTCCGCCGAGCAATCCAACAGTTCCGTGGTGATCGGCAACAGCCTGGTGTTGAAGCTGATCCGCAAAGTTGCATCCGGCGTGCACCCGGAACTGGAAATGAGCGCCTGCCTGACGGCAGCGGGCTTCCAGCATATTTCGCCGCTGCTGGGTGCCGTGGTGCGTCGCGATGGTGCCGGTGAAGACAATTTGCTGATGATCGCCCAAGGCTATTTGAGCAATCAGGGCGACGCTTGGGAATGGACGCAGAACAACCTCGAGCGGGCACTGCGCGATGAGCTGGCTGATGCCGTGTCCGAACAGGCACAGCATTACAACGCGCTCGGTGAATTGAAAGATTTCGCCGGCATGCTGGGCCAGCGCCTGGGGGAAATGCATCAGGTGCTGGCGGCGCCGAGTGCCAACCCGGACTTTGCGCCGCAGGTCACTACACAGAAAGATGCACTGGCTTCGGCCAAGCACGTTGCGGCACAAATCGAGCATGCGTTGACGTTGCTCAAGCATCATCAAAACGAACTGGACCCGGCGGACAAAACCCTGGTCAGCCGTTTGCTGGACAACAAAAAAGCCATCCTCGGGCATGTCCAGGCATTGGGCAAAAAGACCGCGGGTGGCTTGCGGATTCGCGTGCATGGCGATTTGCATTTGGGGCAGGTGCTGGTGATCAAGGGCGATGCGTACCTGATCGACTTCGAGGGCGAACCGGCACGACCGCTGCATGAACGAAGGGCCAAACACAGCCCCTACAAAGATGTCAGCGGCGTGTTGCGCTCCTTCGACTACGCTGCGGCGATGACGATGAACGTGCACAGCGTCGACAACACCGCAGTCGCCGATGCGGCACGCGTGCGGGTTGCCGAGCGCTACTTGAAGGAGGCGCGGAAGTCGTTCGTCGACGCTTATCGGCTAGCGGCTGCCGGTCTTGGCCATGCATGGCAAGATCCGGACAGTGAAGATGCCGCGCTGGCGTTGTTCGGTTTGGAGAAAGCGGCGTATGAAGTAGCCTACGAGGCTGAGAATCGCCCGACCTGGCTACCTGTGCCGTTGCACGGTTTGTATGGATTACTGAGTGGGCTTAAACCCTTTTCCGATCTTGGTGGAGAGTAGTCATGAGTATCTCGAACAAGGAACAGGGTGATCACAAAGCAGCGCTGCTACCCAGGGCGCGGGATATCGATGCGCTGGTACGCGCTGAACACATCGACCCATTTTCCATTCTCGGTCCCCACGGCGATGGTGCCGGCGGGCAGTTTATCCGGGCTTATCTTCCGGACGCCCTGAGTGTCCAGGTGGTGGACAAAGCGACCGGCGACGAGCTTGGCGACCTTGAGCACACACAGACGCCGGGGTTGTTTGTCGGGCATTTCGAGCGGGCTCAGCCTTACCTGCTGCGTACACGCTGGGCGGGTGGCGAGCAACTGGCCGAAGACCCTTACAGCTTCGGCGCGTTGCTGGGCGAAATGGATTTGTACCTGTTTGCCGAGGGCAATCACCGCGATCTGAGTGCCTGCCTCGGTGCGCAACTGAAGACGGTCGACGGCGTCGATGGCGTGCGTTTCGCCGTGTGGGCACCGAATGCCAGAAGGGTCTCGGTGGTCGGTGATTTCAACGTGTGGGATGGGCGTCGTCATCCGATGCGCCTGCGCCATCCCACCGGGGTCTGGGAATTGTTCATCCCGCGCCTGCAAGCGGGAGAGGCCTACAAGTACGAGATCCTTGGCGCCCATGGGATTCTGCCGCTGAAGGCCGACCCCGTGGCACTGGCAACGACCCTGCCGCCGGACACAGCGTCGAAAGTCGCTTCGCCGCTGCAAGTCGATTGGCAGGACCAGGACTGGATGATGTCCCGAGGTGATCGCCATCTCCCGAGCGCGCCCTTGTCGATCTATGAACTGCACGCCGGATCGTGGCAATGCGAACTGGATGATCTGGGCGAAGTGGCCCGCCAGTACACCTGGCCGGAACTGGCCGAGCGCTTGATTCCGTACGTCAAGGAACTGGGTTTCACCCACATTGAACTGATGCCGATCATGGAGCACCCGTTCGGTGGCTCCTGGGGTTATCAACTGCTGGCGCAATTCGCCCCGAGTGCGCGCTACGGCACGCCGGATGAATTCGCGGCGTTCGTCAACGCCTGTCACGTGGCGGGGCTCGGCGTGATCCTCGACTGGGTGCCGGCGCATTTCCCCACCGACACCCATGGTCTGGCGCAGTTCGACGGCACCGCACTCTATGAATACGGCAACCCCCAGGAAGGTTTTCATCAGGACTGGGACACGCTGATCTACAACCTTGGCCGCACCGAAGTGCACGGCTACATGCTGGCGTCGGCGCTGCACTGGCTCAAGCATTTCCATGTCGACGGCCTGCGGGTCGATGCCGTGGCGTCGATGCTGTACCGCGACTATTCGCGCAAGGCCGGTGAGTGGGTGCCGAACCGTCATGGCGGCCGGGAAAACCTGGAAGCCATCGACTTCCTGCGTCATCTCAACGACGTCGTCGCCCTGGAAGCGCCGGGTGCCTTGGTGATTGCCGAGGAGTCCACCGCGTGGCCGGGCGTGAGCCAGAGCACGCAGCAGGGCGGTTTGGGCTTTGCCTATAAATGGAACATGGGCTGGATGCACGATTCGCTGCATTACATCCAGCAAGACCCGGTGTACCGCGCGCATCACCACAATGAACTGAGTTTCGGCCTCGTCTACGCCTGGTCCGAGCGCTTCATCCTGCCGATTTCCCATGACGAAGTGGTGCACGGCAAACACTCGCTGATCGACAAGATGCCCGGCGACCGCTGGCAGAAATTCGCCAACCTGCGGGCCTACCTGAGTTTCATGTGGACCCATCCGGGCAAGAAGCTGTTGTTCATGGGCTGCGAGTTCGGCCAGTGGCGCGAGTGGAACCACGATCAGCAACTGGATTGGTATCTGTTGCAATACCCCGAGCACCAAGGCGTGCAGAAACTGGTCGCCGACCTCAATCGCCTGTACCGGGAAGAGCCGGCGCTGCACGAGCAGGATGACGTGCCGCAGGGTTTCCAGTGGCTGATCGGCGACGATGCGATCAACAGCGTCTATGCGTGGTTGCGCTGGAGCAAGGAGGGCGAGCCGATCCTGGTGGTGGCTAACTTCACACCGGTGCCTCGTGAAGCCTATCGCGTAGGCGTGCCGTTTGCCGGGCGCTGGAAGGAATTGATGAACAGCGATTCAGCGACCTATGCCGGGTCCAATTACGGCAATGAAGGCGGGGTTCTGGCCGAGGAGACGCCAAGCCATGGTCAGGCGTTGTCGCTGGCCCTGAATTTGCCGCCGTTGGCGGTGTTGATTCTGCGGCCGGGAGACTGATCCGAAACCGCGTTGCGTTCATCGCGAGCAGCTCGCTCCTGCAGGGTTTGGTGTGAAGCCTGCAGGCGCGAGCTTGCTCGCGATAACGTCAGCCAGGCCAATACACGCCTCACCAGCGCATCCGCACACCCAGGCTGCCGATCAACCCGTTCAGATCATTGTCATCCACGTCACTGCTGTAATCGGCGCTGACGTACAGGCTCACCGCCGGAGTCACCCTGGCGACCAGGCCCAGGCCCAGTTCGACGGTTGACGACTTGCGGCTGCTGCTGATCTTGTCGACTTCATCGAGTGTCACCGTGTTGCCGGTGTACACCGTGTGCCACAAGTTGGTCCGCACGTAGGGTTCGACGGGCAGACCGCTGATGTCGTAACTACCTTTCAAACGCGCACCGACCCGGCCGCTCCAGGACGTCACGTCAGTGGATGAAGCGTTGCCCGAGCCCGCGTAGGGCGTGTCCAGCGTGATGCGCTGATTGATCAACTGCGCCTGGGGTTCAATCACCCAGTTGTCACCCAGACCGATCGGGAAACCGCCTTCGACCGACAGCGTCACTGCGCTGCCTTCGGTGGCCTGGCGGGCACCTTGTTCATTGCGGCTGAAACCGTTGACCCGGCCTCCGCTGGCCGTCAAGTCGACGTGCCAGCCTTGAGGCCCGGTCAAGCTCCAATAGGCGCCCAGGCTCTGGCCTTGAAGGTTGAGCATGTCGCTGGCGGGATCGGACAGTGCGGCGGGTGTTCGCACGCCGCTGCCATTGAACTGAATCTGGTGTGTGCCACCCACCAGTCCCACACGCTGGGTATGCCCGCTGGTGCTTTGCAGGGTCAGGATCGCCGGGCCCTTGAGGTCACTGGCGCCATGGCCGGCAGAGTCCAGCGACAGGTAGTCGGTTTGCGCCTGGCGTGAAGCCTGGCCATAGAGTTGGTCCCAGGCCGAAGGCGCGGCGTCTTCGACGGTCAGTTTCGAACTTCGCAGGTCGGGACGGGCGCTGAACTGGTGAGGGTAGGTGGTTGCAAGGGTAGACAGGCTGAGCGTCGGGATTTCTTGCTGGTACCACGGGAGGGTGTCTTCTTCGGCAGGGTCGGCCTGCACTTCCATGGACGAACACAGCAGGAGTGAACTCGAGACAGTGCAAAAAGTGACTTTGATCTCTTTTGGGGTGAGGGTGGTTTTCATGGAGGTCTACCTTGCAATCGCATGCTGGATCTCGCTTATGGCGTCTCTCCTACCCCGAGTGAGGGGCGACCGAATGGATTAGGGCACGCCATAAGCTGCCCGTTTTTACGGGCGCCGATGGCTTGTCCTGATGTTACTTCCGGGGTAGTAACGTGAAGTCAAGAAGACCCAACCCGCTGCGTCAAGAAAATGGCCGATAAGCGGTATTGGTATTTCAGGTCATTTAAGTGCCTGATTTACGGCGCGTCTCTAAGCTCTTGTTTGTTAGATGAAACGTCAAAAAAACTGCGTGCTAGAGCCTTTTTCGCGATGGACAGCGGGCCCTCACGCCTGGGTTGCCGTTTGTTCACCGTGGCTGGCTGCTGTCGATAATGCTGGAGTCGCCGATGGGGTATCGACATCACGAAACACAGGTGCGCTACGCCGCATTGAATTCAAAGATGCACTTCCACCGCCAACGGCAAATGATCGGACAGATGCGTCCAGGGTTTATTCCCGAGGATTCGCGGCTTATGACTGTTGGCGTTGCGCAGGTAGATGCGGTCCAGGCGCAGCAAGGGAAAACGCGCGGGGTAAGTCTTGGCGGGTCGCCCGTGGTGGCGCTCGAAGGCTTCGTGCAGGTAATCGTGGCGGGCGAGGGTGGCGTTGCCCTGTAGCTGCCAGTCATTGAAATCGCCGGCGACGATCACCGGCGCATCCTCAGGCAGGGATTCGAGCAATTGGCAGAGCAACTGCAATTGCAGTTGGCGATGACTTTCGAGCAGGCTCAGGTGCACACAAATCGCATGCACTTCGGCATGGCCGGGGACATCCAGCACGCAATGCAGCAGGCCGCGACGTTCGGGGCCGGTGATGGACACGTCGAGATTGCGGTATTCGCGGATCGGGTACTTCGACAGCAGGGCATTGCCATGATGGCCGTTGGGGTACACGGCGTTGCGGCCATAGGCAAAGTCGCTCCACATGCTGTCGGCGAGGAACTCGTATTGAGAGGTTTGCGGCCAGTCGCTGAAGCGTGAGGAGTGACGCTCGTGTTCACCGACAACTTCCTGCAGAAACACCAGATCCGCCGATGTGCTGCGCACCGCTTCACGCAGCTCCGGCAGAATGAAGCGCCGGTTGAGCGCGGTAAAACCCTTGTGGGTATTGACCGTCAGCACGCACAGCCGATGAATCGCGGCGGGGGGATCCAACGGCGACGATTCCGTTGCCTGCTGCTTCGGATGACTGGCCACGTTGGCTCCTCTGACTCAGGGCTGCTTATGCATGCGACTGATGCGATGACGGGCAGTTCAGTTTTCCAGCGTCCAAAACACGGGCTCAGATGAAGACGACTTCATAGGGTAAGCGCATGCGTTCGAGCAACACGCGCGGCAGCATGGGGGCAAGGCCGAGGGCGGGCTCGCCTTCGAGCTGGCTGGCGTATGCGTGGGTGGCGTGGCTTTTGCGGGCGACGGTCCAGGTGTCGAGACGCACCTTTCGCGCTCGATGCCATGGAATGTGTTCTCGATCCCGTGCCGGCCAGTGCCAGGCGCGAACGGGAACTTCGTTGAATGACGCGCCGATGCTGGCAGCGGCTTTTGCACTGGCGCGACCCACAGTGTCGTGGTCGACGTTGCCGTCTTCGCGCCAGGTGCTGAACACCACATCGCCGGGGCGCAAATAACGGGCTATGAACTGACTGATCTGTTCTTCGCGCTCAACCAGGGCGTTGTCGGTGAAACCGCCGCGGATCCACTTCAGGCTATGCATCGGCAACCCCAACCGCCGCAGGGCTTCGACGCTTTCCTGTGGGCGAAAAACGCTGAGGCGTTTTTCCGACCATTGCTGAGACCCCGGATGGCTGGCGCTGCCGTCCGTGATCGAGATCAATTGCAGGGGATGCCCCAGTTGGCTGAGCAGTTGCAGCAGGCCGCCGCACGTCACGACTTCATCACCGGGGTGCGGGGCAATGAACACGGCGCGCGCACCGGCAGGCACCAGGGACTGGGTATTGATGACCGGGATGTTGTCCAGCTGTGCCGCGCTGTTCCAGATCTGGGCGGCTGCGGCGGTTTCGAGGATAGATACGGATTTCATGAGGTTACGTCCTTGTTCTGCTTGGCCTTCAGTCATGCGCGGTGCTTGTTCAACTCCTGCCCGTCAGACCCGTGAAGGCTGGTTGATGACCTGTACGGCATTCCCGATCCTGGATTGCCGCGTCACCGAGTATTGTCCATGAATGGCTATTCGTCGCGTCGCGAAACCCTCTGAGACGTCATTTTCCCGGACCTCCGGTCACTTTTATTCTTCTTCCTCACGCTGAAGTTCAAACAACAGCAGCGACCGTCCGGTGATCGAATATTCATGACCGAATTCAAAGCGCTCCTGGCCGCGAACCGACGGTTGGTTGGTGTCGATCATGCAAGTCCAGAAACCGCCGTCAGGCACTTCCGGCAACCGGAAGTTGACGATGTCGTGATGGGCGTTGACCACCAGCATCAATGTGGCGTCGACGCCTTTGCGACGAATCCCGGTTTCCTGGGCGCGCCCGTCGAGCAGCATGCCCAGGCAGCGATTGTGCGCATCGTGCCAGTGCTCGGTGTTCATTTCAGTGCCGTCCGGCGCCAGCCAGGTCACGTCCTTGACGCCGATGTCCTCGTTGTAATTACCCACCAGAAAGCGCCCGCGGCGCAGGATCGGATAAGTCTGGCGTAACTTGATCAGGCGTTTGACGAACTTGAGCAATGCCTTGCCGTCTTCGCTCAGGTCCCAGTTGACCCAGCCGATCTCGCTGTCCTGGCAATAGGCATTGTTGTTGCCGTCCTGGGTGCGCGCGAACTCATCGCCGGCCACCAGCATCGGCGTGCCTTGGGCGAGCAGTAGGGTGGCGAAGAAGTTGCGCATTTGCCGGTGACGCAGGGCGTTGATTTCGGGGTCGTCGGTCGGGCCTTCGACGCCGTGGTTCCACGACAGATTGTTGTTGCTGCCGTCCTGATTGTCCTCGTCGTTGGCTTCGTTGTGCTTGTCGTTGTACGACACCAGGTCGTTGAGGGTGAAACCGTCATGGGCGGTAATGAAGTTGACGGATGAATAGGGCCGCCGTCCACGCTGGTTGAACATTTCGCCAGAGGCGGTCATGCGGCTGGCGAAGTCCGCCAGTTGCCCGTCATCGCCTTTCCAGAACGCGCGGACGGTGTCGCGGAATTTGTCGTTCCATTCAACCCAGCCCGGTGGAAATCCGCCGACCTGATAGCCGCCGGGGCCGCAGTCCCAGGGTTCTGCAATCAATTTGACCTGGCGCAGCACCGGGTCCTGGCGGCAGGCCACGAGGAAGCTGTGGCGTTCGTCGAACCCATCGTGGTAGCGCCCGAGGATGGTCGCCAGATCAAAACGGAAACCGTCCACGTGCATTTCCGTGGCCCAGTAACGCAGGGAGTCGGTGACCATTTGCAGCACGCAAGGGTGACTGAGGTCCAGGGTGTTGCCGGTGCCGGAATCGTTGATGTAGAAGCGTTTGTCGTCGGGCATCAAGCGGTAGTACGACGCGTTGTCGATGCCGCGCATGGACAGGGTCGGGCCTTGCTCGTTGCCCTCGGCGGTGTGGTTGTAGACCACGTCGAGGATCACTTCCAGATTGGCCTCGTGCAGGTGCGCGACCATTTCCTTGAATTCGGCGATCTTGCCACTGGCCAGGTAGCGCGGATCGGGGGCGAAGAAGGCGATGCTGTTGTAGCCCCAGTAATTGGTCATGCCTTTGTGCAGCAGGTGCTGGTCATTGACGAAGGCGTGAATCGGCAACAACTCTACGCTCGACACCCCGAGCTTGCGAATGTGCTCCACCACGTCATCGACCATCAACCCGGCAAACGTGCCGCGTACGTTCTCGGGGACGCTCGGATGACGCATGGTGAAACCGCGGACATGGGTTTCATAGATGATCGTTTTGTCCCACGGCACGCTGACGCGATGGTCGTGGCCCCAAGTGTGCGCCGGGTCGATCACCTTGCATTTGGGCACGAAGGGCGCGCTGTCGCGATCGTCGAAACTGAGGTCGGCGTCGGGGTGGCCGATGGTGTAGCCGAACAGCGCTTCAGACCATTTAAGTTTGCCGACCAGTTGCTTGGCGTAAGGATCGATCAGCAATTTGTTGTGATTGAAACGATGGCCGTTCGCCGGGTCGTAGGGGCCATAGACCCGGTAGCCGTAGATGAGCCCCGGGTGGGCGTCAGGCAGGTAGCCGTGGTAGATCTCGTCGGTGTATTCCGGGAGTTCGATGCGTTCGAGTTCGACTTCGCCGGTGTCGTCGAACAGACACAATTCCACCTTGGTGGCGTGGGCGGAAAACAACGCGAAGTTGACCCCCAGGCCATCCCAGGTCGCACCCAGCGGAAAGGGCAAACCCTCGCGGATTCGCGTGGCCTCGGCATGGGGAGCGGGTGCGGTGGCTTTCTTGGGGCTGGTCATAAAATCTCCGGCAAACGTTTAACCTGTAGGCGCGAGCTTGCTCGCGATGGTGTGTCAGCCTGCGCAGGTGCTGAATGTTGAACCGCTATCGCGAGCAGGCTCGCTCCTACAGGTTTTTTCGGACGAGCGTAACCACGGTGGCGAGCGGGCCCGCCACGGCGTCATTCAGGAACAACGCTGTGTCAATCAGACCGCGGGCGGTTTTCGCGCAGCCCGGGGCTTTTTCTCGGCGGCTTTTTCCCCCGGCGGGATCACTTTTGATGCCGCCACAGGTTTGGCCTTGGCTTTTGGTGCGGCGCCGTTCAGCGCTTTGCCATCGGTGAGCTTGCCGTCGCCGGTTTTCTTTACGGCGGGTTTGCTGCCGGTGGCTTTGGGGGATTTGCTCGGGGCCAGGGCTTCGGCTTCGGCCAGCTTGCGGGCCATCTCCCAGTGGCGGGTTTCCTGACCTTCGGGTTTTCCTTCTGATTCCCAGATCTGATAAGCGAATTCGCGGATGCGTTTATCGTCGGTACTCATCGCAATGCTCCTGAACTGAACTTAAGTGTGGGTCTTTTGAATAATGAGATTGACCGGGAAATCCCCCAGCGCGGCGCTGATCATCAGCTCTCTGTGTTTTGTGACTGCGACGCTCGAAAAAAGTCCCTTCAGATTTTCCTCAGGCTCAGCGAATGGCAAGTTGACGCGTGTATCGCCCCACAGCGGCGCGTCGATCTGTGGTTCGGCACTGTTTTCCAGCAGTGGCGCGCAACGAATCGGCACAATCACGATGGCGCGTGTTCCTTCGTGTTCACGCACAAACGCCAGTACGCGATGGGCCTGGCTGCCCAGCACTTCCAAGGCCTGATAAGTGCCTCGGCGAAACAGCGGCGCCTGTTCGGCACGCAGGCTCAACGTGCGCGCAATCAAGGCCTGCTTGATGCGCCCGTCACGCCAGTTCGCCCGCAGCTCGGGCAGGTCAACCGTTTGCTGCAGCGCCTGTTGGCGGCGGGTGTAATCGACCGGTTGGCGGTTATCCGGATCGACCAGGCTGAAGTCCCAGAAGTCATTGCCCTGATAAAGGTCCGGCACCCCAGGCACTGTCATGCGCAGCAAAGTTTGCGCCAAACCGTTGAGGGCGCCGGGCGTGGCGATTGATTGGACAGCCTTTTCGAGGGCGGTGCGCAGCGGTTCACCTTCCGGGCTCAGCAGCAGGTGCTGGAGAAAGTCTTCGGTCGCTTGTTCATAGGCGTCGTTGGGCGCACTCCAGCTACTTTGCAGCTTGGCTTCACGCAGCGCTTTGCGTTGCCATTGCCACAGGCGCTTGCCATAGGCTTGCAGCGCCGCGTGGTCGTCAGCCCGCAATTCCAACGGCCAGCTCCCAAGAATGGCTTGATACAGAATCAACTCATCGCCCGCCGATGGCATTTGATCGTCGTTGCGTAGCGGGCGGGCGAGGGCGCGCCACACGCCAATCTGATCGGCATACCACTCGCTGCGTTCGCTCAACACGGCCAAGCGTGCGCGGGTGTCTTCACCGCGTTTATGATCATGTGTGGCAGTGGCCAGCAAATTGTCGGGAAAGGTTTGGCGGCGCTCGATGCAGGCCAGATGAAAGGCTTCGACTGGCGCACTGAACTGCTCGGTGCTGAAGCCCACGTCATTGCGCGACAGCAGCACCGCCGAACGATAGAGCGCCGTGTCTTCCACCGCTTTTGCTGCGGCAGGTGAAGTCAGTTGCTGAAAGCGTACGCAGGCGTGCTTGAGGCGTTTGCGCTCGCGCCCGGCGGGGCGTCGCCGCCAAGACTCTCCCCCGAGCCAGCCCGCCAGGCAATCGAGCACCGGCCAGTCGCCTTCGCCAAGGGTTGCCCGGGCACCGTCCATGGCTTGGCGGAAAAACACCTCATCCTGCCCGGAGCGACCCTCAGCGCTGATGTAGGTGCGGTACACCGGGAAATGCACGATCAACGCCTGCAACGCCCGGCGAATCGCACCGAGGGTCAGGTCGCGGGTCATGAGGTTGTCCCGGGCCACTTGCAGCAAGGCCTGGGCGACACTTTCAAAGTCACTGGCGAGGGAGCCGTTGAGGATTTGCTGTCGCGCCAGCAGAGCCTCCTGAGCAAAATCGGCGGGACGTTCACTGTCACGCTGCCAAAGCCCGGCGAGCGTCTGTTCGCCGAGTGGATCGTGTTGCAACAGCGAGAGTTGGTTCATGAACTCGTAACCGGTGGTGCCATCCACCGACCAGTCGCGGTGCAGGGTTTCACCTTCGCCAAGGATCTTTTCGACGTAGATGGGCAAGTGCCGGCCCGCCGATAAACTGTCGACCCGTCGACGCAGCTTTCGGCAATAACCCCGAGGGTCGGCGAGGCCGTCGATATGGTCGATGCGCAGCCCGTCGATCAGCCCTTCAGCCACCAGCTGGAAGATTTTCGCGTGGGTCGCTTCGAACACCGCCGGACGTTCAACACGCAGGCCACCCAGTTCGTTGATGTCGAAAAAACGCCGCCAGTTGATGTCATCGGCGGCGGTGCGCCAACTGGCCAGGCGATAGCTCTGGCGTTCCAGCAGGTTGTGCAGGCGCTGGAAACCCTCGGCAGTCTGGGTGTCGTAGCGCTTGAGGTGCTCTTCGAGGGTGCGGGCAATCAGCGGGTCGCTGGCCAAATCCCGCAGCTCGGCTTTCAGAGGGATCGCCAGACTGTGTGCATCGGTCTGGTAACTCAGGCTGCTGAATCGGTCGGCAAGGGCCTTGAGCTGTTCGGCCTGCGGTGCCTCGAGCGGCGCATCGGTCTTGAGCAATTCACCGTAATCGCTGGGGCAAATCGGAAACCGGTGGTCGTAGTGTTCAACATGGAACGCACCGTGCCAGGCGTCGAAGCGTATCGGCAGGGTTCCGTCCTGCAGGGCAACGCCGTAATCGCTGCCAAGGAACGGCAGGAGCAATTGGCCATCCATCAGCGGATCGGGTGAGTGCCACTGGATATCGAAGAACTCGCCGTAGGGGCTCAGCCGTCCCCATTCCAACAGGTCCAGCCACCAGGGGTTATCTGCGCCGCCCACCGCCATATGGTTGGAGACGATGTCGAGGATCAGCCCCATGTTGTGTTCGCGCAAGGCACTGACCAGGCGCCGCAGCGCCACTTCACCGCCCAGTTCCGGATTGACCCGGGTCGGGTCCACCACGTCATAACCATGCATTGAACCCGAGCGAGCGCGCAGCAGAGGCGAGGCGTAGACATGGCTGATGCCCAAACGGGCGAAATACGGCACTAGCGGCACTGCATCGTCAAGCGTGAAGCCTTTGTGAAATTGCAGCCGCAGGGTGGCGCGAAGCGTCGGGGTCAGCGTTTTTGTCATCGATCACGCTCGGCGGCTTGCAGGCGCGCGCAGGCGAGCAGCTCCAGGCGCCGGGCAGCGTCCGGGCCGTCGAGCAGGGCTTCGCTATAGCCGGCAAGCCGTCGCGACCAGTTGGGGTGCGCATCAATGGTGCCGGGCAGGTTGGCCTGTTGCTCGACGCCCAGCGCATCTTCCAGCGGCAGCAGCACCAGCGGCGCACGGGTGTGGCCGAGGAAACGCACGCTGGCATCGAGGATCTGATCGGTCTCGTGCGACTCTTCCCGAAAATTCTGCGGGTCCTGGCTCAAGGCCCGGCGCAGCCCTTCGCGCTCGCGCTCGCGGTGTTGGCGCCATTCAATTTCACCACTGGCATCGACCATGCCGAGCCGTGCATTCCAGTCGATGTCGCGACCATGCCACCAGCCGTTGAGCGTCGGCAGGTCGTGGGTGCTGGTGGTCGCCAAGGCGTTGTCCGGCCAGTCGAGAATCGGTTTGAAGTGGGTGTTGTCTTGCTCGAACAACAACACGCGCATGCCGAGCATCGAGCGGGCGATGAGTTTTTCCCGCAGTCCTTCCGGCACGGTGCCGAGGTCTTCACCCAGCACGATGGCCTGATGACGATGGGATTCGAGGGTCAACAGACGCAGCAAGTCGTCCACCGGGTAATAGAGGTAGGCACCGTCGGCGGGCGGCGAGCCGTTGGGAATGACCCACAGGCGTTGCAGGCCCATGACGTGGTCAATGCGCAAGCCACCGGCATGGGCGAAGTTGGCCCGCAGCATTTCGATGAACGCGCGGAAGCCATTGCGCATCAGGCCTTCCGGGGAGAACGCGGAAATCCCCCAGCCCTGACCGTTGCGGTTGAGAATGTCCGGCGGTGCACCGACGGTCAGTGAGGCGAGCAGTTCGTCCTGGCGACTCCAGGCCTGGCTGCCGGCACCGTCGGCGCCGACCGCCAGATCGGTGATCAAGCCAATGTTCATGCCGCTGCTGCGGGCGGCGGCTTGGGCTCGCTCCAGGCAGCGGGTGATCAACCATTGGCAGAATGCAAAAAAACCGATGCGGCCGGCGTTTTCTTCGGCAAATTCGGCCAACGCGGCGCTGCGTGGATTGCGCCACTGCGCGGGCCATTGACGCCAGTCGAGGTTTTCACCCCGGGCGGCACGCGCTTCTTGAATGGCTTCGAAGCGGCAATGGTTTTCCAGGGCTTCGCCACCGGCATGGCGGAAACTGCTGAAGTCGGCGTGCAACGGGTGCTCGCCCTGAACGAAACCTTCGTACAGCGCCTGCAATATCCGGTGTTTGGCCTCGGCGGCGGTCGGCCAGTCGATCAGCGGGCGGTCTTCCAGCGCCTTCAACTGATCGGCCAGGCCGGTGGCATCGATGGCGGTGCGCAAAGCGCGCTCACCCAGAATCGCTCCGGGTGCGCAGTAGAGGCTATTGAGAAATAAACGGCTGGACGGTGAATAAGGGCTGTAGCGTTGGGTGTCACTGGAGAACATCGCGTGCAGCGGACTGATTGCCAGCGCATCTGCACCGCGTTCGCCGGCCACTCGGGCAAGGTCTTCCAGCGCCTGGGTGTCGCCGAAACCGCCATCGCCCTGTCGACGCAAGCTATAGAGTTGCACGCCCAGGCCCCAGGCCCGCGGGATCGGGCTGTCGACCGCGTCGGCCACGCTGTAGCAACAGGCCGGGGCCACCGCGAGGGTAAAGGTTTGGCCATCGATGCTGACATGCTGATAGCCAACAGGGACAAGCCCCGGCAACACCGCGTCCGCATCCAGTTTCAGGTTGAGGCGCGAACCGTCTTCGAGATGGATTTCGCAAGGGGTCTGAGGTGCAAAGTAACGCGCCAGATTCAGCCCGACACCGACGTCGGCGGTGATCAAGGGCGGCAGGTGCGAGGCCTGTTGCGCCGCTTGCAGTTCCAGCAGGCTGGCGTCGATTTCCTGAGCGCTGCCGGCGGGGTGTCCGAGGCCGGTCAGTACGTTACGCAGTACCGAGGGCGCGACTTTTTGTGCGCGGCCATTGGCATCGATCCAATCGACCGCGAGGCCGGCCCGGCTGGCCAGGATTTCCAGTTGCGCATCACTCATGGACGCTCTCCGTAAGGGGTAGCAAAGGGGCTGCGGCCGAAAGGCTGACGAGCGCGCAATGGGGGGCAAGGGTGCCTTGATCCAGCAAGGTGGCGGATCGGGGCGGATGTTCGAACAATAGCTCAGCGCTGGCTTGTGGGGCGTGGAACACGGGTTTTTCGCCGAGGTTCAGGTCAATGCGCAACAAGCTGCCATCGCCCAGGCGCCAGGACGCACTGACTGCGCCATCGCCCAATACTTTGGCGTCCAGCGCCTGAGTGCCGGACAGGCGCGGGGTGATGTGTCGATGGCGGATCTGCAACAGCTCGCGATACAGGTCGTACATCGCGCTATCAACGGTCGTTGGCATCACCGGGCGGGAGGCCTCGAAGGTTTGTGGCGCATTGGGATCGGGAATACGCTCGCGCTGCTGCGGATCGGCGAACGCGCTGAGCGCGGCGAATTCGTTGCGACGTCCTTCGCGTACGAGCTTCGCCAACTCGCCGTTGTGGCTGGTGAAAAACAGGAAGGGTTGCTCGACTGCGTATTCATCGCCCATGAAGAACAGCGGAATCATCGGCGATAACAGCAACAACACCGTGGCTGCCCGCAACGCCTGCGGATGGGCCAGTTGATGCAGGCGTTCGCCGAATGCGCGGTTACCGATCTGATCGTGGTTCTGCAAAAACAGAATGAACGCACTGGGCGGCAGGTGTGCGCTGGGCTCGCCACGCGGTACACCCTGACGGTTGAGGTGGCCCTGGAACACAAAACCCTGGGTCAGGCAGCGCGCCAGCTGTTCGGTAGGGTTGTGTGCATAGTCAGCGTAGTAGGCGTCGGTTTCTCCGGTCAGCAAGACGTGCAAGGCGTTGTGCCCGTCGTCGTTCCATTGTGCGTCGTAACCTTGCTCCAGCAGGCTGGACTCGTTGTGCTCGTTTTCCAGCATCAACCAGATATGGCGCGCAGGATCGGTCTGCTGTCGTATCCGTTGCGCCAGTTCCTGAAGCACGTTCGGGTCATCGATGGCGTGCACGGCGTCCAGGCGCAAACCGTCGAAACGGTACACCTGCAACCACATCAACGCATTTTCGATAAAGAAGTCCCGCACCTCACGACGACGGAAATCAATGGCTGCGCCCCAGGGCGTGTGCTTGTCGTCGCGGAAAAAGGCCTTGGCGTAGTGATGCAAGTAGTTGCCATCCGGCCCGAAGTGGTTGTAGACCACGTCGAGAATCACCGCCAGACCATGACCATGGGCGCTGTCGATCAAGTGCTTGAGTTGCTCCGGCGAACCATACGAGGCCTGAGGTGCAAAGGGCAGGACGCCGTCGTAGCCCCAATTGCGCTCGCCGGGGAACTGCGCCACGGGCATCAGTTCGATCGCGGTGACACCCAGTTCAACCAGCCGCGCCAGATGCTGCTCGACGGCCTCGAAGCCGCCGAGCGCACCGACGTGCAACTCGTAGATCACGGCCTCGTTCAACGGTCGCCCGCGCCATCCCGCGTGTCGCCACTGATAAACCAGCGGATCGACCACCACGCTGTGGCGGTCAACATCGCCCGCCTGGGCGCGGGAGGCCGGGTCGGGCACCTCCAGCTCACCATCGATGCAGAAGCGGTAACGCGTCCCCGCCGGGCATCGGGTGTTGATCACGAACCAGCCGTCGGCCTGAGGCAGCAACGGCAAGGACTGTCCATTTTCCAGTTCGACACTGACGTAAAACGCATCTGGCGCCCACAACGCAAACTGCGTGTGGTTTGTGTCCAGCATGATCGCGCCGTGGGGCCAGGTCTCAAGGGTCCGAAACGGCATTTTTCCTGGCCTCTTACTGTTTGTTCGATTTCCCCAACGCTTTAGCCACAAGCTGTTCGTAGAGTTCGGCGTAGGGTTCGACCGCTTTGCACCAGTTGAACGGCGCCGCCATTGCCCGGCAGCGCATGGCGTTCAGCAGGTCCGGGAAGGCAAACACCTTGAACGCCCGGCTCAACGCCTCTTGATAACTAGCCACCGTGGATTCGTCGAACAGGAACCCGGTCACGCCGTTTTCGATGGTGTCGGCCAGGCCACCGGTATTGCGCGCCACCGGCAATGAGCCGAAGCGCTGGGCGTACATCTGGCTCAGGCCGCAAGGTTCGTAGCGGGATGGCATCAGCAGGAAATCGCTGCCGGCGAACATGCGGCGGGCATCGGTTTCGTTGAAACCGATGCGCACACCGATCTGCCCAGGGAAGCGCAGGGCCAGTTCACGCATGGCCTGCTCCTCTTCCGGCTCGCCGCGGCCGATGATCGCGATTTGCCCGCCGTTTTTGACGATGTACTCGGACACCGCTTCGGTGAGGTCCAGGCCTTTCTGGTAAACCAGTCGCGACACCACGGCGAACAGCGGGCCCTGGGAGTCTTCCAGACCAAACAACTCACGCACGTGGGCGGCATTCATGGCTTTGCCTTCCCATTCGCCAATGCCGAACGGGCAGAACAGGTGTGGATCGGTGGCGGAATCCCAGCTCTCATCGATGCCGTTGGGAATACCGCTCAGCAAACCTTGCTGGGTCTTGGCGGCGAGGAAACCGTCGAGACCGCAGCCGAAATCCGGGGTGGTGATTTCCTGTGCGTAGGTCGCGCTGACCGTGGTGATGTGGCTCGAATAGGCCATGCCGGCCTTGAGGAACGACATCTTGCCGTAGAACTCCATGCCTTCCTGTTGCAGCGCGTGGTGCGGGATGCCCAGTTCGGGGCACGATCCCAGACTGGTCACGCCCTGATACGCCAGGTTATGGATGGTGAACAGCGTCGGGGTGCGTTGTCCGCGCCAGTGCATATAGGCAGGGGCCAGGCCAGCCGGCCAGTCATGGGCATGCACCAGGTCCGGGCACCAGTGAATTTGCGCCAGGTTGGCGGCGATATCGGCAGCGGCCAGGCCCAGACGGGCGAAGCGGATATGGTTATCCGGCCAGTCGCGGCCGTTGTTGGCGCCGTAGGGAGAACCTTCGCGCTCGTAGAGTTCGGGGCAGATCAACACGTAAATGACCAGACCGTCGGGCATGTCCATGCGCCCGACCTTGCACGGTGGCAGCGCCGCGTGACCACCCAGCTCACCGATGACATGAATCGGGTTTTCGCTGTTCAGCACCTGCGGATAACCGGGAATCAACACCCGCACATCGTGCAGATGGGCCAAGGCGCGCGGCAGTGCGGCGGACACGTCGCCCAGGCCACCGGTCTTCACCAGATCGGCAATTTCCGAGGTGACGAACAGGACTTTCTTGCGGTTGGGGTTCTGGCTGACCACCGGCGCCAACGTCTTGGTGACGGGGACGTTGATCGGTTGAGTATTGGCGGCAGTAACGGCGCTCGATTCGCCAACCTGATGAGGACGCTCTCCCTGTATCTCCAAAGCCGTACTGATCATATGAATCTCCCGTGTTGTTGATCTAATTTTTAGGTCTGGCAAACGGTGTTCCATGGCCAATTCCCGTGGCCGGGCGCGAACGCGCTACGCATCAGTGAGCAAGCGCTGCCCAATGCGTTGAAGCAAAAGGGGTGAATGAGCCATTGCAAAGATTGCACCAGTCGCAACGCACCTTCTTTTCAGATGACCGATCGGGAATGGTAAAAGTTTCGACTTTTTTTCCGCTTTGTGACCGACCGGTCTTATCTTGAGAAAATGAGTCTAGGCCAGAACTTAGAGCGTCAGAGGGCTGATGGCAAAATTGTTCGACAATCGGTTTAAGGCGGTACGAACGTGCCTGATCACGGTGCGGACGCCCCGACGAAGTGCAGCTTTTTTTGCGTTTCGGCCTCAAAAAGTCACCGTGCAGTCACATAAATGTGCGACATGATTTTGCGGTAATGCACTGTAATGGTGCGTCTCGTGCGAGTCCCGCATTTGGCCGAACCACTGCCTTACTCCCCACCTTGGTGCCTTGTATAGTTCGGGCCTCATTTTTGCCCGCAAAAGGATCATTGGCATGTCTCAGTACACTGCGTTCAACGTCGAGCTGGTTGATAAAATCGCCCATGTGCAGATCAACCGTCCGGAGAAGATCAACGCGATGAACGCTGCGTTCTGGAGCGAGATCGTCGAGATTTTCCAATGGATCGACGACACCGATGAAGTGCGCGTGGTGGTCCTCAGCGGGGCGGGCAAGCATTTTTCGTCGGGTATCGACCTGATGATGCTGGCCGGTGTGGCCAACGAGCTCGGCAAGGACGTAGGGCGCAACGCACGCCTGCTGCGGCGCAAGATCCTCAACCTGCAAGCCTCGTTCAATGCCGTCGATAACTGCCGCAAACCGGTGCTCGCGGCGATTCAGGGTTATTGCCTGGGCGGTGCAATCGATCTGATTGCCGCCTGCGACATGCGTTATGCCGCAGAGGACGCCCAATTCTCGATCAAGGAAATCGACATCGGCATGGCCGCCGACGTCGGGACGCTGCAACGCTTGCCGCGAATCATCGGGGACGGCATGCTGCGTGAATTGGCTTACACGGGGCGCACCTTCGGTGCCGACGAAGCGCGGGACATGGGCCTGGTCAATCGCGTCTACAGCGACGCCGCCAGCCTGCTCGACGGTGTCATGGGCATTGCCCACACAATCGCCGCCAAGTCGCCGATAGCCGTCACCGGCACCAAGGAAATGATCAGCTACATGCGCGATCACCGCATCGATGACGGCCTCGAATACGTCGCTACCTGGAACGCCGCCATGCTGCAATCCACCGATTTGCGCGTGGCCATGGCCGCCCATATGAGCAAACAGAAACCTGAATTCCTGGATTGATTGACCATGATCGCTCGCTGGACCACCGCAGTACTGGACACTGACCAACCCGGCGGCTGGGCCGTCGCACGCAGCCCCGAAGGCTTTCTGTTCGACGACAATGGCGCGTTGTTCCCGCGGGAATGGCTCAAGCGTCAGGACCTGTCGATTCTGGCGGAGCACGGTATCGGTCATCTGGATGGCGAGCCGGTCTACCTGCTGGAACTGCGCAGCCACAGCGAAGTGCCGGGCTGCAACTGGAAAGGTTTGCGGGCGTTCATGCTCGACGGCGATCACACGGTTTATAAAGTGCTGGGTTACGCCGCGCAGATCGGCACCTGGGCTCGCGAGCATCGTTTCTGCGGCAATTGCGGGCAGGCCATGTCGCAAGTGCCGCGGGAGCGGGCGATGTATTGTCAGCCATGTGATTTGCGCAGTTATCCACGCATTTCGCCGAGCATGATCGTGCTGGTCACCCGTGGCGATGAAATCCTGCTGGCGCGTTCACCGCGTTTCGTCACGGGGGTCTACAGCACACTGGCGGGGTTTGCCGAGCCGGGTGAGTCGGCCGAGGATTGCCTGATCCGCGAGGTTCGCGAGGAGGTGAGCATCGAGGTCAAGAACATCCAATACCTGGGCAGCCAGTGCTGGCCGTTTCCGCACTCGATGATGCTCGGCTTCCATGCCGAATACGCCGGGGGCGAGATCGTCTGTCAGGAAGACGAAATCGAAGATGCCCAGTGGTTCAACGTACATGCGCTGCCGCCGTTGCCGGCGTCACGCTCGATTGCCCGTTACCTGATCGACGTCTATGTGGCGCGGCGCTTAGGCCACGCTGAACCAGTGCTGCCAGGCTAAACGGACGGTCAGGGCCAGCACCACGGTGATGAACACCGGGCGGATGAACTTCGCGCCGCCACTGATGGCGGTGCGGGCGCCGAAGAATGCGCCGACCATTAGCGACGAGCCCATGCACAGGCCGATGATCCAGTCCACCTGACCGGAAAAGATGAACACCGACAGCGCCGCCGCGTTGCTGACGAAGTTCATGCTGCGCGCCACGCCGCTGGCCTTCACCAGGTCGATGGGGTAGAGCAGCAGGCTGCTCACGGTCCAGAACGCGCCCGTGCCCGGACCGGCCACGCCGTCATAGAAGCCGAGGCTGAAGCCTTGGGTCGATTGCCACTTTTTCTTGATCGGTGCGTTGCTGTCCAGCGGCGCCTTGGGTGTGCCGCCAAACAACAGATAAACGCCACAGGCGAAGACGATCACCGGGAGCATCTTGTTCAGCCATTCCGCCGGCAGGTAATGCGCGACGATGGCGCCGAGCAGTGCTCCCACCAAGGTACCGACAATGGCGTGAACCCATTGCGCAGGATGGAACAGCTTGCGGCGGTAGAAGGTGAAACTGGCGATGGCCGAGCCGAAGGTCGAACTGAGCTTGTTGGTGCCCAGCACCAGATGCGGTGGCAGGCCGGCCGTCAGCAGCGCCGGGGTCGTCAGCAGACCGCCACCACCGGCGATGGCATCGATGAAACCGGCAACAAAAGCGACAAGGGCCAGAATGGCCAGGGTGGAGAGGTCAACACTGAGTTCGAAAGGCATGGGATCGGCTTATTCGGCGGGTGCAGAAAAGGCTGCAGGGAAGGGCCGACATATTACCCGCCTGCCCAACACAAAACCAATGTGTGGTCAGACACAAATGCCCGTCACACCCAGCAACCCTGTAGGAGCGAGCTTGCTCGCGATGAGGCCGGTGCATCCAAAAGAAGTTCCGCCAGACACACCGCCATCGCGAGCAGGCTCGCTCCTACAGGTGATTGTGGTTGAACACAAATGCCCGGAACGCCGAGTTACCTTGTGCTCGCGATGGCGGCATTACAGACAGTAACAAGACCCAACCCCATCGATGGTGTAAGCTCTCGGGTTCTTCGGATTCGACCCTTTGCGAGCCCTATGCCGTTGCTTTTCAAACGCTCCCTGCTGCCAAAATTGCGCAGTTTTCCGCTGGCTGCCGATGCCGTCAGCATCCTTTCCGGCGCTGCCGAGTTTCGTCGTTGCCTGCTGGAAAAAATCGCCAGTGCCACACAGCGTATTTACATCGTTGCGCTGTACCTGCAACAAGACGAAGCCGGCCAGGAAATTCTCGATGCGTTGCACGCCGCCAAAGCGGCGCGGCCGGAACTGGACGTGGTGGTGGTCGTCGACTGGCTGCGCGCCCAGCGTGGCCTGATCGGTGCCGGCAAGCAGCCGGGCAACTCGGCCTGGTATCAGGAAATGACCCGCACCCACGCCAGCGTTGTGCCGGTGTACGGGGTTCCGGTGCAGACCCGCGAGCTGTTCGGCGTGTTGCACCTCAAGGGTTTTGTCATCGATGACTGCGTGATCTACAGCGGCGCGAGCCTGAACAACGTTTATCTGCACAAATTCGACAAATACCGCTACGACCGTTATCACCTGATCCAGAGCCGTGAACTGGCGGATTCGATGCATCACCTGGTTCAACACGGTCTGGTGGCCTCCAAAGCGGTGCATCGCCTCGACCTGCCGAACCTGCCGACCACCCGCAGCCTGCGCAATGACATCGGCGACCTGCGCAGCCGCCTCAAGCACGCGGCCTACGACACCACGGCAGGCACTACGATCAAGACGGGTCTGACGGTCAGCCCGTTGCTTGGCGTCGGCAAGAACAACCCGCTGAGCCGGGTGATTTGCGAGCTCATCGCCAGTGCCCAGCATCAACTGACCATCTGCACGCCGTACTTCAACCTGCCCTTGGCCGTGACCCGGGAAATCAATCGGGCATTGGGGCGAGGTGTGAAGATCGACATCGTGGTCGGCGACAAGACCGCCAACGATTTCTATATTCCGCCGAGCGAGCCGTTCAAGGTGATCGCTGCGCTGCCGTACCTGTACGAGATCAGCCTGCGCCGGTTTGCCAAGCGCCATCAGCGCAACATCGACAGTGGTCAGTTGAACCTGCACCTGTGGCACGATGGCGACAACACCTATCACCTCAAAGGCATGTGGGTCGATCAGCGCTACACCTTGCTGACCGGCAACAACCTCAACCCGCGAGCGTTTCGCCTCGACCTGGAAAACGCCTTGCTGATCGATGATCCGCAAAGCCAGTTGCTGGGGCCTCGACACAATGAGCTGGCCGAAATCTTCCAGCACACCCGACGCATTGAACGCCACCAGGACCTGGAAACCCTCGCCGAATACCCGGCGGGCGTGGCCAAGTTCCTCAAGCGCGTCAGCCGTGTGCGCATCGAGCGTTTGCTCTACCGCATCCTGTAACGCTTGGCCCCAATCCCTTATGGGAGCGACCACGTTCACTCCCATAAGGGATCTGCGTTGACTGGGTGGTTTCAGCTAATATGCCCACCACTCAAAACAACAGGGCTTGCTTCGATCAATGTCGGAAAAAGACACCATCTCTATGCAATTGGTGCGTGAAGCGCTGATGCAAAGCTGCGCCCCGGGTATTGCCACTGAAGAAGTGTTGAGCAAGGTCGGCATTGATCCGCTGCTACTGGAAACTGCCAATGGTCGCGTGCCGGCCACCGCTTATGCGCGTCTGTGGCGGTTGTTGGCACGGCGAGGGGACGATGAGTTTTTTGGCATGGACCCGCGCAAACTCAAATCCGGCAGCCTGGAGTTTCTCTGTCGCTGCGCCATGGTCCAGCCGAATCTGGCAGCGGGCCTCACCAGCGGTTTGAGTTTCCTGTCATTGATGCTTGAACACCTGCCCGCCGAGTTGGTGCGTCAACAAAGCCTGGCGGAAATCGTGCTGCTGGAAGACGACAAAGACCCGCGCCGGGCCTTCACCTATTTCACTTATTGGATGATCGTGCACGGCGTTGCCTGCTGGCTGGCGGGGCGACGGATACCGATCCTGGCCATCGAGTTGCGTTGTGCGCAGCCGGACTTTTGCGATGACTACCAGGTGATGTTCTCGCAGAATCTGCGGTTCGACCGCCCGCGCACGCGGATGATTTTTTCCGCCGATTGCCTGGATTCACCCATCAAGCGCAGCCCCGAGGAACTCAAGCGATTCCTGGCCCATGCACCGGCCAATATCCTCGTGAAATACCGTGACCCTGACAGTCTGGCCAGCCGCATCAAGCAGGATCTTCGGCAATTGCCCGCCGAACACTGGCCGGAAACCGAGGCCCTGGCGCAGCGCCTGTGCATGTCGGCCTCGACCTTGCGCCGTCGACTGGCCGAAGAAGGGCAGACCTATCAAGGTCTCAAGGACAGCGTGCGCAAGGAACTGGCGATTGTCTGGTTGGCCGAGCCGACCATCAGCTTCGCCGAGATCGCCACACGCCTGGGATTCGCCGATGCCAGCTCGTTCTACAAGGCCTTTCGCAAATGGTCGGGTTCCAATCCCGGGCATTACCGCAGCTTGATCCTCAACGACGTAGAGTGATTTCGCCGGCTCAGTCCTTGAGTGTCCAGCGGCTCTACTGTGCGACCACCGCAGGCTTGGCGGGTTCATCCTTGGCGGGCACATCCGGGTTTTGCATGACCTGAAGCACCGAGGCTTCCGGGTCGAATTCGTCTTCTTCCAGCTCGAAGAATTCTTCGGGCAGGAAGATGTTCAGAACGATAGCGCACAGCGCGCCGACCGTGATGGGCGACTCGAAAATGTTGTGCAGCGCCATCGGCAGTTCGCGCAACACCTCGGGAACGGCGGCCACGCCCAGGCCCATGCCGAGGGAGATCGCCACGATCAGCATGTTGCGCCGATGCAGGCCGGCCTCGGCGAGGATCTTGATTCCGGCCACGGCCACCGTGCCGAACATCACCAGCTCGGCGCCACCCAGTACCGGTTTGGGCATCAGTTGCAGTACCGCGCCAATCATCGGGAACAACCCCAACACCACCAGCAGGCCCGCGATGAAGAACGCCACATAGCGACTGGCGACGCCGGTGAGCTGGATCACGCCGTTGTTCTGGGCAAAGGTCACCATCGGCATGCTGTTGAATACGGCGGCCATGGCCGAGTTGAGGCCGTCGGCGAGCAGTCCGGATTTGATCCGGCGGATGTAGAGCGGGCCCTTGACCGGTTGCCGGGAGATCATCGAGTTGGCGGTCAGGTCGCCGGCCGCTTCCAGGGGCGAGACCAGGAAAATCACCGCCACCGGCACAAACGCCACCCAATCGAAGGAGAATCCGTACTTGAACGGCACCGGAACGCTCATCAGCGGCACGTCGGGCAGGCTGGAGAAATTCACCTGGCCCATCAGCCATGCCACGAAATAGCCCAGGGTCAAACCGATCACAATCGCCCCAAGGCGCAAGAACGGCACGTCCACCCGGTTCAATACCACGATGGTGCCCAGCACCAATGCCGCCAGTGCCAGATGACTCGCGGCGCCAAGGTCAGGCGCGCCGAAGCCGCCGGCAATGTCGGTCATCGCCACTTTGATCAGCGACAAACCCATGAGGGTAATGATGGTGCCAGTCACGACCGGGGTGATCAGCATCCGCAGTTTGCCGATGAACTGACTCAGCGCCACTTCAATGAAAGCGGCGAAAAAGCACACGCCGAAGATCGTCGAGAGGATTTCGTCGGTGCCGCCGCCCCGAGCCTTGACCATGAAACCGGCGCTGAGGATCACACTGATGAACGAAAAACTGGTGCCTTGCAGGCACAACAGGCCAGAACCGATGGGACCGAAGCGCCGCGCCTGAACGAAGGTGCCAAGGCCGGAGACAAACAGCGCCATGCTGATGAGGTAGGGCACTTCGCTTTGCAGGCCCAGGGCGCTGCCCATGATCAGCGTTGGCGTGATGATGCCGACGAAACTGGCCAGCACGTGCTGCAGGGCGGCGAACACCGTGGCAGTCAGGTGGGGGCGGTCGTCGAGGCCGTAGATCAGATCATTGTGGCGTGGAGCGGGGGCTTTTTCGGAGGCGGTCATGGTGATTTGCGTGCCAGAAGGCGGGCCGGGTCAGAAATTGGACGCGCAGGATGCCAGAAGCATCTTGTCACAGCAAAACAACCTGCCCGGCAATGCGGATCAGAGCCGCGACGCCAACACCTCGCCGACACTGCGGCGGCGGGCGTGCAACTCGCTGGCATGGATCAGTTGTTCGAGGTCTTCAGGGGTCACGTCAAAGAACGCTTCCATGTCTGCCAACGCCTGTTTCAGGTCTTGGGCGGTGATGGCCTGACTGTCGACCGGTGGGTGGTCGGCCGGGATCACAACCGCCGATTCACTGGTGCGTTTGGGGTAACGAACCCGTGTCAGGTTGTTATAGGCCAAGGCACTGAGCAGCATCGTCGCTGCGCTGAGCATCACCGGCGCCAGGGCTTTCCAGTCCATGGCGATGGTCGCCGGATCGGCCAATACCAGAATCAGCGCCAACGCGCCGGCCGGCGGATGCAGGCAACGCAGGCAGCACATCAGAATCAGCGCCATGCCCGCCGCCAGACACGCCGTGCCCAGGGTGCGCCCCAGAAAGTGAGCGACGAGCAATGCGAGCACCCCGGCGCACAGGTAGCCACCCATAATCGACCACGGCTGCGCCAGTGCGCCGGAGGACACCGCGAACAGCAACACCGCCGAAGCGCCCAGCGGGCCGATCAAATGTTGCGCCACTTGCATGCCGAACACCTGACTGCAAAGCCAGACGCTGAGCAGCGTCCCCAGCGCCATGCCGATGGCGGCACGGCTCCATTCAGTGGGTCGGGTATTGATGGCGGCAGGCAACCAGCGGGCAAACATTTCGAAAAACGCTCCATAAAAAATTCAATCAAAAAAAGGACTTAGCCTGGAAACCCAGAAAGCCCTTGAAGTTGTTCCAACTATTGGGGGAGGAACGGGCACAGTTTGCCGTTCAATCCTGATGCTGACAAATTCATATTAATGCGCTTTCAGTGCATTAATTTTGCTGTATCGACTTGCCTCGACCGCTCATGAAACACAGCAGTCCGCCCAGCGCCGCAAGCGCGCTCATCGCATAGAACATGGTCGGCGCCGGGGTGTGCATCAGCAGGAAGCCGCAAATCACCGGGCTCAATGCGCCGCCCAGCGCCGCCAGGTTCTGTGCGCCGTAGTAACTGCCGCGTAATTCGCCCGGTGCGAGGGTGTCGACGAAGAGGAATTCGGCCGGGTAAATGATGATTTCACCGAGGGTGAAAATGAACATCGCCACGCACCAGCTCACTACGCTGTCTGCCAGGCTGAAGCCGATCAGGCCGAGGATGAACAGGCCGGTGCCCACGACGATCCATTGCCGCAAGTGCTCGCGTTTGAGGAAACGTCCGATCTGGTATTGCAGCGCGATGACGCTGATGGCGTTGCAGGCGAGCAGGGCGGCCATGATTTCCATGGTGTGTTGCGCGTCGCTGGTCACCAACAGGTACTGCGACAGGTAAAACGTGAACCGGCCGTGTACCACCGTGCTGAGCAGGCAGCCTGCGGTGAACAGGATCAAGGTACGGTCGTTTTTCAGGGTGATCAGGGTTTTGAGAAACGTCTGAGCCTGCACCGCAACAGGTGCTCGCGCAGGCTCTTTCGGGATCCCGGTCAACAGGAAAACACTGAAGAACGCGATGGCCGCTGCGACCAGGAACGGCGCGCTGGTGAAGCTGCCGGCAATCAACACACCGAACATCGGCCCGACCGCGTAGCCGATGTTGGTCAGCGTATAGCTCAGGGAAAACGCCTTGGCGCGCTGGCCCACGGGCAAATTGTCGCTGAGGATCGCTTTCGAACCGATCAGAAACAGCGACGAAGCGGTTTCAGTGACGATCAAAGTCGCCATGGTCAGGTAGAGGTTCTCGGCAAACGTCAGCAGCACCAGACCGATGGCGCTGGAAAGCATGGCGAGGATCAGCAGCCGGCGCTTTTCGAAGCGATCGATGATGTAGCCACCGTACAGCGACAGCAGGGTGGCGACGAATACGGCGATGCCGAGCAGCAGACCAACGTCTTGTTGGTTGAGGTCGAGTTTGTCGCTGACAAACAGGGTGAGCAGCGGGCTGGTGATGGCGCGGCTGACGACTATGGTCAGCGAGCAGATCAGCAAACGGCGGATAAGCGGGGAGTAACTGACCACGGGGAATGTCCTTATTCGATTGAGCCGGTTTCAGCCCAATCCCGGACGCTACTGTAAACGCAACACGGAACCCGTGGCGAGGGAGCTTGCTCCCGCTGGGCTGCATAGCGGCCCCGACAAGGGACTGCTGCGCACTCCAGCGGGAGCAAGCTCCCTTGCCACGGGTTTGATGATGATCCTGACCAGACTTATGCCACCACCGAAGCCGCCGACCACTGCTGATACGGAATCGGTAGCTTGCGTGACTCGCCACGGCCTATCGGGAAGTACTTGAAGCCGTTGCGCGCCAGGCGATCGGCGTCGTAGAGGTTGCGGCCGTCGAAGATCACCGGGGCGTTGAGCCGCTGCTGGAGCAGGTTGAAGTCCGGCGCCTTGAACTGCTGCCACTCCGTGCAAATGATCAGCGCATCGGCGCCGGAGAGCACCGATTCCGGTGTGCCCATGAGCATCAGTTTCGACTCGTCGGGATACAGCTGCTGGGTTTCCTGCATGGCTTCCGGATCGAACGCACGCACACTGGCCCCGGCCGCCCACAAGGATTCGAGCAACACCCGGCTCGGCGCGTCGCGCATGTCATCGGTGTTCGGTTTGAACGCCAGGCCCCACACGGCAAAGGTCCTGCCGCGCAAATCCCCCTGGTAAAACGCGTTGATGCGCTCGAAGAGTTTGTGTTTTTGCCGCTGGTTGATCGCTTCGACCGCTTGCAACAGATCGCTTGAGCAATGGGCTTCCTCGGCGCTGTGGATCAGGGCGCGCATGTCCTTGGGGAAACACGAACCGCCATAACCGCAGCCGGGATAGATGAAGTGGTAACCGATTCGCGAATCGGCGCCGATGCCCAGGCGCACCGATTCGATGTCGGCCCCCAGGTGCTCAGCCAGTTCGGCGATCTGGTTGATGAAGCTGATCTTGGTCGCCAGCATGCAGTTGGCGGCGTACTTGGTCAGTTCGGCACTGCGCAGGTCCATGAACATGATGCGTTCATGATTGCGGTTGAAGGGCGAGTACAGATCGCGCATCACATCACGCACGTCTTCGCGCTCGCAGCCGATCACGATACGGTCCGGGCGTCGGCAGTCGGCCACGGCCGAGCCTTCCTTGAGAAATTCCGGGTTGGAGACGATATCGAACTGCAACAAGCGGCCGACCGCGATCAGGCATTTGTCGATGTGCGCGCGCAGGGCATCGCCGGTGCCCACGGGGACGGTGGATTTTTCCACCAGAATCACCGGTTGCTCACGATGCCGTGCCACCGCTTCGCCGACCGACATCACGTAGCGCAGATCCGCAGATCCATCGTCCCTGGACGGTGTACCGACCGCGATGAACAGCACCTGGCCATGCTGCACCGCGAACTTCTCGTCGGTGGTGAACTGCAGCCGTCCGGCGTCCAGGCTTTCGCGCACCAGGCTGGCCAGCCCCGGCTCGAAAATGCTCACGTGGCCCTGTTGCAGCCATTCGACCTTTTTCTCGTCGATGTCCATGCAAACCACGTCATGCCCGACTTCAGCCAGGACAGCCGCCTGCACCAGGCCCACGTAACCGCTACCAAATACACTGATTTTCATGGTTTGCTCCTGCCGCGATCCGTTGCGACCACAATTAGCAAAGCCATGTTGCAGTTCATCTATCACGTCGGTCGTGTCGGGGCGCCACGGCGTTGACTTTCCCGGCCATGACCGGCAGCGTAGCGGCCATCGCTGAACCCACGCCGTTTTTTGTCTTTTGTTACACCTATCTATTTCAAGGCCGTTCGTTTGATTGACTTACCCGTTGCTGATTCACGTAATCCCTCCGTCAACCCGCTCACCGTGTATCTGGCGCGACTCGCGCCGTCCAGCCAACTGACCATGCGATATGTGTTGCAGGACGCTGCCGACCGGTTGGGCTTCGAAGATATCGATATCGAGGAGATCCCTTGGCACAACCTGCAGCCTGAAGACGTGATCGCGCTGGTCGCGACCCTGCGTGAGGATGGCTACGCACCGAACACTTCCTCGCTGTACGTCAATGCGGTGCGCGGCGTCATGAACGAAGCGTGGCGCATGAGCCTGATTTCCCAGGAACACCTGCTGAAGATGCGTTCGGTGAAGGGCATCGCCGGGACACGACTGTCCCAGGGGCGCAATCTCAGGCGGTCACTGATCCAGGAGTTGATGGCGGTCTGCGCCGCCGACCCACGGCCACAAGGCCTGCGTGACGCGGCGATCATCGGGATTTTGTACGGTTCGGGGATGCGGAAATCGGAATCGGTGAACCTGGAGCTCAACCAGGTCGACTTCGCTGAGCGCAGCCTGCGCGTCACCGCCAAGGGCAACAAACAGCTGATCAAGTACGCACCGGCCTGGGCGTTCGCCAAACTTGAAGCCTGGCTGGAATTGCGTCGTTCGATGTTGAAGGAGGGGGAGGAGGACGATCCGTTCCTGTTCAACCGCATTCGCCGTGGCAGCCACATCACCCGCGAGCGCATCACCAAACATGCGATCTACTACATCGCGCGGCAACGGGGCGCCCAGGTCGGGGTGAAAATCATGCCCCACGATTTCCGGCGCTCATTCATTACCCGGGTGATCGAAGAGCACGATTTGTCGATTGCACAGAAACTGGCCCACCACAGCAACATCCAGACCACGGCCAATTACGACGTGCGTGATGACAATGAACGGCGCCGGGCGGTCGATCGCTTCGACCTTTGAAGCGCGGCGATCAAACCTCGCTCAGGACGTGGGCGTGGCCGATGGTCGAGACCTGGACCGTGCTGCCGGCGGGCGGCGCATACATGCCGGAGCTGCGGACCAGCAATGACCGACCGGATTGTTCGCTGTTGGCCAAAGGCTGCAGCTCCACGGTCAGGGTGCAGGTATTGCCGCTGAAATCCCGGTCGGTGACGACCGCACGGCAACCGGCAACCTCTGCATCGCTGGGCAGGATGCTGAGCAGTTGCAGCTGTTCAGGCCGCAGCATGATCTGCGCCGAGTTGTTGTTGCGGTGGTTGTTGACCGGAATTCGCCCCAGATCACAATGGGCCCAGCCGGCCTCGATGCGCGCCGGCATGACCACGGCATCGCCGAGAAACAGCGCGGTTTGTTCATCCTCGGGGTAACGGTAGAGGTCCAGCGGATGCCCCGATTGCACCAGTTGACCGTGACGCATCACTGCCAGCTGATCGGCGAATGACAAAGCTTCGCTCTGGTCATGGGTGACCAGAATGGCGGTGACGCCGGTGTCTTCGAGCAATCGTGCGACCATTTTGCGCATGGCGGCGCGCAAACCGGTATCGAGTGCCGAGAACGGCTCATCCAGCAACATCAGTCGCGGTTGCTGTGCCAAGGCGCGGGCCAGTGCCACACGTTGCTGCTGACCACCGGACAATTCGTGGGGCCAGCGCTCGCCCATGTTCGAATCCAGCGCCACGCTGTCCATCAACTCATCGATGCGATGCTGCCGGGCCGAGCCCTTGGTCGACAGGCCGAAGCCGATGTTGGCCGCCACCGTCATGTGCGGGAACAGTGCACCGTCCTGCGGCACGTAGCCGATCAGGCGCTGGTGCGCCGGTACTTCGTGCGTGTTGTCGACCAGGGTCTGGCCGTTGAGCGACAGACGTCCGGAATCGGGGAATTCGAAGCCTGCGATCATTCGCAGCAAAGTGGTTTTGCCAGACCCCGAGGGGCCGACAATGACGGTGCGGCTGCCGCTGGGCACTGACAGGCTGACGTTGTGCAGGGCACGATGGGTGCCATAGGTTTTGTTCAGTGAGTGCAGTTCGAGCGTGTTCATCGGCCCGCCGTTTTCTTCGATTGGTGATAAAGGAGCCCGGTCAGCGGCAGCGACAATATGATCATCAACAGGGCATAGGGGGCTGCGGCGGCGTAATCGATTTCGCTGGTCATCGCCCAGAACCCGGTGGCCAGGGTGCGCGTGCCGTTCGGGGCGAGCAGCAGGGTGGCGGTCAGTTCATTGGTGATTGCCAGGAACACCAAAGCTGCACCAGCGGCAGCGCCCGGTGCAGCCAGGCGCAAGGTGATCAACCACAGCGCGCGGGCGGGTGAACGGCCAAGGCTGCGGGCGATGTTTTCCAGCTCCACCGGTGCCTGGGCGATACCGGCACGCAAACTCACCAGGGCCCGTGGCAAAAACATCAAAAGATAGGCCAGCAGCACGGTGATCGTGGTCTGGTAGATGGGCCGGGCAAAGTGGATGGTGACTGTCACCAACGCCAGTGCCACGACAATGCCGGGCAGGGAACTGGTGATGTAGTTGCAGCTTTCCAGCACACGCTGCAGGCGACCGGGATAACGAATCGACAACCAGGCAATCGGGATCGCCGCACAGGTGGTCAGCGCTGCGCCTGTCACCCCGAGCAACAACGTTTGCTCCAGGGCAGGCAACAGCTCAGGCAGGTCCCAGACCTGCGTGCCCCCGGCGATCAGCCACTTACCCAACGTGATCAGCGGAACACCCAGGGCAAGGATGCAGGTCACAATCATCAACGCTGTGGACAGAAGGGTCGACGGTGTTTTCAGGCTCACGACCCGTTGCTCACGGGCACTGCCCGAACCAACGCGGGCGTAACGCGCCGTCCCCCTTGCAGCCGATTCCACCGTCAACATGGCCAGGCAACACAACGCAAGCACACTGGCCAGCATGTGCGCGGCAGGCCCGTTGAAAGTGGATTTGAACTGATCGAAGATCGCCGTGGTGAACGTGTCGAAGCGGATCATCGCGTACAGGCCGTATTCGGCCAGCAGATGCAAGCCGACCAGCAACGCACCGCCGCAAATCGCCAGGCGCAGTTGTGGCAACACCACGCGAAAAAACACGGCCCAGGGCTTGAGCCCCATGGATTCGGCGACGTCTTCAATGGCCGGGTCGAGCCGGCGCAATGTCGCCGCCACCGGCAAATATAGAAACGGGAAATAGGCGATCACCGATACCAGCACGCCGGCGAACAGCCCGTGAATCGGCGGCACCAGGCTGACCCACGCGTAACTGTGAACGAAGGCGGGCACCGCCAGCGGCGCGGTTGCCAGCAACGACCACCAACGCCGTCCCGGCAGATTCGTGCGTTCCGTCAGCCACGCCAGCGTCACGCCCAATGCGATGCATAACGGAATCGTCAGCAGCACCAGCAACACGGTGTTGACCAGCAACTCGCCAACCCGTGGGCGGAACACCAATGTCACAACGCTCGCCCAGCCGGTCTGCAAGGACACGCCGATAACGTACGCAATCGGCAGCAGTGCGAGTAGCGAAACCAGCACCGACAAACCGATCACCCACGCACCGCCACGCCCCGCAAACGCACCACGGGAACGTCGACGCAAATTTGCGGGTATCGGCTTGGCGATTCCCGCAGGCAGTATTTCCGGCATCAATTAGAGCAGTCCGGCCTGTGTCATCAGCTCCACGGCTTTTTTACTGTCGAGTTTCGAGGCATCGACGGTCGGCGCATCGAGTTGTTGCAGAGGCACCAGTTTAGGGTTGGATGCAGCGTTCTTGCCCACGGCGTATTCAAAGGACTTGCCATTCTTCAGCACCGCCTGGCCATCCTTGCCGGTGATGTACTTCAGGAACGCCTGGGCTTGTTCCTTGTGTTTGCTGGACGCCAGCACGCCGCCACCGGAGATGCTGACAAACGCGCCCGGGTCTTTGTGCTTGAAGTAGTGCAGGGCGGTGTTCTTGCTGTTCTCGCCGGTCTTGGCCTGATCGACGTAAGCGTAATAGTGATAGATCACGCCGCTGTCGATCTGCCCGGCATTCACCGCTTTGAGCACCGAACTGTTGCCGCGGTACGCGGTGAAGTTGGTTTTCATCGCCTTGAGCCAGTCGAGTGTGGCGGCTTCGCCTTTCTGTTCGAGCATGGCGGCGACGATCGCCTGGAAGTCGGCACCGCCCGGTGAAGCGGCCCAGCGACCTTTCCAGCTGGGTGCGGCCAGGTCCATGATCGATTTCGGCAGGTCGGCTTCCGCCAGCTTGCTCGGGTTGTAGACGAATACGGTGGAGCGCGCGGCAATGCCGACCCATTTGCCATGGGCCGGGCGATAAGCGGCGTCCACTTGCTCCAGCGTGCTCTTGTCGAGCGGGGAAAACAGGCCGGCGTTGTCGACCAGCACCATGGCCGGGGAGTTTTCGGTCAGGAACACATCGGCCGGCGAGTCTGCACCTTCCTGAACGATCTGATTGCCCATCTCGGTGTCATCACCGTTGCGCAACGTCACCGGAATACCGGTTTCCTGGGTAAAACCCTCGACCCAGGCTTTGGTCAGGCTTTCGTGCTGGGCGTTGTAGACCACCAGACCGACGGTATCGGCGGCGTAAGCGTGACCCGCACTCAGCAGCGCGGTGGTCAGCAGGGCTTTTTTCAGAAAGGACGGAAAACGGGAAATCATGCGGCGCCAGCTCCTGTTCTTTTTAACTTGCAGACTCAACCAGAGAGAATCGACAACGCAACGTCGTCAATTATTCTAGATCAATAGGAATCATTTGCATGTTTGAGGGGCGGCTAATTTAAACCGCCCCTTGAGAAAAAAACGTCAAATCATTGCGACGCAGGGCAGCCTTTTTGTATGCCAGCCGACGCCTGGTTGATCAGCGCAGCCAGTCGCTTGACGTTCTTCTGCTGGGCGAGCACCAGTTCGTCGATGCTGGCACCGGCGGGCGTCTGCAGGGTGCTGCGGCAAACGATGCGAACGCCGTCAATTTCACTTCCGCTGCGCAGGCGCCATTTGACGTCCATCAGCGCATATTGCCCGGGGATCGAGTCAAATCGCTGCACATTGACCCCCAGCGCCTGACGGGTGCCCGGATTGCTGTTGATCAATTGATCGGCCAGTGCACTGCGCAATTCGTCGACGAGCGAAGCACCCCACCATTGGGTTTCCAGAATCGCCAGGCCGCTGTCGCCTTCGCGAATGACGATCTGCGGGCGATCGACCTGGGGTGGAACGGTAAGGGTCTCGATCTGAATAGTCCCGGCGTTCCTTGGGTGAGCGCCCGGTTGGGCCGGGGTCAGCGTGTGGAATTGAATCGGGTCACTGCGGCAAGCGGCGAGCAGTAACACAGAAGCGAGCAATGTGAACTTCAGCGGAAAAGCCATGGATGTTGCTCCTGTACTCAATTGCGCGGAGGCCCTTTCAGGTCCATTGGTGCGGCATTGTCGGGACGCCCGCGCAGCAGCGATTCCGGATGCCGGCCCAGGTAATCCGAAAGGTCACGCAAGGATCTCGATGTGCGTCCCAGTTCGTCCAGGGTCGTGCCCAGTTTTTCCCGTTGCGGTGAATCCTCGGCCAGGGTCGAGTTGGCCGACTGCAGTGTCGTATTGGCCGACTCCAGGGTCCTGCTCAGGTCCGCCAGGGTGGTAGTCACACCAGGCAATGTTTTGCCGTTGAATTGCGTCAAGCCTTTGCGCAACTCGACGAGGTTGCCATCGAGGTTGCCGGCAATGCGTTCCACGGGCAGTTTGTTGATCTTGTCGACCATGGCTTCGAGTTTTTCCTGCAATTGTTCGAGGCTGCCCGGCACGGTGGGGATCATGATCGGGCGCGCAGTGGCATCGAACACGACCTTCTCCGCTTTTGGATAGAAATCCATGGAAATGTAGAGCTGGCCGGTCAGGAAGTTGCCGGTACGGGCCTGGGCGCGCAGGCCGTTCTCGATAAAGGAGCCGATCAAGCGCACCGCGCCGGCTTCGTCACTCGGGTCATGATTGAGCGCCTTGAGCATTTTTACGTGGGCCTGCCCCAGGCGTTGCGGATAAATCACAATCCCGACATTGAGCGGGAAAGTGCGTTTCTTGGCGTCGAAATCCAGGTTGATCGACACCACTTTGCCGATTTCGATGCCCAGGAACTCAACCGGCGCATCGATCTTGAGTCCGCGCAGGGCCTGGTCGAAACGCATGGACATGTACTGCGGTTTGCCATTAGGCGGGGCGAGGGCGGTTTGCTGGTCGTCGAACAGTTCGTAGGCGTATTCGGCAGCCGCAGGTTTATCGTTGGGGCTGTAATCCGGTGCGCGGAACGCAATGCCACCGACCAGGATGGCAGACAACGATTCGGTCTTGACCGCAAAACCGTTGGCGCCAACGTTGACGTCAATGCCGCTGGCGTTCCAGAAACGGGTGTTTTCGGTGACATACTTGTCGTGCGGCGAGTGGATGAACAATTCGATGTTCACGCCTTTACCGTCCGGATCGAGGGCGTACGCCACCACTTGGCCGACCGGAATCTTGCGGAAGTAAACCGGCGAGCCGATATCCAGCGACCCCAGGTCCTGGGTGATCAAGGTGAAACGCTTGCCCGGTTCGCCATAGGTGATCGGCGGCGGGTTCTCCAGGCCCTGGAAGTTTTTCGAGCGGCCATTGGCCTGGCCGATATCGGCGCCGATGTAATCGCCGGACAGCAACGTATCGATACCCGAGACGCCACCGGCCCCGATACGTGGCCTTACCACCCAGAACTGCGAGTCTTCGCGGGTAAAGCTTTCCGCCTGCTTGGACAGTTTGATGGTGGCGTTGACGCTTTTCTGGTCGTTGCTCAGCTCCACGTCCGTGACATGGCCGATCACCACGTTGCGGTACTTGACCTCAGTCTTGTTGGCGGTCAGCCCGCTACCGGTCTTGAAGTTCACCACGACGGTGGGGCCTTCTTGCAGAATGCTGTGGACCACCAGCGAAATCCCCACCAGCACCGCGACAATCGGCACGATCCAGACCAGCGAAAAGCTGAAACGGCCACTTGTCTTGATCGGGGCCTGCCCGGGAGCTTGTGGCTCGTTAGTGGTTTGCGACTGCATCCTTGACCTCCTCAGTTTGTGGGTCCTGCTGCTCTTTATCCCAAATCAGGCGCGGGTCGAAACTCATCGCCGACAGCATGGTGAACACCACCACCAGACCAAAGAACAAAATGCCCAGGCGCGGCTCGATGTCGGCCAGGGCTTGAAACTTCACCAGCGAGGCCACCAGCGCGACCACGATGACATCGAGCATCGACCAGTAGCCAATGACTTCGACGAAACGGTACAGCGAAGAACGTTCCTTGCGTGCCCAATCGCTGTCGCGTTGCACAGTCACCAGCAGCATGGTGAGCGCGACGAACTTGACGCCCGGCACCGCGATACTGGCGATAAAAATGATCAGGGCGATGTCCCACGCGCCGGCTTCCCAGAACTCCAGAACGCCGCTCATGATCGTGCTGTCGGCGCCATTGCCGACCATTTTGGTATTCATCACCGGCAACAGATTGGCCGGGATATAGAACACCAGCGCCGCGATCATGTAGGCCCAGGTCCGGGTCAACGAATTGGTTTTGCGCCGATGCAAGGGGGCGCCGCAACGCTCGCATTCGTGGGGTTGATGGGTCACGTCGCAGGCCAGCCCACAGGTGTGGCACAGGCAAAGATTGAGTTCGTCGGCGACCGGTGGCCTGCTCATTGGATGTCCCACAGTTCACGAATGTCGCGTCCGGCGATGCGGATCATCAGAAGGCTCAGGATCGCCAGGGCAATCAGGCCGATGCCGGGCAGCACGTCGAGCAATCCGGCGAGCTTGATCACTGCAACCATGGCGCCCAACAGGCAGACTTCGAGCATGCTCCAGGGCCTTAAGCTTTCCAGCCAGCGCATGCAAAATTTGAATCCGGGCGAGCGCCGCTGAGTGACGGCGAACCCCAGGACCCAGAGCAGCAGCATCAACTGGATGATCGGCGCAATGATCATCGCGATGGCGGCAACCATGGCAATGAACGTAATAGGCCCCAGGCTCAGGGCCAACACCGAGTCCCAAAGGGTCGCGCTGTTTTTCAGGCCTTTGAGGCTGATGCTCATGATGGGATAGAAATTGGCGAAGACCCACAGCACCAGTGCGGTAAACGTCAGCGCCAGGCGCTGCTCCACCGTCAGGCCGTTATAGCGCTGAAGCACGCCACCGCAGCGTGTGCACAGGGTTTTTTGATGCTTGGCGAGCGTCACTTTCTCGTACACGCAATCGCAGTGCTCGCAGATGATCAGTTGATCAGTAGTCGCCATGGGTCAAGCTCAAAAGAAGGCAGGAAGTTCAGAGCACCTCAACAATATAGAAGTGGTTCGCAATTGAGCAAATAGAAATAAGAGGAGGGGGCACGCAAAAAACTGCAGGAGCCGGCTTGCTGGCGAATCGGGCGGTGCAGTGTGTCAGGCAAACCGCTTTCGCTGGCAAGCCAGCTCCTACAGGGGTAAGGGTGTCAGCTCAACACCTCGCGCATCCGGTACCACAACATGCCCAGTGCCAGCAGGGGCGAGCGCAGGGCGCGGCCGCCGGGGAAGGTCATGTGCGGCACAGCGCTGAACACATCGAAGCCTTTGCTGTGACCGGCGTGGATCGCTTCGCCCAACAGCTTTGCGCACCAGTGGGTCACGTTCAGGCCATGACCAGAGTAGCCCTGGGCGAAGAACACGTTCGGGTGCTGACTCAAGCGACCCACCTGCGGGAAGCGATTGGCCGAAATGCCGATCTTGCCGCCCCACTGATACTCGATGCGCATATCGGCCAGTTGCGGGAACACCTTGAGCATCTGTGGACGCATGTACGCGGCAATGTCTGCCGGATCCCGTCCGGAATAATGGCAAGCACCGCCGAACAGCAATCGCCGGTCCGCCGAGAGCCGGTAATAATCCAGCCCGACTTTCTGGTCGCACAACGCCAGGTTGTGCGGGATCAGTTGCGCGGCGGCCTCTGCTGACAACGGCTCGGTGGCAATGATGTAGCTGCCCGCCGGCAACACTTTGCCGCTGAGTTTGGGTTCGAGTTCTTCCAGGTGCGCGTTGCAGGCCAGCACCAGTGTGCCGGCGCGCACCGTACCGCCCGCACAACGTACTTGCGCGGTGCTGCCGTGGATCAACTCCAGCACCGGGCTTTGCTCGAAGATCTGCACGCCAAGGGACTCTGCGAGTTTCGCCTCGCCCAAGGCCAGATTCAGCGGGTGCAAGTGCCCCGAGCCCATGTCGACCAAGCCGCCCGCGTACACGCCAGAGTTCACAACGTGTTCACGGATCTGCCCGGGGTCGATCAGTCGGGTCTCATGGCCGTAACCCGACTCGATCAGTTCCGCCTGTTCGGCCTTCATCGCGGTGAATTGTGCCGCCGTATTGGCCAGTTCGCAGAAGCCCCAGCGCAGGTCGCAATCGATACCGTGTTCGCGGATACGCTTGGCCACCACCTGCACCGACTCGATACCGGCGTGCTCAAGGTATTGCACGCCGTCGGCACCAATGTGTTTGGCAAAACCGCTGACGTCATGCCCGATGCCGCGGATCAGCTGACCGCCGTTGCGCCCGCTGGCGCCCCAGCCGATTCGCCGGGCTTCCAGCAGGATCACCGAGAGACCGCGCTGGGCCAGTTCGATAGCGGTGTTGATACCGGTGAAGCCGGCGCCGATCACACAGACGTCGGCCACCAGGTCCGCGTCCAGCGCCGGGCGCGGCGTCATGCCGTTGGCCGATGCTGCGTAATAGGAGTGAGTGTGTTCGCTGGTGTACTGATTCATTTGTTGGACTTCACTTTGCTCCACGAACGAGTCATCAGACGCATGATCGGCTGGGGCGGGGTGGTGGAGATGTAGAGCTTGTCGAGGACTTCCTGGGGTGGATAAACCTCAGGATTGTTGACCAGTTCAGGGTCCATGAATTGCTTGGCGGCCGGGTTCGGGTTGGCGTAGCCGACCGAAGCGCTGACCTTGGCGATCACCTGCGGGTCGAGCAGGAAGTTGATGAAGGCGTGGGCTTCTTTCGGGTTGCTGGCATCGGCGGGAATGGCCAGCAAGTCAAACCACAGGTTGGCGCCTTCCTTGGGAATGGCATAGGCGATGTTCACGCCATTGCCGGCTTCCTTGGCCCGGTTGGCCGCCTGGAACACATCACCCGAGTACCCGAACGCGACGCAGATGTCACCGTTGGCCAGGTCGGACACGTATTTGGACGAGTGGAAATAGGTGATGTATGGGCGAATGCTCAGCAACTTGGCTTCGGCTTTCTTGAAGTCTTCAGGGTTCTCGCTGCGCGGGTCCATGCCCATGTAGTTGAGCATCGCCGGGAACACTTCATCGGCCGAGTCCATCATCGACACGCCGCACGCGCTCAACTTTTTGATGTTTTCCGGCTCGAACAGCACGGCCCAGGAGTCGATCTTGTCGATGCCCAGCACTTGCTTGACCTTGTCGACGTTGTACCCGATGCCGTTGGTACCCCACAGGTACGGCACCGAATGCTCGTTGCCCGGATCGTTTTTCTCAAGCAGCGCCAACAGTTTCGGGTCAAGGTTCTTGAAGTTCGGCAGTTGCTCGCGATCCAGTTTCAGGAAGGCACCGGCCTTCACCTGACGGGCGAGGAAGTGGTTGGACGGAACCACCACGTCATAGCCAGTACGCCCTGCGAGCAATTTGCCCTCCAGGGTTTCGTTGGAATCGAAGACGTCGTAGATCACCTTGATCCCGGTCTTGGCCTGGAAGTCGGCGAGGGTGGTTTCGCCAATGTAATCGGTCCAGTTATAGACGCTGACCTGTGGCTGGGCCTGGGCGACGGCGCTGAACAGAACCGCCAGCGCGGCCGGGACCACGGTTTTCAATAGACGCATATCGATACCTCTTGGAATTATTGGGTTATCCCGATTTTTTTGTCTGAACTGTAGGACCCGGCTTGCTGGCGAAAGGCGCAATGCGGTGTATCAGGTACACCCCGCCGCGTCTTTCGCCAGCAAGCCGGCTCCTACAGGGAGCGCGTGTGTGCTGTTGTCAGACGCTGAGCATCAGGAACTCACGCTCCCACGAACTGATCACCCGTTTGAAATTCTCGTGCTCGGCGCGTTTGACCGCGACGTAGCCACGCACGAACTTGTCGCCCAGGTAGCGGCCGATGGTTTCGCTCTCTTCCATCTGGGTCAGTGCGTCTTCGATGGTGATCGGCAGGCGCAGGTTGCGACGCTCATAAGCGCGGCCCTGTACCGCGGCGCTCGGTTCGATGCGCTCGACCATGCCGAGGTAACCACACAGCAGGCTGGCGGCAATGGCCAGGTACGGGTTGGCGTCTGCACCCGGCAAACGGTTTTCCACGCGCATGGCATCCGGGCTGGATGTCGGTACGCGCAGGCCGACGGTGCGGTTCTCTTCGCCCCATTCGACGTTCACCGGTGCCGAGGTGTCCGGCAGGAAGCGGCGGAACGAGTTGACGTTCGGCGCGAACATCGGCAGCACTTTCGGGATGTACTTCTGCAGGCCGCCAATGTGATGCAGGAACAGCTCGCTCATGCTGCCATCGGCATTGGCAAAGATCGGCTGGCCGGTGGCGATATCGACCACGCTCTGGTGGATATGCATGGCGCTGCCTGGCTCATCGCCGACCGGCTTGGCCATGAAGGTCGCCGCCACGTTGTGCTTGAGCGCCGCTTCACGCATGGTGCGCTTGAACACGGTGATCTGGTCCGCGAGGTCCAGGGCATCGCCATGACGGAAGTTGATTTCCATCTGCGCCGGGCCGTCTTCGTGGATCAGCGTGTCGAGGTCCAGGCCTTGCAGTTCGCACCAGTCATAGACGTCTTCGAACAGCGGATCGAATTCGTTGGCCGCGTCGATGGAGAACGACTGACGACCACTTTCGGCGCGGCCCGAACGGCCCATCGGTGCCTTGAGCGGCAAGTCCGGGTCTTCGCAACGCTGGGTCAGGTAGAACTCCATTTCCGGCGCGACGATCGGACGCCAGCCCTTGTCGGTGTACAGCTGCAGGACTTTTTTCAGTACGTTGCGCGGCGACAGTTCGATCGGGTTGCCGAACTTGTCGAAGGTGTCGTGGATCACGATGGCGGTCGGCTCGATGGCCCACGGCACCACGTAAACAGCGTCGGCGTCCGGCTTGCAGACCATGTCGATGTCGGCCGGGTCGAGCAGGTCGTAGTAGATGTCGTCGTCGACAAAGTCCCCGGTTACCGTTTGCAGAAGGACACTTTCCGGCAGGCGCATGCCTCGCTCATGCAGGAACTTGTTGGTCGGTGCAATTTTGCCGCGTGCAATGCCGGTCAGATCACTGACGACGCACTCGACTTCGGTAATCTTGTGATCTTTCAGCCAAGTGAACAGCTGATCGAAAGGGACATTCATAAAGACCTCATTATTGGTTTTATTAACGCCAGGAGAGGCCAGTTTCATCCGCCGGACACTTCCCCTGTAGCGCGTTGACGACTATCTTGTGCGAGCCTTGCAGTTCCATCTATCCACTTTAAGCAGCACAAAGCGCACCAAAAGAGTGCGTAAGGTCGTCCCATGACTGGTTTCAATTCCCTCCAGGTCCAAGCGTTCAACACCGCCGATGTCGCCGAGCAAATCCGCGCCACGCCGGGCTGGGTGCAGCAATACCAGCAGATGTCGCCGGGACATTTCGCGGGCCTGGTGCGCTACCTGGATCTGCAGGGCGTAGAGATTTACGAAGAGTCGATGAACACCCGGGTCGAGCAGAATTTCAGTGCGCCCCAGGGTTCGCTGGCGTTCTGTTTCGACCGCAGCGACAACGCGCTGTACGTGTTGAATGGTGAAAGCCGCAACATCTGGATCACCCCGGAGAACTATCAGGAAATCGCCGTGGTGTTCGGCCCCGAGTTTGTCCAGCGTCACAGCCTGGATGTCGCCCGACTCGAAGGCTTGTTCATGGCGCCGCTCAACTCCCAGCAAAATGCGCTGTTCAGTCGTTGGCTTAGCGGCACGTTGACCCGTCTTTCGCAGACGTTCGATCCGCCGAGCCGCGAAGCCCTGACTCAGCAATTGCTCGACGATTGCCTGTTTATTCTCGACAACGCCTGCGTTTGTCTTGACCAGGGCGCATTGCAACGCCGCGCCGGGGAGCGGGCGATCATGAAGCGGGTAGGGGAATGGGCCGCGGACACGCCGGAGGAACACCTCAACCTGCTTGAGCTGTCGCAGGTGGCCGGGGTTTCGCTGCGCCAGTTGCAGCATGCGTTCAAAACCTACACTGGCATGGCGCCGACCCAATGGCTGCGTTTGCGTCGCCTCAACAGTGCCCGCCGCGAATTGCTCAGCCGCACGCCGACGCAAACCACCGTGGCCGAAGTGGCGATGCATTGGTCGTTCTGGCATTTAGGCCGGTTTTCCAGCAGTTACCGTGCGTTGTTCAACGAACTGCCGAGTGACACGCTCAAGCGTGCGAGTGTGATTCAGTCAAGCGGTCGCAGCCGACGTTAGAACGTCGGCGGCGTAATCACCCAAATCACCACCGCATCGATGTCGCCAGGGTTGCCGTAGCGGTGCGGTTCCTGGCTGGAAAAGCTGAAGCTGTCGCCTTCATTGAGCTGAAAATAACGCTCGCCGACCCACAATTCGAAACTCCCCGAGAGCAGGTAACCGGCTTCTTCGCCGTCATGGCTGTAGCTTTGCTGGCTGTAGGTGCCCGGTGGAAAACGTGAGTGGAGCATTTCCAGTTGGCGGTTGGCCTGTGGGGTCAGCAACTGATCGACGATGCCGTCTTCGTAATGCACATTCAGGCGACTGTTCTTGCGCACCACGATGCCGTCGTCCTCAGGATCGGTGACGGCCTCACTGGCGAAAAACCATTGAATGGTCACGCCCAGGCTTCTGGCAATGTTGAACAGCGCGGGGATCGACGGATACGCGAGGTTGCGCTCCAGCTGGCTGATATAGCCGGCAGTGAGTTCGCTCTGTTGCGCCAGTTCCGCCAGGGTCATGCCCCGACGTTTGCGCAGGCCACGAATCCGCGTGCCGAGGAAATGCGGTTCGGCGTTGCCGGTTGCGGGGGGTGTCTTGCTGTTGCTGCTCATGGAAAATTCCGAACCGGGATGGGGGCGACTTGCGGTTTTCTGTAGGAGCTGGCTTGCCAGCGATGGGGGTACAGACACCGCCGTTATCCAGCCAGCACGCGTTATCGTTAACGACCTTCGCTGGCAAGCCAGCTCCTACAAAGCTCAGCGGTGAAAGCCCCGGAGTATAAACAGCCTTAAAGCTCCCACGCGACTTTCAAGCCTTCGTAAATCGCTTCTTCGGCAGTGCGCGGCGCCAGGCAATCGCCGATGCGCCGAAATTCCACCAGCCCTTGCAACTCATCGCCCAGGGTATCCACCGGTTGATGCCCCTGGCACAACACCAGCGTGTCGATGTTTTCCATCAGCATCGGCTCGCCGCTGGCGGTGTGTTGCAGGTACACCGTGTTGTCATCGCAGCCATACAACCGCGCATACGGTGTGATCGGAACAGCCAGTTTATGCAGCTCGCCGGCCAGTTGATCGCGCACGTACAGCGGCAGGTTTTCCCCGCAATGGGTGCCGTTAACCGCCAGTTGCACCTGGTGCCCGGCGCGGACCAGACGCTCGGCAATACCGGGGCCGATCCAGTCGCAGCGCCAGTCGACAACGACCACTGAGCGGCCGATCTGCATTTCATCGCGCAACACCTGCCAGGCATCCACTACCTGCAATTCGCCGCCCCGTTCGAACGCCGGCCAGTAGGGCTCGGCGCCAGTCGCGACAATCACCACGTCCGGTTTTTCTCTTTCTACCAACGCTCGATCAACACGGGTATTGCGGATGACACGCACGCCGGCCAATTCCATCTCCCTTTGCAGGTTGGTACTGGCGCCACCGAACTCGCTGCGACGCGGCAACAACTGCGCAAGCAACACCTGACCGCCGAGTTGTGAACTGGCTTCGTAAAGCGTTACTTCATGCCCTCGCTGGGCGGCGACGGCAGCGGCTTTCATGCCCGCCGGGCCGCCGCCGGCGATCATGATGCGCTTGCGAATATTCGTCGGTTTGCGTTCACCGAAAATCAGCTCGCGGCCGGTTTCCGGGTGCTGGATGCAGGAAATCGGCAAGCCCTTGTGAAAGTGCCCGATGCACGCCTGATTGCAGGCGATGCACGCACGTACGTCTTCGGCGCGGCCGGTGTCGGTCTTGTTCGGCATCTGCGGGTCGCAGATCAAGGCTCGGGTCATGCCGCACACATCGGCTTGGCCCCGGGCCAGAATCAGCTCGGCTTCCTGGGGCTGGTTGATGCGACCCGTGACGAACAACGGGATGTTCAAACTCGCCTTGAACGTCCCGGCCTCTTTGGCCAGGTACGCCGCTTCAATCGCCATCGGCGGCACGATATGCACCGCACCGCCGAGCGACGCCGACGTGCCGGCGACGATATGCACGTAATCCAGCTGGGTTTGCAGCCGTTTGACGGCGGCCAGGGATTCGTCTTCGGTCAGGCCTTCCGGGTCGCGTTCATCGGCGCAGATGCGCAGGCCGATGATGAATTGTTCATCGGTCGCCTCGCGGATGGCGGCAATGATTTCCCGCAGAAAACGCAGGCGTTGGTCCAGCTCACCGTTGTAGCCATCGGTGCGGCGGTTGACCCGTGGATTGATGAATTGCGCCGGCAAGTAACCGTGGCTGGCCACGACTTCGACGCCGTCGATTCCGGCTTGATGCAAACGGCGAGCAGCGGCGGCGTAACCGGAGACGATCTCGTCGATCATCGCCTGATCGAGTGCACGGGGCATCACCCGGAATCGCTCATTGGGCACCGTCGAAGCAGAGTAGGCCACCGCCAACAAGCCGTCGCTGGACTCCATGATTTCCCGACCCGGATGGAACACTTGCGACAGCACCACGGTGCCGTGGGCGTGGCAGGTTTGCGCGAGTTTGCGGTAACCCTCGATGCACGCATCGTCGGTCGCCATCAGCACATGGGAGGTGTAGCGCGCACTGTCGTGAACGCCGGCCACTTGCAACACGATCAGCCCGACACCGCCTTCGGCGCGCGCCCGGTGATAGGCGATCAGTTGCTCGTTGACCAGGTTGTCGGTGGGCATCGACGTGTCGTGCCCGCTGGACATGATGCGGTTTTTCAGACGCTTGCCACGAATCTGCAAGGGTTCGAACAGGTGCGCGAAGGCAGGTGTCGAGGTCGGCATGGTGCGGATACTCCAGGCAGGCTGACCTGTGTATGCAGGAGCGAGCTTGCTCGCGATGAACTTGAGGGCGACGCGTTCATCCTGACAACACGCATCATCGTTAACGTCCATCGCGAGCAGGCTCGCTCCTACAGAAACATCAGGTTTTCGGTGTTGTTATTATTTGCTTATGGAAATTTACCTTCAGTAAAAAATCAACTTAATTCTTTACTTTGCGCTGCGCTAGCGTGAATCAGCGGCTGGACGATGCGAAGCACTGGCCTTACTGTCTGCGCTGCCGAGCTGGCCCGGAGAACCCATACAATGCGTTGTTGCGCTTGCTGGATCGCGTGGCGCCGGGGTATCCGGCCTGATCCAGAATTTGTGGGGTATGCGCTGGCGCTATCGCTGGCAAGCCAGCTCCTACAGGGATTGTGTCGACCGAAAAAGGTGTGGCAACCCGAGATCCTGTAGGAGCTGGCTTGCCAGCGATGCAGGCGCCGCCGCCTGTAAGACGGGTATCCGACTAGAGACATCCCATGCTCTTGCTGTACAGTCGTTCAGCCCGCTGCTAACCCGCGCAAGCCTAAACGATTGAACCCAAGGAGCATGTCGCCCATGAATCAGGAAGCCCGTTTTTCCCGTATGGAACCGGAGTTGCGTAAAGCCAACCTGATCGAGGCGACGCTGGTGTGCCTCAAGCGTCACGGCTTCCAGGGCGCGTCGATCCGCAAGATTTCCGCCGAGGCCGGGGTTTCGGTCGGGCTAATCAGCCATCACTACTCCGGCAAGGACGAACTGGTGGCCGAGGCCTACATGGCGATCACTGGGCGGGTCATGACGTTGTTGCGCGATGCCATGGAACAAGCCGCGCCCAATGCCCGGGAGCGTTTGTCGGCGTTTTTCCGTGGATCGTTTTCCGCCGAATTGCTCGACCCGCAACTGATCGATGCCTGGCTTGCCTTCTGGGGCGCGGTGAAAACCGCCGAGGCGATCAACCAGGCCCACGACCATTCCTACGGCGAATACCGCGGCATCCTGCGCAAGGTGCTGACGGAACTGGCCCAGGAAGAGGGCTGGGAACATTTCGATGCGGACCTCGCCGCCATCAGCCTCAGCGCGTTGCTTGACGGTTTGTGGCTGGAATCGGGGCTCAACCCCGGCACCTTCACTCCGGAGCAGGGCATCCAGATCTGCGAAGCCTGGGTCGACGGTTTGCAGGCCGGCGGCCGGCAGCGGTTTTGCGGACAGACGAGCAGCTGTTGATCGGCTGTTCAGCAATGGCTACTCTCTGGCGCCGTTGCGGTAATACACTCTAATAAGAAACACGCCTTCGGGCTCAAGCAGGACTTCAAGCGATGACTCCTCGGGTACTGATCGTCGATGACGATCCGCTGATTCGCGATTTGCTGCACGCTTACCTGTTCCAGGAAGGTTACGACGTGCATTGCGCTGCCACCGCCGAACTGGCGGAAACCTTTCTCGCCAGCCAGAGCGTCGACCTGGTGATGCTCGACATCCGCCTGCCGGGCAAGGACGGCCTGACCCTGACCCGCGAGCTGCGGGTGCGTTCGGAAGTGGGGATCATCCTGATCACCGGTCGCAACGATGAGATCGACCGAATTGTCGGGCTCGAATGCGGCGCCGATGACTACGTGATCAAACCCCTCAATCCTCGGGAACTGGTGTCCCGGGCGAAAAACCTGATTCGCCGGGTGCGCCATGCGCAGACACCGCAACCGGTTGCCACCGTGGCCAAACCGGTCAAACAGTTCGCCGACTGGGCACTCGATACCGATCGCCGGCGCCTGATCGACGCGTCCGGCAGCGAAACATTGCTGACCCACGGCGAATACCAGTTACTCAGCGTGTTCCTGCGCAACAGCGGTCACACCCTCAGCCGTGACCAGTTGATGGACCAGATCCGCAACCGCGAATGGGTGCCCAACGACCGCTCGATCGACGTACTGGTCGGGCGCTTGCGCCGCAAGTTGCACGACGACCCTTCGGAACCTCACTTGATCATCACCATCCATGGCGCCGGATACCTGTTCACCGCCAGCGTGGCAGCCTGAATCATGGGGCGATGGCTGTGCCTGTTGTTGGCGGTCGTCGCGGGTAATGCCCTGGCGAGCGAAAAGGTCCGCTATTGCGACTACCCGGTGTACCCGCCAGTTTCCTGGAGTGACGGCACGCACGTACGTGGCCTGGCACCCAGCGTGGTGAAAAATCTGTTCGGCCAATTGGGATACGACGTCGAAGTCGTCGTGCTGGGAAACTGGAAGCGCTGCCTGCTCGATGTCGCCGAAGGTCGCGTGGATGTGGTCCTGGCCTACAGCACGGCGCAACGGGAACAAAGCATGCTGTTTTCCACGGTGCCGGTACTGCGTGAAGAAGTGGCGTTGTTCGTCAATCGGCAGCACCCGGTGAAGTTCGAAACCCTCGACGACCTCGCGCGTTACCGGGGTGGATTATTGTTCGGTGAAAGCTACGGCGTGGAGTTCGACCGCATGGTTGCCCGACACAACAACATCGAATGGGTCTCTGACAGCCGTCAGAACTTCGGCAAACTGATTCGAGGGCGCATCGACTTCATCACCCAGGAGCGCCGAACGGGCCAGCTCTACGTGGAAAACCTGCCCGGCGCCCAAGACATTGTCGCCTTGCCCAAAGCCTTGAGCGTGGACTATCTGCGCGTGGCCGTTTCGCGCCAATCGCCCTTGGCCAGCCGAATGCCGGACATCAATCAGCAGTTGCAGCGCATGGCCGACGCCGGTGATATCGAGCGCTGGCTGAATGAAAGTGAAGTGACCTACCGCGACATGATCAACCTGCCGGCGAACGCGCAATGATTCGCGCCCGGCCGGGTGGACTGCTGCGGCGCCTGTTGTTGTTCATTCTGTTGTTCAGCCTGTGTTTCACCGTGCTGGCCAGCAGCGTGCAGCTGTACATCGAGTATCGACGGGAAATGCGCGACATCGATTCGCGCATGGAGCTGATTCGCGCCGGGTACCTGGCCAGTCTGGAACGCAGTCTCTGGGACTTGAACCAGGAACAACTGAACGTGCAGTTGCGCGGCTTGGTGGACTTTTCCGACGTGGCGCGGGTGCACCTGAACAGCCCGGATTTCGACCTGGTGCAAGGCAATCCGCAGCCCGTCGGGCCGTTGCGTATCGAGCGCTTTGCGTTGGATTACCAGCCACCGTCCGGCCCCTTGCGCAACCTTGGCGAACTGGAAGTCAGCACCGATCTGGGCGCGGTGTATCAACGCCTGTACGCCACCGGTTTGACCAATTTGTTGTGGATGGCCGTGTTCTTGTGCGGTCTCGCCGTGGCGCTGTCCGGGTTGTTTTATCGGCTGGTCACCCGGCACCTGAAAGTCATGGCCGGGTTTGCCCGGCGCATCGCGGCCGGCGATTGGCAAGAACCCCTGCACCTGGACAAGCGTCGCGGCAATGATGAAATCGACACCGTGGCCCATGCCCTGGACGACATGCGGCGCTCGATCCTGCGGGACATCGAACGTCGGGAAACCGATCGCCTGGCTCTGCAGGACAACCGCGATGAGTTGCTGAAAAGGGTCGAGCGTCGCACCGCCAGCCTGATGCGCGCCAAGGACGAAGCCGAAGCGGCCAACCTCGCCAAATCGCGATTCCTGGCGACCATGAGTCATGAGCTGCGCACGCCGCTCAACGGCATTCTCGGCATGGCCGAGCTGTTGCGTTCGGCGCGGCTGGACGAGCAGGACGGTAAACGCCTCGATGCCTTGCACAAGGCCGGCGAAGGCTTGCTGACCATCCTCAACGAAGTACTGTATTTCGCCAAGCTGGAGGAGGGTGTCAGTCATCCAGAACCGGTGGATTTCTCGCTTCGACAGCTTTTGGATGAAGTGCTGACGCTGCTGGAACCGCGCGCGTTGAGCAGCGACACCTTGTTGTTACACCGAATTGATCAGCGGGTCGCCGAGCATCATCACGGCGCCGAACAGTTTTTGCGGCAAGTGTTGAGCAACCTGTTGGCCAACGCGATCAAGTTCACTGAAGACGGCGAAGTCAGTGTCGAGGTCGCCTTGATCACTCAGGCTCCCGAACAAACCGGGCAGCGGCTGCGCATCAGCGTCACCGACAACGGCATCGGTATCGCGCCCGCCATGCAGGCAAAGATTTTCGAGCGATTCACCCAGGCCAGCGAAGAAGTGGCCCAGCGCTTTGGCGGCACCGGGCTGGGGCTGGCGATCTGCAAACATCTGGTGGAACAGATGGGCGGCATTATCGGCGTCGACAGCGAGGTCGGGCGCGGCAGCTGTTTCTGGTTCGAACTGACGTTGCAACCGGCCAGCGGTGTCGCACCGGTGGTGCCGGTTCGCGCCGTCGGGCCGGCGCTGAAGATTCTGGTGGTCGAAGATGTGGCGCTCAACCGCGAAGTGGTCGAGGGCCTGCTGCAACGGGACGGCCATCAGGTATGGCTGGCCGAAGACGCGGAACAGGCATTGATTGAGTGCGCCGCCCGGACGTTCGATCTGCTGTTGCTGGACGTGCATTTGCCGGGGATCAGCGGCGTCGAATTGTGCAAAAGGATTCGCCACAGTGAAGGGCCGAATCGCCACACGCGTATCTTCGCGTTGACGGCCAGCGTGCAACCGGCATTGGTGCGCGGCTATCTGGAGGCGGGCATGGACGGCATCCTGGCCAAACCGTTGAAGCTGGAAAACCTGCGTCAGGTATTGGAGGGGCAAGCGCCAGTCGCCAGCTCCGTATCGGACGACGAGACGATCGACTGGCCGTTGCTGCAAACCCATCGCGCCTTGCTCGGCGAGCAAAAAGTCCAGGGCCTGCTCGCGGTCCTGCGCAACGCGATCGTTCAGCACCGCGAGGCATTGGTTGATGCCATCGCGGCGGATGACTGCACAGAGGTAGGGCATCAGGCCCATCGCTTGGCGGGCAGCAGCGATTCATTGGGGTTTCGCGCCCTGGCCTCGGTGCTGCGAACACTGGAAGAAGCGGCGCTGACCAATGATCAATCCGCCATCGAGGCGTTGTCGCCCCATGTCCAGGGGCAAATGCAGCACGCACTGAAGACTCTGGACGACCTGCTACAACGCTGACGTACAAATTTGTTACGACTTTGTACAACTTCGATCTTTACGGTCAACGCGAACTTACATCGCTTTCCAATAATCGACGCAACCGCCGCAGCGCGGTCTTCGAAGCTTATTGGAGATAATAATAATGAATTGCCGTAAAGCTGATCCCTCCCTGCGCCGTGACGTTCCGTCGCGCGCTGCGCACCTCACTGACTGCTGAGGTGCCGACATGAACGAAAATACTGATCATAAAGGCATCCAACTGACCCGCGCCCTCAAGAGCCGGCACATCTTCATGTTGTCGTTGGGCGGCGTCATCGGCACCGGGCTGTTCATGGGCTCGGGCGTGACCATCAACCAGGGCGGTCCGGTCGGGGCGATTCTGGCTTATCTGGTCGCGGGTTTCCTGATGTACCTGGTGATGGTCTGCCTCGGCGAACTGTCGGTACAAATGCCGGTGTCCGGTTCTTTCCAGACTCACGCGACGAAATACATCGGGCCGGCCACCGGCTTCATGATCGGCTGGGTCTACTGGATGAGTTGGGCCACCACCGTGGGCCTGGAATTCACCGCTGCCGGCATGTTGATGACGCGTTGGTTCCCGGCGGTGCCGATCTGGTACTGGTCGGCGCTGTTCGTGGTGGTGCTGTTCGGCATCAATGCCATGGCGACCCGCGCCTTTGGTGAAGCCGAGTACTGGTTTTCGGGGATCAAGGTCGCGGCCATTCTCGGTTTCATCGTGGTCGGCGTGCTGGTGATCTTCGGCGTGATGCCCCTGAGCAGTGGCGCACCCGCGCCGATGGCGACCAACCTGATCGGCGATTCGTTATTCCCCAACGGCTTGTCGGCCGTGTTCGCGGTGATGATGACCGTGGTCTATGCGTTCCAGGGTTGCGAGATCATGGGTGTGGCCGCCGGCGAAACCGATCAGCCTGAAAAAAGCATTCCCCGCGCCGTGCGCAACGTGGTGTTCCGCGTGCTGATCTTCTACGTGTTGGCGATCATCGTGCTGTCGGCCATCGTGCCGTGGCAGCAAGCAGGGTTGATGGAAAGTCCGTTCGTGCAGGTGTTCGACATGGTGGGCATTCCGTACGCGGCCGACCTGATGAACTTCGTGATCCTTACGGCGATTCTGTCGGTGGGCAACTCCGGCCTGTATGCCTCGACGCGGATTCTGTGGGCGATGTCGAAAACCGGCATGGCGCCAAAAAGCCTGTCGTCGCTGAGCAAGCGTGGCGTGCCATTGCGAGCGCTGAGCATCACCTTGTGCTTTGCGCTGGTGTCGTTGATGACCAGTTTTGTGGCTGCTGACACTTTGTTCATGGTGTTGATGGCGGTGAGCGGGATGTCGGGCACCGTGACCTGGATTGTCATCGCATTGGCCCAGTACAAATTCCGCAAGGCCTACCTGCGTGAGGGCGGCAAACTCAGCGACCTGAAATATCGTGCGCCGTGGTTCCCGGTGCTGCCGCTGATGTGCATCACGCTGTGCTGCTCGCTGTTCGTGTTCCTGGCACTGGATGAAACCCAACGGCCGTCGTTGTACTGGGGCTTTGGGTTTATTGCCCTGTGTTATGGCGCGTACTTCGTGCTTCACCGCAAGCGTCAGGGCGTGTTGGCCCCGAGCTTGCCGACTGCGTGATCCTTGTAGGAGCCGGCTTGCTGGCGATAGCAGCGTACCCATCAACAGCGATGTTGAATGTGATGCCGCCATCGCTAGCAAGCCGGCTCCTACAGTGTTTTGTGACATCCCCAGCTTCTATGCACTCCGCAGATTCCCTGTAGGAGCGAGCCTGCTCGCGATGGTCGTCAACGATAACGCGGGCTGTCTGGTTTCCCACTGTGGTCTTACGTCCCTCGCGAGCATGCTCGCTCCTATAGGGGGTTGTGGGAGGGAAGGACCGCGTGTCACCAGTTGTTCGAAGTTGTAACGGCGCCTGTGCCTCATGCGCGACAATTTTGAAATAATTCAATAAAACCAATGTGTTATAGATTTTTCGAGCCTGTTACAGCTCATCTCTTCACCGATTGCCGCCTTACTGAACACTCGTTTAGTATGGCCTCAAGTCGCATCACCTCAGACCAATCAAAATAATTCGAGGATCCCCATGACTACTCAATCGTCGCTGCTCAGCCAGGTCGAAGCAGGCGTTGCCTGGATCACCCTTAATCGAACTGCCCAGCGCAACGCGCTCGATATCCCGACCCTGAAAAACCTTCACGCGCTGCTCGATGGTTTCAACGCCGATCCGGCCGTGCGCGTTGTGGTGCTGACCGGCAGCGGCCGCAGTTTCTGCGCCGGCGCCGACCTTGATGAATGGGCCGACGCCGAAGCCCGTGGCGCGCTGGAAACCTACGGCTGGACCGAAACCGCCCACGCTCTGATGACCCGCCTGCACAGCCTGGAAAAACCGACCATCGCCGCCATCAACGGCACCGCCGTCGGCGCCGGGATGGACCTGACCCTGTGCTGCGACCTGCGCATCGCCGGGCAATCGGCACGCTTCAAGGCCGGCTACACCAGCATGGCCTACTCGCCAGACGCCGGTGCCAGTTGGCACCTGCCGCGTTTGATCGGCAGCGAACAGGCCAAGCGCCTGCTGTTCCTCGATGAATTGTGGGGCGCCGACCGTGCCTTGAATGCCGGACTGGTGAGCGAGGTCTGTGCCGACGATCAACTGCTGACGGTCACCAGCGAACTCGCCGCACGCCTGGCCAGCGGCCCGACCTTCGCCTTCGCCCAGACCAAAAAGCTCATGCGTGAAGGCGCCGAACGCAGCCTGCCGGAACAACTGCAAGCCGAGCTCGCCGCCGGCCTGCTCTGCGGTCGCAGCGAAGACGGCACCGAAGCCCTGCGCGCCGCCATGGAAAAACGCCCGGCACGCTTCATCGGCCGCTGACACGACCTGTAGGAGCTGGCTTGCCAGCGATCGCCTTCAGCCTCGCACACCATTCTTTGTGAACGAACAACAGGTAGCAGCATGAATTTCCAACTGACCCAAGAACAAGAAATGTTGGTGGACTCGGTACGCAGCTTCGTCGAGAAGGAACTGCTGCCTTACGAAGAAGAAGTCGACCGTGCCGACGAGGTTTCCCCGGAACTGGCTGCACAGATTCGCGGCAAGGCCATCGCCGCCGGTTTCTATGCCTTCAACATGCCCGAAGAAGTGGGCGGTGGCGGTCTGGACTACCTGTCCCAGGCGCTGATCGAACGTGAGCTGTCCAAGGTGTCCTGGGCGCTGCACGTGTTCGTCGCGCGGCCGTCTAAAATCCTCATGGCCTGCACCGGCGACCAGATCAACGACTACCTGTTGCCGTGCATCCAGGGTGAAAAAATCGACTGTTTCGCGCTGACCGAACCGGGTGCCGGTTCCGACGCCAACGCGATCAAGACCCGTGCCGTGCGTGAGGGTGACGACTTCATCCTCAACGGCAGCAAGCACTTCATCAGCCATGCCGGTCATGCCGATTTCGCCATCGTCTTTGCGGTGACCGACACCTACGAACACAACGGCAAAAAGCGCAACGCCGTGACCTCGTTCCTGGTTGACCGCAACACCCCGGGCATGACCATTCGCCGTGGACCGAAGTGCGTGAGCAACCGTGGCTATCACACCTTCGAAATGTTCTTCGACGACTGCCGCGTGCCGGCCAGCAAAGTGCTGGGCGAAGTCGGCAAGGGTTGGGACGTGGCCAACGCCTGGCTGACCGCTGGACGGGTGATGGTCGCCGCCAACTGCGTCGGTCAGGCGCAACGTGCGTTGGACGTGTCGCTGCAATGGGCGGCGGACCGCAAGCAATTCGGCCAGCCGATTGGCACCTACCAAGGGGTGTCGTTCAAATTGGCCGACATGGCCACGCAAATCCGTGCCGCCGAACTGCTGACCCTGCACACCGCGTGGAAAATGGACCAAGGCACCATGACCGATGGCGAGGCCGGTATGGCCAAGCTGTTTGCCAGTGAAGTGCTGGGACGCGCCGCCGATGAAGCGGTGCAGATTTTTGGCGGCATGGGCCTGATGGATGAAGGTCCGGTGGAGCGCATCTGGCGCAACGCACGGATCGAACGGATCTGGGAAGGCACCTCGGAAATCCAGCGCCACATCATTTCCCGCGAATTGCTGCGTCCGCTGCTGCGCTGATTGGCCCGGAGAACTCCCATGTCGCAAACCATTCGTGACAACCTCAAACGCATGCTCGCGCCGCAACACGTGGCGTTTGTCGGCGGCCGCAGCATGGCGCGCGCACTCAAGCGCTGTGCCGAGGGCGGCTACCAAGGGCAGATGTGGCTGGTCAATCCGCAGCACGACAGCCTCGAAGGCGTGCCGTGCGTGCGCAGCATCGCGCAACTGCCGTGCGGGCCGGATGCGGTATTTATCGCCACCAACCGCGAACTGACCCTGAGCTGCGTCGCCGAACTGGCCGCCATCGGTTCAGGTGGCGCGATCTGCTACGCCTCCGGTTTCGCCGAAACCGGCGCCGAGGGGCAGGCACTGCAACAAAAGCTGCTGGAAGCCGCCGGCGACATGGCCTTGCTCGGCCCCAACTGCTACGGCCTGCTCGACTACCTGCACAGTTCCGCGCTGTGGCCGGTGGCCCATGGCGGCAAAGCGGTGGAGAAGGGCGTCGCGGTGCTGACCCAGAGCGGCAATTTCGCCTACAACCTGTCCATGAGCGACCGCTCGCTGCCGGTGGCCTACATGGCGTCGGTTGGCAATCAGGCGCAACTGGGCGTGGCCGAATTGATGGACGTGTTGCTCGACGAACCTCGGGTCACCGCCATCGGCCTGCATCTGGAAGGTCTGAAGAACGTGCCGGGTTTTGCCCGCGCCGCGCACAAGGCGCTGGAGAAGGGCATCCCGATCATCGCGCTGAAAACCGGCGTGTCGCAGATTGGCGCCGAACTGGCGCTGAGTCACACCAGCTCCTTGTCCGGCTCCGATGCGCTGTACGACGCGCTGTTCGACCGTCTCGGCGTGATCCGTGTCAGCGGCCCGGTGAGTTTTGTCGAAACCCTGAAAGCGGCGGCGTGTGGCAACTTGCCGGCGGGCAATCGCCTGATCGCGCTGGCCTGTTCCGGTGGCGATGCGGGACTGATCGCAGATTACGCCGAACGCAACGAGCTGGACCTGCCCAAACTCGACAACGGCCAGGTCGGCGAACTCGCACAAGTGCTGCCGACCTACGCCAACCTGGTCAACCCGCTGGATTTCACCACGGCGATCTGGGGCGATGGCGAAGCCTTGAATCGCATGCTCGACAGCGCGCTGCGCACCGAAGCGGACGCCGCAATGCTGGTGCTCGACTACCCGTCGGAGTTCACCGGTGAGCGCAAGGAATGCGACCTGCTGCTGGAGCTTTACTGCGCGGCACTGCAACGCCACGGCAAGACCGGTTTTGTCACCTCGGCCTTCCCTGAATTGCTGCCGGCCCATGCCCGTGAGCGTCTGCATGCGCAAGGTGTGGCGGCGCTGCAAGGCGTAGAAGACGGCTTGGCCGCGTGGGGGCGCATCGCGGGCTATCAGCGTAATCGTCAGGCGTTACTGGCCTTGGGCGAATCGACGTTGGTGCCGCTGTGCCCGCAAGCGCTGTACGGCGAAGGGCAGTTGCTCAATGAGTGGGATTCCAAGCAGGCGTTAAAAGCCTTTGGCCTGCCGACGCCCAACGGCGTTCTGAGTACGGTAGTCAATGCGCTGAAAGACGCGGATTCGCTGGGTTATCCGCTGGTGTTGAAAGCGGTCAGCGCACAATTGCCGCACAAGACCGAGGCCGGTGCCGTGGCGCTGAACCTCAAGGACGGCGCGGCAATAAGCGCTGCGCTTGAAAAAATGACGGCCAGCATTGCCGCTTACGCGCCGGGCGTGCCGTTCGATCAAGTGTTGCTGGAACCGATGGCCAAGCCGCCGCTGGCGGAACTGATCGTCGGTATCAAGCGCGAAAACGATTTTTGCCTGGCGTTGGTGATTGGCGCAGGCGGCATTCTGGTGGAATTGCTCAAGGACAGTCGCAGCCTGTTGCTGCCGACCACTGACGGCGCGATCCGTAATGCCGTGCTCAGCCTGCGCAGTGCGCCGTTGCTGCAAGGTTTCCGGGGTCGCGAATCTGCTGACCTGGACGCCTTGGTGACCGCCATCCGCGCCGTGGCGGACTACGCCTGCGAAAACGCCGCACACCTGCTGGAACTCGATGTGAACCCATTGTTGGTCGGTGCCCAGGGCACGACTGCGGTCGACGCGTTGATTCGCCTCGGCCATGCGTGAGGACATGAACATGCAAAGCAAAACCTTGACCGGTGGCCAGGCGCTGGTGCGTCTGCTGGCCAATTACGGCGTTGATACCGTGTTCGGTATTCCCGGCGTGCACACCCTGGAGCTGTACCGCGGCTTGCCCGGCAGCGGCATTCGTCACGTACTGACCCGCCATGAACAGGGCGCCAGCTTCATGGCCGACGGCTATGCGCGGGTCAGCGGCAAGCCCGGCGTGTGCTTCATCATCACCGGCCCCGGCGTGACCAACGCCGCCACCGGCATTGGCCAGGCCTATGCCGATTCGATTCCGATGCTGGTGATTTCCAGCGTCAACCACAGCGCCAGCCTGGGCAAGGGCTGGGGCAGCCTGCACGAGTGTCAGGACCAGCGAGCAATGACCGCGCCGATCACCGCGTTCTCTGCCGTGGCGTTGACCGCTGAAGACCTGCCGGAACTGATCGCCCGTGCCTACGCGGTGTTCGACAGCGAGCGTCCGCGCCCGGTGCACATCTCGGTGCCGCTGGACGTGTTGTCGGCACCGATTGCCCGTGACTGGAGCCATGAAGTGGTGCGTCGCCCGGGTCGCGGCCCGGCTTCTTCCACGGCACTGGATCAAGCCGTGGCCAAACTCAACGCTGCCAAACGCCCGATGATCATCGCCGGTGGTGGTGCGCTGAATGCGACTTCTGAACTGCAAGAAATCAGCACCCGTCTCGCCGCGCCACTGTTCACCAGTGTCGCCGGCAAAGGCCTGCTGCCACCGGATGCGCCGTTGAGCGCCGGTTCATCGCTGTGCGTAGAACCCGGCTGGAACCTGATCGCCGAGGCCGATGTGGTGCTGGCGGTCGGCACCGAAATGGCCGACACCGATTACTGGCGCGAACGCCTGCCACTGAACGCCGAACTGCTGCGCGTCGACATCGATCCGCGCAAGTTCAATGACTTCTACCCGTGTGCGGTTGCCTTGCACGGCGACGCACAACAAACCCTCAGTGCCTTGCTTGAGCGTCTACCGTCCGAGGTGCGCGATGCCAGCGCTGCGATTGCCTCGGTCGCCGTCCTGCGTGAAGCGGTCAAGGCCAGCCATGGCCCGTTGCAGTCGATCCATCAATCGATTCTCGACCGTATCGCCGCCGAGCTGCCGGACAACGCGTTCATCAGCACCGACATGACCCAACTGGCCTACACCGGCAACTACGCCTTCGACAGCCTGGCCATCCGCAGCTGGTTGCACCCGACCGGCTACGGCACGTTGGGTTACGGCCTGCCGGCCGGCATCGGCGCCAAGTTTGGTGCACCGCAACGGCCGGGTCTGGTGCTGGTGGGCGACGGTGGTTTCCTCTACACCGCCCAGGAACTGGCCACCGCTGTTGAAGAACTGGACAGCCCGCTGGTGGTGCTGCTGTGGAACAACGACGCGCTGGGGCAAATCCGCGACGACATGATCGGCCTGGATATCGAGCCCATCGGCGTACTGCCGCGCAACCCGGACTTTGCTGCCCTCGGCCGCGCTTTCGGTTGCACCGTGACCCAGCCACAAAGCCTCGCCGAGTTGCAAACCGACTTGCGCCACGGCTTCAAACGCAACGGCGTGACGCTGATTGAACTCAAGCATGCCTGTGCGCATTGATCTGTATTTCAAGGGGATGAAGCCATGCGCTTTTCCGATCTGACTCAACGAATCGCCGGTGACGGCGCCGCCGCGTGGGAGATTCACTACCGCGCCCTGGCGCTGCGCGAGCAAGGCGAAGACATTCTGCTGTTGTCCGTGGGCGATCCGGATTTCGACACGCCGCAACCCATCGTGCAGGGCGCTATCGACAGCCTGCTGAATGGCAACACCCATTACGCCGAGGTGCGCGGCAAGCGCGCCCTGCGTGAAGCCATCGCCAAACGTCACCAGCAACGCAGCGGCCAAACCGTCTCGGCGGATCAGGTCACCGTGCTGGCCGGGGCGCAATGCGCGCTGTTCAGCGTCGCCCAATGCGTGCTGAACCCGGGCGACGAAGTGATCGTCGCCGAGCCGATGTACGTCACCTACGAAGCGGTGTTCGGTGCTTGCGGCGCGGTGGTGGTGCCGGTGCCAGTGCGTTCGGAAAACGGTTTTCGCGTGCTACCCGAGGACGTTGCTGCGCGCATCACGCCACGGACCCGGGCGCTGGCCTTGAACAGCCCGCACAACCCGTCCGGCGCGAGCCTGCCGCGCAGCACGTGGCAAGCCTTGGCCGAACTGTGCATCGCCCACGATTTGTGGCTGATTTCCGATGAGGTCTACAGCGAACTGCTGTTTGAAGGCGAGCACATCAGCCCGGCGAGCCTGCCGGGCATGGCCAAGCGCACCGCGACCGTCAACAGCCTGTCGAAATCCCATGCCATGACCGGCTGGCGCGTCGGATGGGTGGTGGCGCCGCCATCCCTGGCCGCGCATCTGGAAAACCTGGCGCTGTGCATGCTGTACGGCTCGCCGGATTTCATTCAGGACGCCGCCGTCATTGCGCTGGAAAACGACCTGCCGGAACTGAACGCCATGCGCGAAGCCTATCGCCAGCGCCGCGATCTGGTGTGCGACAGCCTGGCCGATTGCCCAGGCTTACGCGCCCTGAAACCCGATGGCGGAATGTTCGTGATGGTCGATATCCGCGAAACCGGGCTCAGTGCCCAGGCGTTTGCCGACCGCTTGCTGGATCGTCACGGCGTGTCGGTCCTGGCGGGCGAAGCCTTCGGGCCGAGCGCGGCGGGGCATATACGCCTCGGCCTGGTGGTTGGCGCCGAACCGTTGCGTGATGCCTGCCAGCGTATTGCCCGTTGTGCTGAAGAACTGATGGAGGCGTTGGTCGATGCTTGATCACAAGGCACTGTTTATTAATGGCCGCTGGCAAAAACCGTCGGGGCAGGGTGTCGCCGAGGTGATCAACCCAGCCACCGAGCAAATCTGCGGCAGCGTCCCGCTGGGGGACGAACTCGACGTCGAAAACGCCGTGGCGGCTGCACGTCGGGCGTTCGATTCATGGTCGCGCACGCCGTCCAGCGTGCGGGCCGGCTACATCCGCGCTCTGGCCGATCAACTGCGCAAGCGCGCCGATGAGATGGCCGCAGTCATCACCACGGAACTGGGCATGCCGGTGCAATGGTGCCGCTCGGTGCAGGTCGAAGGGCCGATCGCGGGCCTTGAGCAATACGTCGAACTCGCCGGCTTGATGGACGAAGTGCGCGAAGTCGGTAACTCGCTGGTGATCCGCGAAGCGGTCGGCGTCTGCGCGTTCATCAATCCGTGGAATTACCCGCTGCATCAGTTGATCGGCAAACTCGCGCCAGCACTCGCCGCCGGTTGCACGGTGGTGGTGAAGCCGAGCCAGGAAACGCCCCTGCACGCGTTCCTGCTGGCACAGATGATCGAAGACATCGGCCTGCCGGCCGGGGTGTTCAACCTTGTCAGCGGGCCGGGCTCGAAAGTCGGTGAAGCCTTGGCCAAACACCTGGACGTAGACATGGTGTCGTTTACCGGTTCGACCGGCGCAGGCGTGCGGGTTGCGCAAGCGGCGGCGCCTTCGGTCAAGCGTGTGTGCCTGGAACTGGGTGGCAAGTCGGCGCTGCTGATTGCCGAGGATGCGGACCTGGCGGCCGCTGTGCGCTACGGCGTGCAGGACGTGATGATCAACTCCGGCCAGACCTGCACGGCGTTGACCCGCATGCTGTTGCCGGCCAGTCGTTATGCCGAAGCCGTGGAACTGGCACTCGAAGAAACCCTCCGCTTGCGCATGGGCGATCCCCTCGACCCGCAAAGTTTCCTCGGGCCGATGTGTTCGGCCGGGCAAAAACGCACCGTGCTTGACTACATCAAGGTCGGCCAGGAGGAAGGTGCGCGGCTGCTGTGTGGCGGTGATGCCGCGCCTGCATTCGAGCGCGGCTTCTATGTCAGCCCGACGCTGTTCGCCGACGTCGACAACCGCATGCGCATCGCCCAGGAAGAAATCTTCGGCCCGGTGCTGTGCCTGATTCCCTACAACGATGAGGCGCAAGCGGTCCAGATCGCCAACGACTCACCGTTCGGCTTGTCCAGCGGTGTCTGGGCCGGCAGCCCTGAGCGCGCCTTGCAACTGGGGCGTCAACTGCGCGCCGGTCAGTGTTTCCTCAATGGTGCGGCGTTCAATTATCAAGCGCCGTTCGGTGGCTACAAACAGTCGGGTAACGGGCGCGAATGGGGAGAGGAGGGGCTGAACGAGTTCGTCGAAGTCAAGGCAATTCAGGTGTGACGGTTGGTGATTCAAACCGTTCATTACCACCGATATCGCTACTCCATACCTTCAACCGATACGCTGGAACAATGCTAAGGAACCCCTATGAAAGTACTGATCGTCCACGCTCACCCGGAGCCGCAATCCTTCACCGCCGCCCTGCGTGACCAGGCCGTCACCACCCTCGAAGCCCAGGGCCACGAAGTGCAGGTCAGCGACCTCTACAAAATGAACTGGAACCCGGTGGCCAGCGACGCCGACTTCTCCAACCGGGAAAATCCGGAATACCTGGTCTATGCCCTGGAACAACGCCTGGGCGTGAAAAGCCAGTCGCTCGCGGCAGACATCCAGGCCGAACTCGACAAACTGCTGTGGGCCGACCTGCTGATCCTCAACTTCCCGATCTTCTGGTTCTCCGCCCCGGCCATGCTCAAAGGCTGGATTGATCGGGTGCTGGTGTCGGGCATTTGCTACGGCGGCAAGCGGTTTTACGATCAGGGCGGGTTGGCGGGGAAGAAGGCGCTGGTGACCGTGACCCTGGGCGGGCGTGAGCATATGTTCGGCGAAGGCGCGATTCATGGACCGCTGGAGGATATGTTGCGGCCGATTTTGCGGGGGACGCTGGCGTATGTGGGGTTTGAGGTGCTGCAACCGTTTGTGGCTTGGCATGTGCCGTATATCAGTGATGAGGCGCGGCAGCAGTTTTTGGTTGAGTATGGGCAACGGTTGCAGCATTTGAGTGATGAGCAGGTGTTGGTGTTTCCGAAGTTGGCGGAGTTTGACGATAAACTCTATCCGCTCACCAGGAATGCCTAACTAACCCCACAACCCTTGAAGCAGCAAGTTTTCTCGCGATTAGGCCATCAGCCTTTATATCAATGCTGGCTGATTCGCCGAAATCACGAGTAAACTCGGTTATTGTATTTTTTAGTTTCGTTCTCGCTGTTTTCAGTCACCGGCCTAGAAACCTTTAAAACGGATCTTTTTGGCTTTTACTTTGACAGAAATATATCCATAGCGCTCATGCTTACGAAAGATGTCAGGTAAAGGCACGTCAGCCTGTCTATATATTTCGTTTTGCCTAGCCATGTTGATTTTATTGCCCCAAAACTTATCCGATTTTGATATTAGTTTGCGGCTTGTCGTTAAAAATTCTGTTCCTTCCGACACTTGAATTGAATACTTCATCGCTCTAGAGGGTAAGACGCCATTAAGTTCGCCTCTCAAGCCTGAACTAATTACATCATACAGTGATGAGTCACCGATGCTGTCACCAGCGTGTCCTCGCATGTAATGAAGTCCGTGTTTTTGATCCCAGATTTCTATGGCGTTGTCTCCTCGGCTGTTGGCCAGGGATTCTAGCTGCCTGCCAGGCTTTGAACCAAATTCATGTGCGAATTTTTGTTGCTTGGCTAGTTGTTCAGGTGAGAGTGAGGGTGATGTCAGATCTAAAAAATCAGAGTAGTTAAACCTGTTCGTGGGGTTAGTTGTTTTGGCTCCTTTTGCTATATTGGCAGCTGAATTGCTTTTCCAGAACATAAGTTTTGATAGTTTGAATGTTGGCCAGTGCCCATTGGGATCGAAGAAGTTAACGGGGTCACCTAAGCAGTAAGCATACGAATTAAATCCTCCCTTCCCAAACGGACTCAAACTATCCGGGCTATTAAACCGCATCAAAACCGGGTTAAACGCCCGATACCCATTCCCCAACAAATAACACCCCGTCACCGGATCCCATCGTTCACCGTTGAAGCCCAGCAAACTGGTCAAACCGCTTTCAGCAGGATGATGTCCGTAGGGGGAATAGGCGATGGGTTGGGGTGGATGGTTGGGTTTGATTGTTTGCAAGACCGAACGTTGCAAGTCAGTGGCCAGCAAGGTGGTGTCGAGCACATCGCCTTGACGCTGTTGTTGCGCCAGCAACTGATCGCCGGCCTGGACGATGGAGCGACGAGTTGCCCCTTGTATTTCCGTGGCCAGGCGGCTTTTGCAGTAGAAGCGTTGGTGGACAGGCGTCCCTGACTGCATCTGTCCGATGAGGCGGTCCAATGGGTCATATCGATACTGGCAGAGCAAGGTGTTCGGTGAGGTAGGCATCGGTTGTGTTCCTGTCTTCCAATGTCTGGCGGTGCTTTAGTATCGGCCCGATTGTTTGGGGTGGGTACTAGCAGAACTGATAGGTAACGTGAGGTGTGGGGCGACTTGATGATCCTCAATTTTCCGATCTTCTGGTTCTGTGCCCTGGCCATGCTCAAGGGCTGGATTGATCGGGTGCTGGTGTCGGGCATTTGCTACGGCGGCAAGCGGTTTTACGATCAGGGCGGGTTGGCGGGGAAGAAGGCGCTGGTGACCGTGACCCTGGGCGGGCGGGAACATATGTTCGGCGAAGGCGCGATTCATGGGCCGCTGGAGGATATGTTGCGGCCGATTTTGCGGGGGACGCTGGCGTATGTGGGGTTTGAGGTGCTCGCGCCGTTTGTGGCTTGGCATGTGCCGTATATCAGTGAAGAGGCGCGACAGCAGTTTTTGGTTGAGTATGGGCAACGGTTGCAGCATTTGAGTGATGAGCAGGTGTTGGTGTTTCCGAAGTTGGGGGAGTTTGATGAACATCTTTACCCACTGTCAGCGGATGCCTGAACTAACTGTTTGATCCGCCAGCCCCACACAATGGGGCTAGTGGATACCTTTCGGTAGTGACTTCGCTGTCTTAGATAGTGCAGCGTGATGCTATGGAATTAATCATTGCGTCTTAAAAAGTTTATCCATAATAAACCCTGCCAGTTACTCGGTATAAAAGTCCGCCATGCCTCTCTATGACTTCCTCCCTAACATTATCGACTGCATGGTTTATTCTATCTCTGTATGCATTGATGGTTGTTGGGTTTATTGAGCGGCCGGATGAATGCGTTAAAGGATAATTCGACAGAAGTGAGTTTATGTCGAATTCCATATTTTTGGCGGGGTTGCTTTTAAGTACCTCAAGCAAGTCGCTGGAGTCATATGGTAAGTGAGGAGTCTTGGCAAATTTTTGCAAAGTGACGGGCAGGCCATCTGTTCGCAAATTAAACTGATTCACGACACCTGCACTTAGGTTTTTCAAATTTGGCGTTTTTCGGTTTTCATAATCTAAATTGAAAACACGATCTTGGTGTGAATCTATTTTGCTAAAATCATCGTAAATTTGGAGAAGCTCGTCGGAAGCTTTCAGTCTTTCCGTTGGATTCATGCTGAAGTGTGGCGTCTGGATTTGCCGCCTGTTTGGCAAGATTTTATTAAGTCTAAAATTTCTTGATATTTTTTTAGCTATAACAATACTTGATATGCTGTAGCCTGCATGCCCGTTGCTGTCTGTTTTATTGATGGGGTTTCCCAAGCAGTATGCATAAGGGTTTAAGCCCCCTTTCCCAAACGGACTCCAACTATCCGGACTATTAAACCGCATCAGCACCGGATTAAACGCCCGATACCCATTCCCCAACAAATAACACCCCGTCACCGGATCCCGTCGCTCACCGTTGAAGCCCAGCAAACTGCTCAACCCGCTTTCCCCAGGATGATGACCGTAGGGGGAATAGGCCACGGGTTGGGGTGGATGGTTGGGTTTGATTGTTTGCAAGATCGAGCGTTGCATGTCTGTCGCTGATAGCGTGGTGTCGAGCGCATCGCCCTGACGCTGTTGTTGCGCGAGCAACTGGTCGCCGGCCTGGACGATGGAGCGGCCAGTTGCCCCTTGTATTTCCGTGGCCAGGCGACTTTTGCAGTAGAAGCGTTGGTGGACTGGAGTGCCTGACCGGGTTTGTCCGATTAGGCGGTCCAGTGGGTCATATCGATACTGGCAGAGCAAGGTGTTCGGTGAGGTAGGCATCGGTTGTGTTCCTGTCTTCCAATGTCTGGCGGTGCTTCAGTATCGACCCGATTGTTAGGGGTGGGTACTAGCAGAACTGGTAGGTGGATAGTTTTAAGTTTTCGCGTATTGAGGCGCTGTAAACCCGTATTTCTGTATAGACGCCTGATCGACGGAGCGGAAGGTGAGCGGCAGTGAACTACACTTAATGGTTGTTTCACTTGATCGGCATGGCGACGCGTGTGGTCGCTTGCCGTTTGCCACTAGACCTGAGGCTTGCCCCGTGCGGCAGGCCTGTCGGAGCTCATTATGAAAAGGTTTTCGCCGGTTAGCCTGTGCGTCGTATTGTCGATTTTAAGTGCCCCGGTATGGGCCCAGACGGTCGTGCCGTTGAAGGGGCAGACTTCGCAGCAAACGCAGACGGACATGACCGAATGCCAGAACATCGCCAACAGTCAGAGCGCATCGACGTCTTCTTCGTCGTCCGGTGGGCGGGTCAAGGGCGCGGCGGCGGGGGCGGCGGCTGGGGCCGTGGCGTCGGGCGTGCGCAGTAATCAGCACGAGGAGTTTGATGATCGTGTGGACAGTGATGTGAAACAGGACGTGCGCCAGGACCGGGCCAAGGAGACTGCGGCGGCCGGCATGGTTGTCGGTGGTTCGCGTCAACGTCAGGATCGCCGCGAAGAGGAGAAAACCTCGGCGGCCAATACCACGACGGCCTACAACAGTTGTCTGCAGGGCAAGGGGTATCAGATCAATCCTTGAGCTGACATTCACCCAACCCTCCTGTAGGAGCGAGCCTGCTCGCGATGGCGGTGGCACATGCAGTATTTATGTGTCTGACAGACCGCTATCGCGAGCAAGCTTGCTCCTACAGGTTTTTGTGTTTGCAGCTTTTTATCGAGGACGGTCACCAACATCCCCTGTAGGAGCGAGCCTGCTCGCGATGGTGGCGTCACATTCAGTATTTATGTGTCTGATAGATCGCTATCGCGAGCAAGCTTGCTCCTACAGGTTTTTGTGTTTGCAGCTTTATATCGAGGACGGTCACCAACATCCCCTGTAGGAGCGAGCCTGCTCGCGATGGTGGCGTCACATTCAGTATTTATGTGTCTGATAGATCGCTATCGCGAGCAGGCTCGCTCCTACAGGTTTTTGTGTTTGCAGCTTCACATCTAGGAAGATCACCAACATCCCTTGTAGGAGCGAGCTTGCTCGCGATGGTGGCGGCACATTCAGTATTTATGTGTCTGATAGATCGCTATCGCGAGCAAGCTTGCTCCTACAGGGTTTTGTGTTTGCAGGTTTGTTTAAGGGGGGTAGGACGTTACTTCTCGCAAGCTACAGCAGCTTGCGTAGTTGCCTACAGCTACGCCAGAATCCGCCGGCTTGTGCGCCTTGGCGCCGGGTTTTATCGTTTGCCGGTCGCTGAAAAAACAGCAGCGATCGGGTTTGGTAGCCCGGATTTACAAGGTGCAGCACGTCACTATTTGCAGTCTTTTTCAGCTCTGCTCAATGGTGGCCATGCACAGGGCGTCCTCGGGCGCGCCGGTTTCCTTGTACCCGGTCTACCAACCTGCGTATGGCCACCACCCTACGTTTGGTAGCGTCAGAGTGATGGCTCCTTTTACGGTACAAGGAGTTTCACTATGTTCAAAGTCACCCCCAACCCCCCAGACACCGACCCCGCATCCCTCAACGAAACCACCACCAACACACTCGACGCGGGCGCCAGCATCATGGCCATCCCACGCAAACTCAACTCCATGTTCATCGTCGACCCAACGCTCGATATCGAAACCCTGCTGGCCCATGCCTGCGAGTCGCTGGCGTCGGCCAATGTCATGACCATGGATCTGGCGGACCAGATCGACGGGCCCAGGCGCAACGCGCTGCTGGGCATCGCACAAGTGATCATGCTGGGAGAGTTGGCGGTGAACCGGGCGCTGGATCAGCTCGAACCGCCGGAGCGGCCCTGACAGCATTCGGCCGGGTTTGCGCCCGGCTGCGACGCTTTTGGTGATGACCTTATCGTTCATCGCATACGCGACGGGGCCGGGTTTGCTGGGGCAAGAGGGTTCCGGTGGGTACGCCGGTGATGTAAAAGTCAACGTTGGTTTGATCGACCACGACGGTCACGGTGCCGGTGAGGCTCGTCGCGATCAACAGTGCCGCATTGCCAACCTCCAGTAGAGGATCAATTGCGTGATGGCGTTATTGGGTATAGCGCATTAATGCAGCCCTGCGAGCCGATTAAATGCAGCCGCAAAAAATGGAGATGTGTTGAATGAAGTCATTTCGCGTTCGCGAGCTCAAACGTACCGATGTTGAGGCGCTGCTGGCGTTCGAAACGCATAACCGCGCATGGTTCGAATCGCATATCGATGCGCGCGACCTCGATTTTTACTCCGAGCAGGGTGTCGCCGAGCATATCGAAGGCTATTTGTCCGGGTTTGCAGTGGGCGCCTGGCACCCATTCGTTATCGAAGACGCCAACGAGCGGATAGTGGGCCGCGCCAATCTGAAGTGCATAAACGCACTGACGGGCCGCGCGGAAGTCGGTTATCGGATCGATCAGGGCGCATGCGGGCAGGGGCTTGCCACCCTGGCGCTTCGACATTTGATCCAGGAGGCCAAGGTGCGCTGGCAACTAACGCAGCTGGTGGCTTACGTGTTTGAGGAAAATGTCGGTTCCAGAAAAGTACTTGATCGCTGCGGCTTCCTGCTTGAGCAACCTGCTTGTACCGACAAAACAGCGGGCGAGTGTCGATTCGTTCTGTCGATCTAAACGAAAGTGCTTCACCGAAGCTCAATCGATTGCCGTCAAATCCGGGACAACATTGCTAAAGACCGCAAAGCAGACTTGAATTACCAGACTGTTGAATTGCCAAGTATGGAAAGGCGCTATGGGCCTCGTGCTAATTGATAAACAACTGGTATTCGACGAAGACAATTTCCTCTTGTTTCGGCTTGATACCGCTGGTGAAGAGCCCTTGCGGGTAGGTGCAATCGCCAGCCGTTGCCTGGCGATGCTGCTCAGGTCCGGTGGTTCCGTGGTGCGCAAACGCGATCTGATGTCCGGGGCATGGGGCCAATACGGTTTGGAAGTGACCGACAACAGCCTGGCCCAGGTGGTCCGCCAGTTGCGGTTGGCGTTGGAGAAACTGCAACCTGATCGGGACTTCATCCAGACGCTGCCCCGCATCGGTTACAAGCTCTCGGATGGTGTGCGCGTCGAGGAGTGGCCGGGCCTGCCAATCGATAACGCGGATGCCGTTGAAAGCGCGATCCCCATTGATGCATCGCCGGTGGCAAGCCCGGTCGATCAGGCAGAAGAGGTGATTGCGTGCCGGTCGATGCCGCCGACACACGCCGCGGCCGACACCGATCCTGCGCCATCGCCCGTAAGTCCTGTGACACCGCAACGGCGTTGGGGCCTATGGCTCGCGTTGCCCGTGTGGGGCGCGTTGGCATTCCTGCTGGGCAACCTGGGATGGGGACTGTCCGTTGATGCGCCAGCGCCCGAATTCACTGCGCCCGTGACCATGGGGGACGTGCACGTGCATCGTTCGGCTCAAGACGTGCAAATTCTGGCAGCGCCCCATCTGCAACGGATGGTCGAGCACAGTCGAAAACTGGCGGAGTTGCTGGATCTCTCGGCGCAAAACATCCACCTGTACCTGTTACCGTCGCGTCGTGGGGCGGATCAGATCCTGTGCGATGGCGAACTGGAGAACGCCGACAGCCGCTGCATAGGCGTAAAACAAAATGACTAGACGCGCGGAAAATGCAGCGTGGTGCCTGGCCTTCGTGGTTCTGGGGCTGTTGGGTGTGGCGCTGGGCCGGTGGACAGCAGAGCGTGATGCGCGGCTGGACCTTTGGTGCACGGGGGAGAGCGCGCATGAAGCGTCTTCCGGCGTGCGTCCGGCCTGGTTGACGACGCGTTTCAGGCTGGATTTGAGCCCCGACGGGATCAGCCATATGCGCATGATCGCCCAATTGGTCGATGCCGAAACCGGGGCTGAAATCGGCACGATCCACCGCAACAGTGCCTTTGAAGTGGCTCAACAGAAGCAGCGCTTGCAGCTCAATGTGATGCGCGGTGCCAAGGGCGAAGCCGACAGCCCGATTGCTGATTTGTCAGGCAGGTTGAGCATGTTTATTTTTCGCCCCGACAGCAGCCTGAGCTACTGGGTGCGGTCGTTGTCGCAGACGCGTTACCTGTTCGACGATGGCAATGACATGTTCATCTTATGCTCGAAAAGGTAACGCATCGGCTGGGCCGATCCGCGTCAGCGAACGCCGGCGCCCGCCATGGATTCTGGTACCCACTGCGCCGTCGATAACGGCTGGATGTAGTGGATTCCGCCATGGGGACCGACCACGCCGTTAATGTTGTAGGTGCCGAGGGACAGGTCGTAGGTCATGAACGGCGTGGCATCCGGGACCTGCTCGTCATAGCTCTGGCTGAGGAATGCGAAGGAACCACGGTAAAGCTGACCACGGGTGTCGAACTGATCGGAGGCGACGGCGGCCCAAGTGTCTTCATCCAGGTAGAAACGGCGTTTCTGGTAGATGTGCTTTGCGCCCGGCTTGAGGTTGCCTTCCACGACATAGACCCGGTGTTTTTCCCAGCGTACGAAGTCCGGGGAAATGAAGTTGGGGGTGGTCAGCGACTTGGCATCCCGGGCATAGGTCAGTTTGTACGTGTTGTAGGGCACGATCATTTCTTTCTTGCCCACCAGCGTCCAGTCATACAGTTCCAGGGCACGGGCGGTGCCGGGGTTCGGGGTGTCGTAGGCCAGGATCGAAATCTGTTTGACCCGGCGCTGGGCCGGCATGTACTGCCAGGCGCGGCCGGGACGCTGCAGTGGGTTGGTGGCGTTCTTGAGCATGATCGACTCGCCGGCACGCCGCGCAGGTCCGGTGTAGGACAGTTTCAACTGGTAGTAGATGTCGGAGTTGTTGATCGGCTTCGACATGTTCTCGTAAATCGGAAACGAGACAAATGCCTCGCCGGTGACAGCAAGGCTCGGCACACCCGCCGAGTCGACACTCCAGGAATCGTACTTGGAACGGGTGTTGACGCCCTGGTAGCGCAGCAGGAAATTCCACATCGCCTCGGCACCCGATTGCGGAATCGGGAACGGCACACCAGGCAATACATTATCGAACGCTAGCCCGCCATTGAGTGACCGGGCGTCGGTGGCGTTCTTGCGGCTATTGTCCAGCACCGCTTGCGGCAGCGATGCCGTGCGGTGGGTCGGGTAAACGTCGATGCGGTAGTCGGGGAAACGCTTGGCCAATGTGACGGTGGTTTCCGTCAACATGCTCTTGTACTGATCAACGTTCTTGCCGTTGATGACCAGTAGCGGTTTCTCGCCTGCATAGGGGTCCGGGCGCATGCTGTCACCGGTCTTGAAACCGGTCGGCGCAGTGGTCAGGCCTCCGCTGTATGCCGGGATGGAACCATCGGCATTCCCGGCTTTTTCAGCCCCCACCATAGTGAGGCGGGCGCCCAGTTCAGACGCTTCCTGACTCGTTACCAAGGCCTGTGCATCAAAGGCCAGTGTCGTCAGGAATGAAGCAGTCACAAGACTTTTCACGAATTTCATATTGTTATTCTCCTGCTCGGCGTACCAAACATCGCGTGACTCAGGCGGAGCTTTTTAGTGCGGACATTAAAACGCCCCCGAATAGGGGGCGCTTTTCATTTGACGACAGTCGCTTGGCTATCAATGACAGCCGCCAACTCATGCGCGGGCATGTCAGCTGCGGTTTAGACAGCTGGATGCGGGGAGGGAGGTGCCTGCGATGGCTATCGGTTGAAGCGCTCGGCCAGGCCGTGCAGATAATCGGCCATTGCCTCAAGGTCCTGGCTGATTGCTGCGCCTTGCTCGGCTTGTCCGGCACTGTGATCACAGAGTTGAGCGATTCGAGTGATCTGTTGATTGATGTCTTCCGTTACGTGGCTCTGTTCTTCGGAGGCAGACGCCATCTGTTGGCTCATTTCGGTGATGCGACTCACGGCTTGGCTGATACCGACCAGGGCCGACTGCACCGCCTCGACACGCTGCATGCTCTCGCGGGAAATCTGCTCACCTTTGCTGGCCGATGAAACGGCGCGATCAACGCCGACATGCAGTGAGGTGATGATGCCGTGGATCTGCTCGGTAGAGGTGCGAGTGCGCTGAGCCAGGGAACGCACCTCATCGGCCACCACCGCGAAACCTCGTCCTTGCTCGCCTGCCCGGGCCGCCTCGATTGCCGCATTGAGCGCCAACAGATTGGTCTGTTCGGCAATGGACGTGATGACATCCACGACCGTGCCGATCGATTGCGTCTCGCTCGCCAACGTGTTGACTGCCTGGCCGATGTCGTTGACGGCCTCATTCATGGCTTCCATGGCGCTCAGGCTTTGCTGGGCCAGCTGACGGCCGTCTTTGGTTAGCTGATCGGCTTCGGACGCGGCATGCGCCGTACTGATGACGTTTTCCGTCACTTGTTGATTGGTGGCAGCCATCTGCGAAATGGCAGCGGCGGACTGATCCGTTTCATTGCGCTGACGATCCAGCGACTGCGCTTGCGAACCGGAAAGTTCGGATGACTGGGACGCCTTGGCCTTCACGTTGACCACCGCATCGACAAGCCTGGTCAGGGCTGTCTGCAAACGCGCTTCCTCACTGAGCATGGCCATGTCCAGTCGACCCTGGGGACCATGGTTGTCGCTGTAGGTGAGCGCAACCAACGGATCGGAAAATGCTTTCGGGTGCTCGGCCAAGGTGCGCTCAATCGCTCGGCGCTGCCGGGACTCGATCAAGTACCAGGCAATACCCAGACTCGCTACCAGCACGCCCTGAGCCGCAGCGTCGGGTAACAAGTGCTGAGCCAGCAGTGAAGCCCCGCCAGCCACTACCAATGGCCAACCGTTTTTCAGGGGTCGCAGAATCCGCGCGCTCCGGGCAACGATCGGCTTGCCGGCCCGCATCCTGGCATAAAGGGCGGCTGCCCGACGGACCTGGTCACGGGTGGGCACCGAGCGCACCGACTCGTAACCACTCAGGCGTCCGTGTTCATAGATGGCCGTGACGTAGGCACTGACCCAATAGAAATCACCATTTTTCGAGCGGTTTTTCACAATGCCCATCCAGGGCTTGCCTTGCTTGATGGTGTGCCACATATGAACAAACACCCCGGGTGGCATGTCGGGGTGTCGAACCAGGTTATGCGTCTGACCGACCAATTCGTCGTAAGTGAAACCGCTGATGTCAGCGAAGGCGTCGTTGCAGTAGGTGATGCGGCTGTCCAGGTCGGTCGTGGAGATCAATCGCTGGTCGGCGGGGAAGGTTCTTTCATGCTCGGTAACGGGCAGATTCACTCGCATAGAGTGCAATTCCTTTTCGGATTATTAGTATGAGTCAGAGCATGTAAATCAGAACTGGCAGAGCGGCGGTACCGGACAAGTACCCGTGCCTCAGGCTTCGTTCTACGCGGTTTTCCTTGCGGTAGACCACGCATTCGACGACATCCACTTTTCATTTGATGACACATTTCGGCGCCGTTATTGCGCCAAATCAGTTGAAGTGGCCTTTGAGGCCTGGCGTCAGCAGCACCAGCGCCATACCGGTCACCCGTTGGCTCAAACCTCGATCGGCCCAGCGTCCGGCTCGCCTGGCCGCAAGGGCACCGTCTTCGCTCTTTTACGTTTCAACCGTAGCGTTCACACCCACGCCTTTTTCTGGCGACGCAATGTCATGCAGGGAAATCCGTGACGTCTCTGGCAGTGCCAGCCCGCCGGCCAGCGCGAGCAACGCAATCGCGATCAGATAGAACGCTGGCGACAGGTTGCTGCCGGTGGTGGTGATCAGCCACGTGGCCACCAGCGGTGCTGTGCCGCCGAAAAGGGTGTACGCCATGTTGTAGGTGATCGCCGAGGCGGTGTATCGCGTGCGGGTGGGGAAGGTTTCTGACAGCAGGGCCGCTGTGACCACGCCGCACAACACCGCGCCGACCGCCAGGAGCATCACGCCGACGACGGACGCTGCGAACGAACCGGAACTGGCCATCAGGAACGAGGGGTACACGACCACCATCAACAGCACGCAAGCCGTCACCACCGTCATTCGACGTCCGAACCGGTCTGAATACAGCCCGGCCAGCGGGCAGATCGCCGCAGCGAACAGCAACGCAATCAGTGACACCAGCAACGCAGTGGCACGACTCAGGCCACCCGCAACTTGCAGGTAGGTCGCGAAGTAGGTGGTGAACATATAAAACGAAAGTGCGGTGAGTGACACAAAGGCGCCCAGGCAGCAGATCGCCGCACCATGATTGCGCAAGGTTTCCTTGAGGGGAGAGTGGGCGACGGCATGCTCCTCAGTCACTGCCTGGAATGCCGGTGTCTCATCCAGTTTCCAGCGCAAGTAAAGGCCCACCAGGCCCAGCGGCGCCGCAATCAGGAACGGCAGGCGCCAGCCCCAGCTGCCCATCGCTTCGGCGGAAAGTGACGCCTCGAGTGCGTAGGCCACCACCGCTGCCGCAGCGAAGGCGGAAAATGTCGACACTGGAATGAAGCTGCCGTACCAGGCGCGTTTATCGCTCGGTGCATGCTCCATCAGGTACGCACAGGCCCCCGCGTATTCGCCCCCGGCGGAAAATCCCTGGGCGCAACGGATCAACGACAGAAGAATCGGCGCCATTACCCCGATTGCGGCATAGCTGGGCAAAAGACCGATCAAGGTCGTCGCTGCAGCCATCAGCAGGATCGTCATCGCCAGGGTTCGTTTGCGGCCGATCCGGTCGCCCAGCATGCCGAAGAAAATCCCGCCAAGGGGCCGAAACGCAAACGCCACGGCGAATACCGCAAAGGTCTTCAGCAGCGCGGCACTGGCATCGCCACTGGGGAAAAATTGCTGGGCGATGGTGGTGGCCAAAAAACCATAGACCGCGAAGTCGAACCACTCGACGAAATTGCCGATGCCGGCGGCCACAATCACTTTTCTCAGCGTACGTGGGCTGACTTGTTCGGTAGTTGCGCTCGTCATACCTGACCTCGACGGTTCATCAATTAGCATTCGATTATCGAGGCAGGCATTGAGGAGGCTCACTCCAAAAGTGTCGTCCACATAGTCAGCACCGACTTCACCTGTTCAAACACGCATGATTCGCGCCAGTTGGATTGATTACTGATGTCAGAGCCGGGGGCGTTATGTCGGTCCCAAAATTGCTACTAAAGTGAACAAAGTCATTGATAAAAAACTTTATTAGCTTTAAACGGGAAGCTCGATGGTGCACGGCTAGTATTGAGTCAGCGCGCATCGCCGGTTTTTGGCTCAGGGAGTGCAGATGAGTTTTCGTACATGACCCAATTCCCGTGGCAATCCACAGACTGCGAGGGTGTCGGCACGGTCTGCGCTGGCAATGAGAACACGATCGAACAATTACTCGACTCAGCGCGGTCTTGGGACCATACCCGCGCGTGGGTGGTTTACCGCGCCGGTGAACAAATGCATCTGCTCGGGCAGGGCGACCCGCAGGCGCAGTGGCCATCAAATGTCGCCAATGAAGCATTCGATGCTTTCTGCGCGACCCGGCGCTTGCAGCGTTGGCCGACCGGTAAAGGTGAAAGTGTTCTGGGTTGGTTACTGGCGCCAGTCAATGACGCCGAGGAGCCGGCGCTTGCCGAGTTCGCCCGGCGCCTGGGGATGGAGGTTCAGACCAATTCCCTTGCCCGTGCGCAGATTACTCAGCGTGTGCTGTATGAAATTACCTACCTGGCCAGTTCGACCCGCGACCGGTCTGTGTTCCTGGTCGGTGTTCACCAACTGCTGGCCAGCCTGATCGACGCCGAGAACTTCTATCTCGCCCTGTATGACCCGCACACCGGCAAGATTGACTACCCGTATTACGTCGACATCATCGACGTTGATGCCGTGGAAGCCGAGCATTACGAATATCTCGACATGACGCACTTGTCGTTGACCGGCCAGGTGTTGACCTCCGGCCAGCCGTTGCTGATCGACTCCGCCGGCATTCTTGCGGCTCAGGTCGAGGACCGTTTCCATTGTGTGGGTGATCGTCCGGAGTTCTGGATGGGCGCTCCGCTGAAAAACGCTTCGGATGACGTGTTCGGCATGCTGGCGATGCAGGTCTACGACGTTTCTCGTACCTACAGCGCTGAAGACCGCGCGCTGTTTCTGGTGGTGGCCCGCCACGTGGCCATGGCGCTGGACCGCATTCTGCACCGAGAGGATCTGGAGCAGACGGTGATGCGTCGCACCCTGGAGCTGTCGGCGCTCAATGACGCATTGCGCCAGGAAGTGGCGGAACGGGAGCGTGCCGAACATCTACAGAGCGCGTTGTTCCAGATTGCCGAGCTGTCGAGCCGGCCGGGCGATATGGCTGAGCTGTTTCAAACACTGCATGGCATCGTCGGCGAACTGCTGTTCGCGCAGAACTTTTACATTGCACTGTTCGAGGACGCGACCGGTGAAGTGACCTTTCCCTATTACGTCGATGAGCGGCAGACGACCCGTCCGATGGCTCGGCGTGGGCGACGCGGTTTGACGGAATATGTTATCCGCCAGCGTCGTCCGTGCCTGATTGACGCAGACGAGGCTGAGCGCTTGGCTGCGCAGGGTGAAATTGAACGGGCCCATGAGTCTGTCCGCTCCTTCTCCTGGCTGGGCATTCCATTGTTCGATGGCGATGTGGTGCGGGGCATGCTGGCGGTGCAAAGTTATACCTCACCGGTGCGCTATACCCTGCGTGACCAGGAACTGCTGACGTTTGTGTCGCGCCACATTGATACCGCGTTGTCGCGGCGTACGGCTGCCGAAGCGATTCATGCCGCCAATCTCAGGCTGGAGGCCCGGGTGCAGAACCGCACCCGCGAACTCGATCACGCCAATGCCAAACTGCAACACGAAAACTCTCACGATGCGCTGACCGGGCTACCGAATCGCACCTACCTGCAACAGCGCCTCAATCTGGCCTGGTCGCAGTTCCTCAGCGAAGCTGGACACCTGGCGGTCATGTTCATCGACCTCGACCGTTTCAAAATGGTCAACGACAGCCTCGGCCACCATTTTGGCGACCTGCTGTTGATGCAGGCTGCCCACCGGTTACGCGGGTGCCTGCGCGAAGCCGACATGTTGGCCCGTTTGGGGGGCGATGAGTTTTCGGTGCTCGCGCCCGAGGCGCCGCTGGATGTGATGATCGAAATCGCCGAACGGATCCTGGTGGCGTTTGACCTGCCGTTTTTCATCAATGGCTATGAAGTCTTTTCGTCCTGCAGCATCGGTATTGTCAGCGCCGACACGCAGTTCCATGATGAGCCCGCCGACCTGCTGCGCGATGCCGATGCGGCAATGTATCGGGTCAAGAGCGCCGGACGCGACAGTTACGCCGTGTTCAACCAGGAAGTGCGCCGTGAAGTCTCTGACCAGGTCGAGCGTGAAGGCGCCTTGCGCAACGCGCTCAAACGGACCGACGAACTGCTGCCGTATTTCCAGCCGATTGTCAGCGTCGAAACCGGCGAGCTGTTGGCCCTTGAGGCGTTGATCCGCTGGCATCAACCGGGCGGCCGGGTGATCGCGCCGGGCGAGTTCTTGCCCGATGTCGAAGGTTTGCGCCTGATCGGTCGCCTGGACCTGTACATGCTCACCAGCATCGCCGTGATCCTTGCACAGCCCGAGCACGCCAATTGGCCTGCGGTGCACGTCAATTGCTCCAGCTACAGCATGACGCGCCCCGAGTTCGCCGCAGAGGTGCTTGCCTTGTTGGAGCGGCATCGGGTCGCGCCGTCACGGATCTGCCTGGAACTGACGGAAGGGGCGCTGGTGGCCGAGCCGGCCATTGCCCGGCTGACCATGCAGCAACTGGCCGACAACGGTATGTCGGTGGTGCTCGATGACTTCGGTGCCGGGTTTTCATCCCTGAGCTATGTGCATCAATACCGGTTCAGCGGTTTGAAGATCGACAAATCGTTCATCCTCGAATTGACCACCAGTGCTCGCAGCCGCGCCATTGTCCGGGCGATTGTGCGAATGGCTGAGTCCCTGGACCTGAGTGTGGTGGCCGAAGGTGTCGAGGATAAAGCGACACTGGACCTGCTGCGTGAAATAGGCGCCGGGCAGGCCCAGGGTTACTACTTTTCCAAGCCGATGGGGCTGGAAGCGTTGTTGGCCAGTGCACTGGTGAGTGCCTAGGGTTTGTGGAGGTTTCGCGACCGGCGGGAAGCGACTTCCTTGTGGGACGGCCTATGTCGACCTATCGTTAAATCCCCTGAGGTCATGCTGCTGTTGTAGGAGCGAGCCTGCTCGCGATGGTCGTTAACGATAACGCGCGTTTACTGATTAAACGTATCGCTCTAGCGTCCATCGCGAGCAGGCTCGCTCCTACAGAGAAGAATCGGCATTGCCGACCAGGCAAGAACTGATTGATGACTCTGGAAGGAGGTAAATCATGATTCGCACGTTTTATCTGACAGCCCTGGCCACTTTGGCCATTGCCGCGGGCGGTACCTGGTTGCCGACGCAGGCCTACGCGACCGATCAGGCAGACCAGCGACAGGAATCGCGAGATACCAAGCAGGAAGGGCGCGACGCATCCCGAGAGGTCAAGGAAGAATGCAAGGAAGGCGATGAAAAGAGCCGCAACGACTGTCGCCAGGACAAGCGCAGCACCAAGCAGGACAACCGTGACACCGCGCGAGACATCAAATACTAATCACCTGCCTCCAGCCCCCCGCATCACGCGAGGGGGCTGAAAAGGGGCGACTCTTTCCTGCTCGATCTATTCTCCGAATTCGCCTCGGGCAGCCGAACATACGGTCTCAGTTCTGGACTTCGTCCATCGAACGGCTCGACGACGCCGCGTCTTTTTCCGTTTCATGTGTTTGCGCCCCCGAATTTGAACCTGCCGCCTCTTCGCCTTTTTTGTCGGCCTTCTCCTCATTCGATTCAGGCCCTTGAGGCGTGTTGACGCCCGGAACAGCGTCCGGGGGGAGGGTGTGCTCATGAACATTCTTCTCGGCAGCCAGCGCTGAAAATGAGCCCATCGACAACAAGCTTGCCAGCGTAAGTACGGCTATTTTTCTGTTCATGACGGGGCGCCATCCATTCGAGGGGTATAGAGCGTTGGAAGCGCAGGCACGGCGAAAGGTGCTGACTCGCTGACGAGCGGCAGCAAGTTGCCGCCCGGAAGGACACTCGGTGAGCCGTCGTGGCTCACGAGCTTGAATAATTTGACCTACAGCCTCGGTCAGTTGGCCTTCACCACCGGCGGCGGGGTCCAGTCACCGTCGAGGGCATCGGCTTGCGGCCAGTAGGCGCGGATGTACAACGAGAAGTCGGCGTCTTTTGGCGCAGGCAACCAGTTGCTTTCCTTGTCTTTGCCCGGCGACTCGCTCTGCACATACAGCGTCAGCGACCCGTCAGGGTTGGTTTGCAGGGATTTGTTCTTGGTGCCGATGGAGTACCGCTTCAGCTCATTGGGTGAGAAGAAGTGCTGTTCGTTGTACAGCGTCAGTGACCAGAAACCCTTGACCGGCGGCAGCTTGCCCTTGGCGAACGTCACGCTGTAGCCGTACCGGCCATTGAGGCGCAAACCGTTCTGGTCGAGGTCCTGGTAGAAGTATTTGGTTTCTTTCTGCGGGTTCACGAAAATATTCGAACGCGCCACCGCCGTACGGGTGAAGTAGTCCGTGCCAAAGGCTGCACCATTGTTCACGGTGCTCCAGTGATCCGGTAATTGCAGGCCATAGTTGCGGAACTGCAACAACGGGTCGATCACTTCGCTGTCGGCTTTTCTCGCTTCGTCGATCATCGCGGCCCGAAGTTTCGGATCGGCCTTGGCGATGGCCGCCAGGGCAGACATTTGCGCGTAACGAGCCTCTTCGCCCGGCAAAGGCTTGGCGTCCTTGAGCAGGGCCGGCAGCTCGTCGAAGAACGTCTCCGGTGTCACCCACTTGGTTTCGGCGTTGCCTTCGGCGCCCTGAGCGGGGAATTTCGGCTGTTGCCTCCAGTCGCGTCGTTTGGCCTTGCCGTCGTACTTGGACAGCGGGTACATGTCGATCCCGGCCAGTGCCGGTTGTACAGCCAAGCGGTCTTCGGCGGTGTCGTCCTGGAATACCCGTGGAATCACGAAGCCGGTGTTGGTGCGTGCGCGGTAAACCCGGGTAATGCCCGGCGGTACCTTACCGTTCCAGTCCGGGCCCACCAGCAGGTAAAACCCCGGCTGAGTGTTATACATCTTGCCCAGTTCGGCGAAGCTGTCGGAGCGCAGGTCCACCACTTGGTAGACCCAGAAGCGTTTACCGAAGTCTGGCACTTGCAACACCACCGGCTCGATATCCAGCGCAATGCTGCCGGCGCCGTACACCACGTCCTGGTTCGGGTAGGCCACCAGCCGTTCGGCCGGGTCGATGTAATCGCTGAGCATCGACAGCTGATTGATCGGCGCCACAGGCACAATCCCGCCCATCAAGCCTGGCTGGGGCAGGTCCTTGAACGTCTGGCGGCGGTTGAAGATGTTGGCCATCGGCCAACCCCAGAAATAGGCCTCGCGCGCCATCATGCGCACATAGGGCTCGGTCACTTTTGTGCCCGCGACGGGGCCGGCGACGGCGATGGCGGCTGGGGCAGCAGGGCTCTGGGCGGCCAGCACGGAGGTTGTGCCGAAGGTACTGACGAAGGTCAGGGCGAAGAGGGCTTGGCGCCGGGACAATCGGTTCATAAAGCGTCCTTACTTGATGGCAATGACCTGATACAGGTGATCTGGCTGAAAGATAGCTCATCTTGGTTGTGACATGAAATTACCGGGCCGATTAACACCGTCAATTCAATGCGTCCGTTTGTTGAACACCAGCAGCGGGGCACGGGCGGCACAGCAACGGATTGGGGGCGACTTCGCTGCCACCCATTCCACTCCCCCCCGTTTTCCACCCCTTTGAGGGGCCGAAACAGGCACCGCGACTCATAGCATCGCCTCGCGGTAACGGTAAAAAAAATACAAGAAAACACCGAGCAATTTACGCCCCCCGCAAGCCTTGAGTGCCTCGCGGCGCTACAGGCATTCGGGGCGTTCTTGACTCGTCAGAGCGATCGATGTTCGCTTTTCCTCATCCGTAATCGGAGTGCTGCATGATAAGAACAACAATGCACAGAGGCTGTCGGCCACACCTGTTGGCCATCGCTGTCGCTTCCGGCTTCAGTGCTCAGGCAAACGCTGTAAGTTTCAATATCGGGGAGGTACAGGGGCAATTCGATTCATCGTTGTCGGTGGGCGCCAGTTGGGCCGTGCGTGGCCCGGATCCTGACTTTATCTCCAGCTTCAATTCCCAGGGCAAGCGTGGCGAGGCGTCGACCCGGGTATCCGATGACAACCGCTTGAACTTCAAGAAAGGCGAGACCTTCTCGAAGATCTTCAAGGGCGTGCACGACCTGGAACTGAAATACGGTGAAAGCGGCGTGTTTGTGCGTGGCAAGTACTGGTACGACTTCGAACTCAAGGATGAGCACCGTCTGTTCTATGACATCGACGACAGTGGACGCAATGATCTGGCCAAGGCGTCCGGTGCGGAATTCCTCGATGCCTTCATCTATCACAACTACACCATCGGCAATTTGCCGGGCAATGTGCGCCTGGGCAAACAGGTGGTCAGTTGGGGTGAAAGTACCTTCATCGGCAACGGTATCAACTCGATCAACCCGACTGACGCCGCGGCGTTGCGCCGTCCTGGCGCCGAGGTCAAGGAAGGGCTGATCCCGGTCAACATGTTCTACCTGTCGCAGAACTTCACCGAGAACCTGAGCGCCGAGGCGTTCTATCAACTGGAATGGGAAAGCACCGTCGTCGATAACTGCGGCACCTTCTTTGGCTCCGATGCGGTGGCCAAGGGTTGCAATGATCGACTGGTGGTTTCCGGTCTGGACCTGGCGCCAGGCGTGGCCAGAAATACCGGTGGCGCGGCGGCGGTCGGTGGCAGCAGGGCTCAGGGTGGCGGTGTCGACGACGTGTACATTCCGCGAGTCGAAGACAACGAGCCCAGTGACAGCGGGCAGTATGGGGTGGCCTTGCGCTGGTTCGTTCCGGAGATGAATGACACCGAATTCGGCGCCTACTTCATGAACTACCACAGCCGCAACCCTTTGCTCAGTGCGGTTCGTACCACCGGCCCCGGCCGGCCGGCCAGCTCACTGAACCTCATACGCAATTCACGTTACTTTGTGGATTACCCCGAAGACATCCGTCTATACGGCTTGAGCTTCCAGACCAACCTGGGTGGCACCTCACTGGGCGGTGAGGTCAGTTATCGCCCCAACATGCCGCTGCAACTCAACAGTCAGGACTTGATCAACGGCAGCATCGGCACCGCCTCGTCGCCTCTGATTTCCACGGGCTTTGCCACGAGCACGCCCGGCGGCGAGATCAATGGCTACAAGCGCATGCCGGTGTTGCAGACGCAGATGACCGCTACCCAATTTTTCGATCAAGTCTTTGGCGCAAGCCGACTGACCCTGGTCGGTGAGGTTGGGTACAACCGCATCAACGGCCTCGGCGAGACTGACGGCACTGACCTGCGTTTCGGCCGCAGCGGTATCTTCGGCAGCGGTATTTTGCCAGGCGCCGCCGGGTTGGCGGCTTGTCGGGGTTCGGTGTCGCAGGTTCCAGGGCAACCGGCAGGCGTGACCGCACCGACCAATCCTCAACAGGAATGCAACGACAAGGGCTTCTACGATACCGACTCGTGGGGTTACCGCGCCCGTGCGCGCCTGGATTATCCGAACGTGTTCGCCGGCATCAACCTGGCGCCGAATATGGCCTGGTCCCATGACGTGAATGGTAACGGCCCCAACTTCGAGGAAGGCCTCAAGGCAATAAGTCTCGGCCTGGATGCCGACTACGCGAGCACTTACACCGCAAGCCTCAGTTACACCGATTACTTCGGTGGCCACTTCAACACCAACGGTGACCGTGACTTTGTCGCGCTCAGCTTTGGCGTGAACTTCTGAACGAAGACAGGCGAGAGAATCTCAACATGAAAACAAAAAAAATGATGCAAACAGGTGCGCTGTTATTGGCACTGTTGATCGGCAACGCGATAGCGGGTGTTTCTCCCGAGGAAGCAGGCAAACTGGGTACCAGCCTGACCCCGCTCGGTGCTCAGAAAGAAGGCAATGCCGATGGCAGCATTCCGGCCTGGACCGGTGGTCTGAAGTCGGACGCGGCACCGGTGACCAACCTGTTTGTGGGCGACCCGTTCGCCGGTGAGCAACCGCTGTTCACCATCACCGCCGCCAATGCCGAGCAGTACAAGGCCAGGCTCAGCGACGGTCAGATGGCAATGTTCAAGCGCTATCCGACCTCCTATAAGATCCCGGTGTACAAGTCCCACCGGACCGCCGCCAACCCGCAGAATATCTACGACGCAGCGAAGAAGAGTGCGCTCAATACCCAGCCGGCGGATGGCGGCAACGGTTTGCTCAACTTCACCGACTCGCGTTATTACGCGTTTCCGATCCCTAAAAGCGGGGTCGAGGTGTTGTGGAACCACCTCACTCGTTATCGGGGCTTGAATCAGAAACGCGAGAGCGTCCAGGCAGTACCGCAGGTCAACGGGTCGTTCACCATTGTTCAACTCTCGGATGAAATTGCCTTCCCGCAGTTCATGCCTGCCGATGCCCAAGCCGACTCGGGCAACATCCTGTTCTATTACAAGCAGGAAGTGACGGCGCCGTCGCGTCTGGCCGGCAGTGTGGTGCTGATGCACGAGACTATCGATCAGGTTAAAGAACCGCGCCTGGCGTGGGTATACAACGCAGGGCAACGCCGTGTGCGTCGTGCGCCGCAGATTGCTTATGACGGCCCGGGCACCGCCTCGGACGGCATGCGTACCGCGGACAATGGCGACTTGTTCAATGGTTCGCCCGACCGTTACGACTGGAAGCTGATCGGCAAGAAGGAGATGTACATTCCTTACAACAACTACCGTTTGGCGTCGCCTTCACTCAAATACGCGGACATCCTCAAGCCTGGCCACATCAATCAGGACCTGACCCGCTACGAGTTGCATCGCGTTTGGGAAATCGAGGGCACGGTCAAGCCAGGGGTGCGGCATATCTATGCCAAACGCCACATGTACCTTGATGAAGACACCTGGCAGGCGGCATTGGTTGACCATTACGATGGGCGGGGGCAACTGTGGCGTGTGGCCGAGGGCATGGCTTACAACGACTATGCGAACGGCATCAGCACTTACGCGGCTCAGGCCTTGTACGACCTGATCGCCGGCCGGTATCTGGTCAATGCCATGATGAATGAATCCCGGCACGGGAGTGTCTACGGCGGTACACCGAACCTGGCTGAATTCACCCCGGCGGCACTGCGTAGCGCGGGTATTCGCTAACACCAATTGAGCACCATACCCCCTGTAGGAGCGAGCCTGCTCGCGATGGTCGTCAACGATAACGCGTGCATTCTGGTTGAACGCGGCGCTTTCAAGTCCATCGCGAGCAGGCTCGCTCCTACAGGGGCATTATCCGTTCTGGGAGAGTCGTTGCCGCGCTGCGATCAATGCTTCGTAGCGTCCGGATACGCCGAGCTTGGCGTAGATGTTCTTGAGGTTCCACTTGATGGTTTCCTGACTCAGGTTCAGGGTCTGGGCCATGCGTTTATTCGACATGGCTTGCTCAAGCAGATTGATGATTTCCATTTCACGCTTGGTGAACAGCGCTGACTCGTTCACACCGGCTTCCGTCGCGGCCCGCGCAGACATTGAAGGCGCTACGGTGAAGTTCAGCGGTGCGGCGATCAACCGGCTGCGATAGCTTTCCAGGACCGGATCATCTTCGCACTCCAGTTCAGCCAGCAACGAGATCAGCGGAGTGCCTTCGTCCAGCAAGGTACGCACCAGACCAAGACGCAGGCTTTCGGCCACAACCTGACGCAACAGCGTCTGGGCCTGCACAGTTTGTCCAAGTTCATTCAGTGCCAAGGCGCGCAGTAATTGCGACTGCACTTTCCATATCCCGCGAGCATAACGCGTGGCCAACTGCTCCAGGCTGTCGAGGGCTACCAGTGCGCGCTCCGGTTCTTGCCGTGCCAGTGAGGTGCGGGCCCGTGACAGGGCGGCGAGGGCGGCGATCTGATGGGCGGCCGGGCTGTCGCCGTCATGACGATGTGCCAGCGCTTCGAGTGCCGCACGCTGGCTTTCGCATTGGCGCCAGTCGCCACTGCCCAACAGGATGCGGATCTGCTCGGCCAGGTTGTACGCTACGGCGCGGTCGAAACCCTGGGCACGCAGCCCGATGGCCTTGCTGGCCAGATAATCCAAAGCGCTCGCCGATGACTCCTGCAAGTAAATAAGGCGGGCCATGCTGACCATCGCGCTGATGGTGATGTCCGGTGGCGACAGGTGCAGCAGATTGAGGCGATTGCCTAACACCTGCCGCGCATCGTCGATACGGTCCATTTCATAATGGGTTTCGGCGGCTCCCACGCCACAGCAACTGGCGCTGATCGAACGATGGCCATGGGCGCGCTCGGCCACGAGCAGCACGTCGACGATGTTCCGGGAAGCCTCGCGCACATTCCCGCGAAGCATGGCGCCATGGGCGGCGGTGACGACGGCCAGTAGGGCCACTTCGTCATGGCTGGTGCGTATGGCCCGGGCCTCGGGCGCGTTGATGTAATCCCAGGCCGCTTGCTGCTGGCCGGTCTGGTTGAGGCAGTGGATGTGCAGGCACGCACGCATCTGCTCATTGAATGGATGGTTGAAGCGATACCCGCGGATGCCTTCCAGCAGCTGTTGGCACAGGGGCAGGTTGTCCTGTTGCGTGGCGATCGATGCCCTGACCAACGCAATGTGCGGGTTCAAATGGGCTTCATCGTGGGGACTTTGTTCCAGTGCATCGATCCAGGCCTGGGCCTTGCCGGTCATCATCGTCAGCACACAACCCCAGGCGCCTTGCAGCAACACACCGGGATGTTGCACCAAGCGCTCGAGTGGTACGCAGTCGAGCCAGCGCACGAACTGACCGAGATAACTGATGTTGTGCTGGTCGGGCTGACTGCGTTCCAACAGCGCCACCAGGGCTTCGAAATTCTCGCTCTGGACCGCGTGATGTACGGCTTCGTTGACCACACCTGCCTGCTCGAACCACGCCGAAGCGCGCAGATGCAGCGCCTGCAGGTCAGCGCCCGAGGCGCTCAGGCGGTGCTGGAGAAACTCGGCGAACAACGGGTGCAGGCGATACCAAGGGGTCCGGCACTCCATGTCCATGGGCACGATGAACAGGTTGCGCGCCTCGATATTGGCAATCAGTGCGGGTGCGTCGCTAGCTTGGCTGACCTCGGCGGCCACCTTTTCATTGAAGCGGCGCAGGATCGAAATCTGTTCCAGAAAAGTGAGCGTCGCAGCCGGCAAATCGCTAATCACGTCTTCGACCAGGTAATCCACCAGGCCGGCCTTGCTCGACAGCAGTCGTTCGCTGTTGAGGCCTTTACGCGGGTTGGCCTTGAGCGAGATCGACATCATTTGCAGACCGATGGGCCAGCCGTCAGTCGAGGCGTGAATGCTGTGGGCCAGGTCTATGTCGACGTCGTCGTCCAGATAGGCTTTGAGGAACGCCAGCGACTCGTCGAAGCTGAATCCCAGATCGGTGCTGCTGATTTCACACAGCTCGGCCATCGCCCGCAGCCTGCCCAGTTTCAAGTCGGGAAACACCCGTGAGGCAAGCACTACGTGCAGTTGTGTTGGCGCACTGTCGACCATGGTCTGCATGAGCATTGAAATGGCGGAGTCCGTGGCGAACTGAAAATCATCGATCATCAGGTACAGCGCCGTATCGACCCGCGCCAGCGTGTTGATCATCACCGACGCCAGGGCCAGCGAGCCATTCTGTGCACCTCCCTTGACCAGCAACAGCAGGTCGTCTTCCAGCGGCAGGCCAGCCTGTTGCAGCGCGCCGATCAGGTTGGCGCAGAACGATTCCAGCGTCGCGTCCTCCTGAGACAGAGACAACCATACCACGCCACAGCCTTCCTTGAGCAAGCTCTGACGCCATTGCGCCAGCAGCGTGGTCTTGCCGAAACCGGCACTGCCGTTGATCAGCGTGAGGCGGCAATTGCGCGCCGCCAGCAAGCGCGACAGCAGCGGCGCGCGCAACACCGCATGGCTGCTGATGCGCGGAGGCGAAAAACGGGTGGTGATCAAGGGACGGGTGGCAGGCATGGGAATCCAATCGACAGCTGTTCTTGTTATGGACGGGTGGGGTGGGACCGTGCCCCCAAGTGGAGTGGGTACACCGTGACACCGGACGTCTAGGGTGCTGAATCACTACGGGCTGACGAGCAGGCGCGCAGCAGATCGACGCCGTGATGCTACCCGCGTGTTGCCCGTAATTCCAGTCGTCATCACCGACCTTAACGGACCGGCCATATCCGCCTGTCCCCTCATGACAACAGTAGAGAACCCGACAATGCCCGGACCTTTGGCAGGTGTGAAAGTAGTTGAAATGAATGCGATCGGCCCTGCGCCGTTCGCCGCCATGTTGCTGGCGGACATGGGCGCGGAGGTCATTCGTGTGGATCGCCAGGTGGCCGGGTTTCTCAATGCCGACGGGAGCTTGCTCGGACGCGGGCGACGCAGTATTGCCATCGATCCACGCAAGCCCGGCGCCGACGAAGTGCTGCTCAAACTGATCGACGGCGCCGATGTGCTGATCGAGGGCTTTCGTCCCGGAGTCATGGAGCGCTTGGGGCTGGGGCCGGAAGTCTGTCTGGCGCGTAATCCAAAACTGATCTACGGACGCATGACCGGTTGGGGCCAAAGCGGACCGCTAGCCCCAACGGCGGGGCATGACCTGAATTACATCGCGCTCTCGGGCGTACTCAATGCCATGGGCCACGCCGACCGACCGCCAACGCCGCCGCTTCATCTGGTGGGGGACATGGGCGGCGGCGCGATGTTCCTGGTGACCGGCGTTCTCGCGGCGCTGTTCGAAGTACAGAAGTCCGGCCTTGGGCAAGTCGTCGACGCCGCGATCTGCGACGGCACCACGCTGTTGGGCAGCATGTATTACGACCTGCGTCATCAGGGCCAATGGGGTGATCAGCGCCAAAGCAACATGCTCGATGGCGGCGCGCCTTTCTACGGTTGCTACACCTGCGCCGACGGCAAATTCGTGTCGATTGGTGCCATCGAGCCGCAGTTCTATCAGCTTCTGCTCGAGCTGTGCGAAATCGACGATCCGGACTTCAAGCAGCAGTGGCAGCAGCAAGCCTGGCCGCTCCTGCGCGAGAAGCTTGAGGCGCTGTTCCTGACCCGCTCGCGCGATGCCTGGACGCGGCTGCTCGAAGGCACCGATGCCTGTTTCGCCCCTGTATTGGATTTCAGCGAAGCCCCCACCCACCCACACAACCAGGCCCGCGGTCTGTTCATGGAAACCGCCGGCGTGCTGCATCCGGCCCCGGCGCCACGTCTGAGCCGTACACCGGCGCAGGCGGGTGGCCTGGTGAGAAACGGCGAAAACACCCTGGAAATCCTTGAACAACTGGGGCTCAGCGCTGCGCAGATCGATGAACTGCGCAGCGCTGGCGCGATTGTTTGAGCGAGCGACTGAACCACCTCGCCTAAACCCCACCCCACCCGAGCTCCCCCCGTCCGAGCGGGTACAGCCCAGAGCGGCTGCGCAAGGATATCGGGGTGGTTTGCTCGGGACCGCCGATCAACAAAAACAACAAAGAAATCCCAAGGAGTATGTATGTCGCACAAACCTTACGTCGCCGGTGTCGGCATGATCCCGTTCCTCAAGCCGGGTGCCAGCGGTTCCTACATCGAAATGGGCGCCGAAGCCACGCGCCGGGCGCTCAAGGATGCCGGCCTGGACTATCGCCTGGTGCAGCAGGCCTATGTCGGCTACGTCTATGGTGACTCCACATCGGGCCAGTCGGCGCTGTATGAAGTCGGCCTGAGCGGTATTCCGGTGGTCAACGTCAACAACAACTGCTCCACCGGTTCCAGCGCCCTGTTCCTGGCGCGTCAGGCCGTTGAAAGCGGTGCGGTCGAATGTGCGTTGGCCCTGGGCTTTGAGCAGATGCAGCCCGGCGCCCTGAAAAACCAGTGGGAAGATCGCCCAATGGCGATGGGCAAATGCTCCGAAGTGGCGAACCTGCTGACCGCCGATGCCGACGGTGTGCCCATGGCACTGCGCATGTTTGGCGGCGCCGGTCGTGAGCATATGCACAAGTACGGCACGCAGATGAGCACCTTCGCCGCGATCCGCGCCAAGGCCAGCCGCCACGCTGCCAACAATCCTTTGGCCCTGTTTCGCAAGATCGTCACCACCGAAGACGTGATGAACGACCAAGTGGTCTGGCCGGGCGTGATGACCCGCCTGATGGCTTGCCCACCGACCTGCGGGGCTGCGGCAGCGATTATTTGCAGCGAAGCCTTTGCGAAAAAGCACGGCCTGCGCACCGACGTGGTGATCCTCGCCCAGTCGATGACCACCGACGCACCGATCGCCTACGAGCCGCCGTCGATGATTCAGATGGTCGGATTCGACATGGCTCAGCGTGCAGCCAGTGAAGTTTACGAGAAGGCAGGCGTTGGTCCGCAGGACATCCGCGTCGCCGAAATGCACGACTGTTTCGCCCATAACGAACTGCTGACCTATGAATCCCTCGGCCTGTGCCAGGTGGGCGGCGCCGAGCGTTTTGTGCTCGATGGCGAGAACACCTACGGCGGTCAGGTGGTCACCAACCCGTCGGGTGGTCTGCTTTCCAAGGGCCACCCATTGGGTGCCACCGGCCTGGCCCAGTGCTACGAGCTGACCCATCAGCTACGCGGCAGCGCCGAAGCCCGCCAGGTTGAAGGCGTGAACCTGGCCCTGCAACACAACCTCGGTCTGGGCGGTGCTTGTGTCGTGACCCTTTACGGTCGCGCCTGACCCCAGGCCGTAATGCTGATCCCTGTAGGAGCGAGCCTGCTCGCGATGGACTTGAAAGCGCCGCGTTCATTCAGAACGCCAGTGTCATCGTTGACGACCATCGCGAGCTGGCTCGCTCCTACAGGGGTTTGAGCAGCATTGCGGGATTTAAACAACCGCAGAGGAGACAAGTGAAATGGCAGACAAAAGTCTGATCGGACGCTCCATGGGCGTCACACACGTTGAAGTGGAAAAGGGCCGTCTGCGTTTCTTCGCCAAGGCCATCGGTGAAACCGACCCGATCTACACCGACGAAGCCGCCGCCAAGGCTGCCGGCTACACGTCGCTCCCAGTACCTGCAACCTTCCTTTTTTGCCTGCAAGGCGAAGGTCGGGACCTGGTCGAACAGTTAAACGTCTACGGCTTCGATTTAGGTCGCATCCTGCACGCCGAGCAATCGTTCGTGTACCACAAGCCTGCCGTGGCCGGCGATGTGCTGACCTTCGACAGCCGCGTTGCCGACGTTTACGAGAAGAAGGGCGGTGCGCTTCAGTTCGTGGTCAACGAAACCCGCGTGACCAATCAGCACGGCGACCATGTTGCCGATATCCGCGGCACGCTGGTTCAGCGTTGAGGAGAACGCCATGAGTCATTTCCTGAAAAGCGGCACTCAGTACAGCGACATCCAAGTCGGTGACCAGATTCCGTTGCTGCAACTGCCGGCGATCAACCGCACCACCCTGGCCCTTTATTGCGGTGCCTCGGGCGACCACAACCCGATCCATGTCGACATCGATTTTGCCCGTAAGGCGCGCATGTCCGATGTGTTTGCCCACGGCATGTTGTCGGCGGCCTATCTGGGCCGCTTGCTGACCAACTGGGTGCCACAGCAGCAGATCCGTTCGTTGTCCATGCGTTTCACCGGCATCACCCAACTGGCCCACGTCCCGACCTGCACCGGCACCATCGCCGAGAAGTTCGAAGTCGATGGCGAGCAATGCGTGCGCATCGACATCACCTGCAGCAACCAGTACGGCGAAGAAAAACTCGCAGGCAGCGCTGTTGTGGCCTTGGCCTGAAGCATCCGCGAACACCCACACTCGAATAAGCAATGAGAACAGAACCATGAAAAAGCTTGAAGGCAAAGTAGCCCTGGTGACCGGTTCCGGTCGCGGCATTGGTCGCAGCGTGGCCCTGCAATTGGCAGGTTATGGCGCCAAGATCGTGGTCAACGACCTGGACGCAGCACCGGCCGAAGACGTGGTCGCCGAGATTCGTGCCGCCGGTGGCGATGCCGTTGCCTGCGTGGGCAGCGTGACCACCGCCGACTTCGCCGAGCGCTTCGTCAAGACTGCCGTTGAAAGCTTTGGTGGCATCGACATCATCGTCAATAACGCCGGTTACACCTGGGACAACGTTATCCAGAAAATGACCGACGAGCAGTGGTACGCGATCATCGACTGCCACCTGACCGCGCCGTTCCGCATCCTGCGCGCCGCCCAACCGGTGATCAGCGCCCAGGCCAAGAAAGAGGCTGCCGAAGGCCGCGAAGTGTTCCGCAAGGTCATCAACATTTCCTCCATTGCCGCTGGTGGTAACGCCGGGCAAGCCAACTATTCCGCAGGCAAGGCCGGCATCCTCGGCATGACCAAGACCCTGGCCAAGGAGTGGGGCCGCATGAAGGTCTGCGTCAACGCCGTGGCTTTCGGCTTTATCGAAACCCGGTTGACCCAGGCTCTGTCGGGCGACGAAAGCAAGACCGTCACCATCGAAGGCCGCGAGATCAAGGTCGGCGTGCAGAAGGCCATGATCGACGGCGCGAGCCAGGTGATTCCGCTGGGCCGCCCGGGCACCCCGGACGAAGCCGCCGGTTCCGTGGTCATGCTGTGCCTGCCGGAAGCCAACTACGTCTCCGGCCAGACCCTGGTCTGCGGCGGCGGCCACGGCGCCATCTAAACGCGAACGTGCATGCCCGGCTGCCCTTGGTGGTATCCGGGTGTCCATTCCCAAGCATTCGAGGCTTTCACCATGCTGGATAACTACCATTCGCCCTGGCTGGACGATGACGTTGTACCGTTTGCCGACAGCGTTCGCCGCTTTGTCACCCAATCCCTGGCGCCACTGGAAGAACAATGGCGCGAGCAACATCAGGCTGACCGCGCTTCCTGGCTGAGCGCTGGCGAGATGGGCATGATCCTGCCCGATGTGCCGGTGGAATACGGTGGCTCGGGTGGCACACCGGCGCATGTGGCGGCCGTGGTCAGTGAAATGACCTATGCCGGTGTCACCGGATTGGGGCTGGGCATCAGCCACATCGTGGGGCATTACATTCTGGCCAGTGGTACTGAAGCGCAAAAGCAGCTCTGGTTGCCGAAAATCGCCTCGGGCGAAGTCATTTGCGCGGTGGCCATGACCGAGCCAGGCACCGGTTCCGATCTGCAAGCCATCCGCACGCGGGCGGTAAAGCAGGGCGACCAGTACGTCATCAACGGTTCCAAAACCTTCATCACCAACGGTCAGATCTGCGACATGGTGGCGGTCGTGGCCAAGACCGATCCCGAGGGCGGCGCCAAGGGCCTGTCGATCTTCCTGGTCGACACCCGCTTGCCGGGGTTCCGCCGCGGCAAGACCCTGGACAAGCTCGGCTGGGCTGCTCAGGACACTGCGGAAATGTTCTTCGACGACTGCACCGTGTCGGCCGACTGCCTGCTCGGTGGCATCGAGGGCAAAGGCTTCATTACCTTGATGAATCAGCTGCCTTACGAGCGCATGCAGATCGCCATCAACGCGGCGGCTGCAATGGAGCGCGCCTTGGCGTTGACGCTCGATTACACCAAGGAGCGCAAAGTGTTTGGCCAGCGCGTACTGGATTTTCAGAACACTCGCTTCACCCTGGCCGACATCAAGGCGACCACCTTGGCCTCGCGGACCTTCTGTGACTGCCTGATCAAACAATGGGTCGACGGCAAGCTCGATTCCAGCCAGGCCTCGATGGGCAAATTCTGGCTGACTGAACGGGCAGGGGAAGTGGTCGATAAATGCCTGCAGTTCTTCGGCGGCTACGGCTACATGAATGAGTACCCGATCGGCCGCATGTGGACCGAAATGCGGGTGACACGCATCTACGGTGGCGCCAACGAAATTCAGCGCGAGCTGGTGGGCCGTTCGCTCTGACCAGTCTTGGCTGAAATCGCATCAATTGAGCTCCGTATAAAAACAAGAGAGGGAGGTTTCGATGTACATGACTCAAGGGCTGCATCGCCACATGCAGCAGCGCCCCGATGCCACTGCCATTCGCTACCAGGACGGCGGTGTCACGTTTGCCCAATTGGGTGATCGCGTGGCCCGTCTGGCCGGTGCACTCAAGTCATTGGGTGTGGTCAGTGACGAGCGCGTGGCGATGCTTTCGCTGAACTCGCAACGTTTTATCGAATATTACCTGGCGGTGCCTTGGGCCGATGCCGTTCTCAACCCGGTCAACATTCGCTGGAGCGTGGCGGAAATTGTCTACTCGCTGGACGATTCACAAACCTCTGTACTGATCGTCGACGACACCTTCCTGGCGCTGGCGGAAAAAATCGGCAGCACGGCGAAAACCCTACGCCTGATGATTTATGCCGGCGACGGTGAAACACCCGCCGGCATGCTCAATTACGAATCACTGATCGCCAATCATGCGCCGATGGAAGATGCCCGGCGAGGCGGCGATTCGCTGTTGGGGTTGTTCTACACCGGCGGTACCACGGGCTTTCCAAAGGGTGTGATGCTCAGCCACAACAACATCGGTTTTTCTGCGCTGGCCGTTCTCGGTCAGGCGCTTTTTGGCCCGCACACCGTGTATTTGCATGCCATGCCGATGTTCCACCTGGCTGACCTGTCGGCAATGGTCGCGCTGTTCATCAGCGGCGGTACTCATGTGGTGTTGCCGGCGTTCAAGCCCAAAGAGGCGCTGCAACTGATCAGCGGGGAACGGGCCAGTGACACGTTGCTGGCGCCGACCATGATTCAGATGTTGCTGGACACACGGGAGGCCGACCCAGCCATCGCGGGGCTTGACTTGAGCCCGTTGCGGGAAATCACCTATGGCGCATCGGTGATCTCACCGGCCTTGCTGGATCGCGCCCGTCAGGCCTTTCCCGTTGCGCGCTTCCAACAAGGCTACGGCATGACCGAAATGGCCCCGAGCATCAGCTTGCTCGCCGCTGAGTATCACAGCGAAGAGCATCATCGCAGCGGCAAGATGTATTCGGCCGGGCGACCGATCAACTGCGTCGAGGTGCGCATCGTCGACAGTGAAGATCGCGAGGTCCCTCGCGGCACAGTCGGTGAGGTGGTGGCACGCGGTCCGAACGTCATGCTCGGCTACTGGAACAAACCTGAAGCGACCGCCGAAACGCTGCGCGGCGGCTGGATGCACACCGGCGACGGTGGCTACATGGATGAGGACGGCTTCATCTACATCTGCGACCGCCTCAAAGACATGATCGTCAGTGGCGGTGAAAACATCTTCACGGCGGAAGTCGAAAATGCCATTGCCAGTCATCCGGCGGTCGCCCAGTGCGCCGTGATCGGGATTCCCTGTGACAAGTGGGGTGAATCGGTGCATGCCGTCATCGTCTGCCGGGCAGCGTCGGGTATCAGCGAGCACGAAATCATCGCGCATTGTCGCGAGCGTATCGCGAGCTACAAAGTCCCTCGCAGTGTGGAGCTGCGCGACTCCTTGCCGCTGTCCAGCGTTGGCAAGGTGCTGAAGACCGAGCTGCGCAAACCCTTCTGGGAAAACCGCTCGCGTCATATCGCCTGACGCACCACAGGCAGCCCATCGCCACGGTTGTCTCGCCTTCCTCGGAGGGCGGGCTTCGTGTTGCCCCTGGGCATCGCAAGGAGGTCAGTGATGACACCGTCAATGCAAATCCCGCAGTCCATGGCTGACGCTGTGATGCAACAGCTCGATGCCGGTTTTTTCGATCAGCAGGCAGTGACGCAACGCCTGAGTATCAGCGTGCGCACGCTGCAGCGTCGGCTGGCAGCTGATGGCACCAGCTTCAAGATGCTGCTACGCGAGGCACGTCGACAAAAGGCCGCATGCTACCTCAGCGAAGGGCGCCATACCGTCAAGGAAGTCGCCTACTTGCTGGGATTCCAGGACCTGAGCAACTTCGCCCGCACCTGTCGCGACTGGTTCGGTGTGCCTGCGACCCAACTGCTTAACCCTGACAATCATTCATAAGAGCATTCATCATGAGCCAGCCCCTTGTTCGTGAATTCAAGACCATCGCCTACGAAAAACCGGCGCCGCACATCGCGCGCATCAGCCTCGACCGCGCCGACAAGCGCAATGCCCAGGACACCCATCTGCTGTACGAGCTCAATGCCGCAATGGATTGCGCCAACCGCGATGACGAGGTCAAGGTGATCATCCTCGCGGCCAAGGGCGAGCATTTTTCTGCCGGCCACGACGTAAGCGAGGTAGACCCCACTGACGCCATGGCCCAGTGGGAAACGGTCGGCACTTTTTGTGGATACGGTTGCGCGACGTCAACGGTCGAGTCGCAGATGACCCGGGAAAAGGAAATCTACATCGGTTTTTCCGAGCGCTGGCGCAACATCGCCAAGCCGACCATCGCCCAGGTCCAGGGCAAGTGCATTGCCGGCGGTCTGATGCTGGTCTGGCCATGCGACCTGATCGTGGCCAGTGAAGACGCCTTGTTCATGGACAACACCGTGGCGATGGGCGTGTGCGGCATCGAGTTCTTTGCCCACCCGTGGGAAATGGGCTTGCGCCAGGCCAAGGAATTTCTCTTCACCTCCGGTTGGCTGAATGCCCAGGACGCTTGGCGTATGGGCATGGTCAACCATGTTGTGGCACCGGAGAAACTGGCTGACTTCACCTTGGCCCTGGCCGCCAACATCGCCCAGAAACCGTCGTTCGCCCTGAAACTGGCCAAGGAAGCGCTCAACGCAGCCCAGGATGCACAAGGTCGGGTCAGCGCCATGCAAACCGCCTTCGCCCTGCATCAAGTCACCCACGCCCACAATACCCAGCGTTTCGGCATGTTGCTGGACCCGACCGGTATGCCGCGCATGACGGCTGGCGCAGCCAAGAAGCCCGTGGCAACCGAAAGCGAAACGTCGGTGAAGTGAAGTGCAGGGTCGTTTCGACGGCCCGATCAGAACAAAAACAGGGGAACCGCATGTACATCACTCAAGGCCTGCATCGGCATATCCAGCAGCGGCCCAACGCAATAGCCGTGCGTGACCGAGGTCACGCAATGACCTTTGCGCAACTTGGCGAGCGGGTCGCAAGACTGGCCGCGGGTCTGCAACGACTCGGTGTCAAACCTGGTGAACGAGTGGCCATGCTGGCGCAAAACTCGGCGCGCTATATCGAATATTTTCTGGCCGTTCCCTGGGCGGATGCGGTGCTCAATCCCGTGAACAGCCGTTGGAGCCTCGGTGAAATCCTGTATTCGCTGGACGACTCTGAAACCTCGGTGCTGATCGTCGATGACGCGTTTATGGAGCAAGGCAAGCAGATCGCGGCTCAAGCGATGACGGTCGAACGCGTGATTCATGTCGGTAGCCTCCAGACACCGGCTGGGATGCTCAATTACGAAACATTGATCGCGGAAAATTCTCCGGTAGAGGATGCACGCCGGCGTGGAAATGCGCTGCTGGGGATTTTCTACACCGGCGGTACGACCGGATTCCCCAAAGGCGTCATGCTCAGCCACAACAATGTTGCCAGCTCCTCGATGGCGACTGTCGCGATGGGCTCCTATGGCGCCGACGCCGTGTTTTTGCATGTGATGCCGATGTTTCACCTGGCCGATATCTGGGCCATGACCGGGCTGTTCATCAGCGGTGGCAGCCATGTGGTGCTGCCAGCGTTCGATCCGGCGACGGTGCTGCGGACCATCGCCGAGGAGCGGGTCAACCAGGTGCTGTTGGCGCCGACCATGATCCAGATGCTGTTGGACTGGCGCGACAGTCATCCACAATCGGCCTCGCTGGATCTGGGTTGCTTGACCACTTTGTACTACGGCGCATCAACCATCACCCCGGCGTTACTGGACCGGGCGTGCAAGGCTTTCCCGCGGGCGCAGTTTTTCCAGGGGTATGGCATGACCGAACTGTCGCCGATGGCCACCACCTTGAGCGGTGAGTTCCACAGCGTTGAACACCAGGCCAGCGGCAAGATGTACTCCGCGGGACAGGCCTCGGTCTGCACCGAGGTGCGCATCGTCGATGAGGACGATTGTGAAGTGCCTCGTGGCAGCATCGGAGAAGTCATTGTGCGCGGGCCGAATGTGATGCTCGGTTATTGGAAAAAACCGGACGCTACCGAGGCCGCCTTGAAAAACGGCTGGATGCACACCGGCGATGGGGGCTATATGGACGCAGATGGTTTTATTCATATCTGCGATCGGCTCAAGGACATGATCATCAGCGGTGGCGAAAACATCTACAGCGCCGAAGTCGAAACGGCTATCGCCAGCCATCGGGCCGTAGCGCAGTGCGCGGTGATCGGCATTCCCAGCGAAAAGTGGGGGGAGGCCGTGCACGCCGTTATCGTCCTGAAACCCGATGCCGATGCAGGCTTCGATGACATTCTCGCCCATTGCCGTGAACGCATTGCCGGCTATAAATGCCCGCGCAGCGTTGAATTTCGCGCAATGCTGCCGCTTTCAGGTGTCGGCAAAGTGCTGAAGACCGAATTGCGAAAACCCTTCTGGGACGCTCAGCCTTGATGCTGGAAGATAAATGCGGAACACGCGGACCCTGTAGGAGCGGGCTTGCCCGCGATGAGGCCGGCATGTCCAGCATCCCCTTTGTCTGAACCTCCGCCATCGCCGGCAAGCCGGCTCCTACAGTGTTTTTTGTCGTTCACACATCTCGTGGCCACCCAATAACCCTGTAGGAGCGGGCTTGCCCGCGATGAGGCCGGCAGGTCCAGCATCCCCTTTGTCTGAAACTACGCCATCGCCGGCAGGCCGGCTCCTACAGTGTTTTTTTGTCGTTCACACATATTGTGGTCACCCAATAACCCTGTGGGAGCGAGCCTGCTCGCGATGAGGCCATCACATCCAACATCTTCATTGGCAGAAGTACCGCTATCGCGAGCGAGCTCGCTCCTACAGTTGATGTTACGCCCGGGCCGGGAATGCTGGTCCGGGCGTTTTTCTTTCAACCAACCTTGACGATGCCAGGCATCGCATAGCTCGCATCGATCAGTGGCCCGCGGGGACCATAAAAACGTGCGGTGAACTGGAAGGCATCCCGTGGGGCGGGTAGCCAGTTGCGACGTTGATCGGGGTCGCCGGGTTCATCGGCCTGGATGTAGATCACCAGTTTTCCATCAGCCGTGTGCAGCTTGCCGCGTTGCAGCATGTAGCTGTTGAACGAGTAGCGATCGATGGGGTTGTCTACGAAAAATCCTTCCTGGTCGTACAGCGGCAACTCCCAGAACTCGGTCACCGGCGGCATGTCGTTGAGGTCGAAGGTGATGGTGTAGCGGTGTTGCCCGTTGAGCGTTTGTCCCGCAGCGTCATTGAACATGCGTGCGGCGGTGTGTGACCGAACGGGCACCGGACCAAGCACGGCGATGTAACCGGCCAGGGCGCGACGCATCCAGTCGGTGTCGTGGTAACCCAGGTCTGTGGCCAGGGACCAGCCGTTCATGGACTTGCCCGTACCTTTCGCCAATTTCGTCTTGAGCGCGGTGACGCCGTCCTCGATACCCTCGGCCACGGCGGATTGCAACGCAGGGGACAGACGGGTCGGGTCGAAAGATTGCCCCGCCTTGAGGCCAAGCCGTTCGAAGCGAGCGAACGCCTGCAGCTCCTTATGCCCGTCGGCCTGTTTGGTGAAGCTCGGATCGTTGAGGATCAGGCTGACCCATTGCAGAAACTCCGTGCCCCGCAGGCGACTCGGCTCGCGCACGTTTTCCATTCCGGGATACGTCGGATATTCAGCCTTGCCCGGGACCACGTCTTCGGCGCGTACATCCTTTTTGCCGGTGGCCAGCCATTGGCTCAACGGCATCAGCGTGATGCGGTCCATGAACGCATTGATCGCCATGAGTTCTTCCGGTGTGTCGTCGGTCAGGGCCAGGCGGCCGAGGGCCACGGCGAAATCCGACGGCGACTGCACGACCTCTTCACCGACGAAGTCGGCGGGCAGGGCGCCGCTCCAGTTTGGCCCGACAAACAGGCGGCGCACCGGGCCTGGGGCATTGAACTGACTGCCGATCATGTGCCACCAGCGTGAATAGTTGTCGGCCATCTGCACGCTCCAATAGCGCTCGTCGGCCTTGGACATCGTCAACACGACGGGCTCTTGACTGAGGTCGAGCATTGCCAGTCCGTACAGCGTCGTGGCATTGGGCGTGGTCGCAAACCGCGGCAGTGCCTTGGCAGGCTGGCGTGACCAATTGAAGCGATTAAGCCCCACGAACCGCGGGCTCTTCGGGTTCTGCGCGTGGATATAGCGCAGGTGATAAAGCGCCACCGGGTGCATGCCCCAGAGGAATACTTCCTGGGCAATGGCGCGGGCCTCTTCGGGCGTCAGGGGCACGGCGGCCGAGCTGGCATGGGCGGGTTTGGGGGCGAACCCGCCGACGGTCAACGTCGGGGCGATCACGGCACCGGTCAGCAAGGGCAAGAAGTTTCTACGGGTGAATTTCATCACGGGCACTCTGAAGAATTAAAAGTGGCGCAAAAGGTCGTCATCAAAACCTCGGGGATCAACTCACCCGAACAGCACCGGGCATGGCGAAGCTGGCGTCGATCAGTGGTCCGTGGGGGCCATAGAAGCGAGCGGCGAACTGGAAGCCATCCTTGGGCGCCGGCAGCCAGTTGCGGTGTTGGTCCGGGTCGGTCGGCGCGTCGTGCTGCACATAAATCACCAGCTTGCCGTCGGCGGTGTGCAACTTGCCGCGCTGGAGCATGTAGCTGTTGAGCGAGTAGCGGTTGATCGGGTTATCGACGAAGTAACCTTCGCGGTCGTACAGCGGCAGTTCCCAGAATTCGGTGACGGGCGGCATGTCGGCCAGATCGAACGTGAGGGTGTAGCGGTGCTCGCCGTGCAACGGTTGGCCCTGGGAATCGCGCAGGGCAAAGCCCGCAGTGTGCGAGCGCGACGGAATCGGGCCGAGAACGGCGACGTAGCCGTACACGGCACGCATCAGCCAGTCGCTGTCCTGGTAACCCAGATTGGTGGAGAGTGACCAGCCATTCATGTCAGCTCCCAGGCCGTTGGCAATCTGGGCCTGCACCGCTTTCCTGCCATCCTCGATTCCGGCTTCGACAGCGGCCAGCATGGGTGCGGGCAGGCTACCCGGATCGAAGGTGTGCCCAGCCTTGAGACCCAGCCGCTCAAAACGGGCGAAGGCAGCGATTTCCTTGTGCCCGTCCGCCTGCTTGGTGAAGCTCGGATCGTTGAGAATCAGGCTGACCCAGCGCAGGAAATCCGTGCCCTTGAGGCGACCGGGTTCGCGCATGCTCTCCATACCTGGAAACGTCGGGTAGCTGGCGCGCATCAGTGGCACGTCTTCGGCCCTGACTTCTTTTTTACCCGCTGCGATCCATTGGCTCAGGGGCATGAGCGTGATGCGGTCCATGATCGCGTTGATGGTCTTGAGTTCCTGCGCGGTGTCGTCGGTCAGGGCGATACGCAGTACCGCTGCGGCAAAGTCTGAATCCGACTGCACAACTTCTTCACCGACGAATTCGGCGGGAAGCTTGCCGCTCCAGTTCGGCCCGACGAACAAGCGGCGGACCGGACCCGGGGCATTGAACTGACTGCCGATCATGTGCCACCAGCGCGAATAGTTATCGGCCATCTGCAGGCTCCAGTAGCGCTGCTCGACGGCCGGCACCGTGACCACCACCGGCTCCGTGCTCAGGTCGAGCATGGCGCTGCCATAAAGTGTGGTGGCGTTCGGCGTCGTGGCCCCGCGTTGCTTGGCGGAGTAGGGCGCACGCGCCAGACGCAGGCGGTTGAGGCCAACGTAGCGAGGGTTCTGTTCATTCTGCGCGAGGTTGTAGCGCATGTGATAAATCGCCACCGGGTGCATGCCCCACAGGAACACGTCCCGGGCAATGTCGCGGGCCTGTTCGGGCGTCAGCGGCACCTCGGCGGGTGTGGCGTCGGCACCGGCCTTGTAGGCGCTGATACCCAGCAAGGGTATGGCGCTGGCGGCGGCCAGCAGGGTCAGGGTTTGGCGTCGATTGAACTTCATGGGCAGTGCTCCAGGTGGCGCCAGTGACGACGGCGCGTCTGTTCTTCTTGTTGAGTGACTGTCGTTGCCAGCCTGCGATTTCGCCTCCCAATGGTTGTGTAGTGAGGCTGCGCGGCGATAGCCCCAAGGCTCGTCATCGGGCGCCAAAGCATCGTCATTCGACGACAGAGCAGTGATCCGAAAGTGCAGCCGGCGGCGGGAGAGGGGGGTGGGGTTTTTTCCCCCTGAGCGGGTGGGTGCGCGCTTGGGGCAATCCTCTACCGTGGCTGTCGGTGGGCGAGTCGGGCCGTTCCCGACCCCCTTCAGCCGAATGCGAGGAGTACATCAGTGGATATCCAGTTCACCCCTGCCGAACAGGCCTTCCGCGAGGAAGTGCGCGCGTTCTTGCGTCACACAGTACCGGCCGATATTGCTGCACGCGGACGCCATGGCAAGCATTTCAATAAAGAGGACCAAGTGGCCTGGATGCGCCTGCTCAATGAGCGGGGATGGCTGGCCGCCGGATGGCCCGTGGAATTTGGTGGCACCGGGTGGGGGGTGGTCGAGAAGCATATTTTCGAGGAAGAGTGCGCCGCGTTCGGTGCACCGGGCATCGTGCCGTTCGGTGTCAACATGGTCGCTCCGGTGATCATCAAGTTCGGTACGCCCGAGCAACAGGCGCGATTCCTTCCGCGCATTCTCAGCTGCCAAGACTGGTGGTGCCAGGGTTACTCCGAGCCGGGCGCCGGCTCTGACCTGGCCGCTCTGAAGACCCGTGCTGTACGCGATGGCGATCACTACGTGGTCAATGGCCAGAAGGCCTGGACCACCACGGCCCACTACGCCGACTGGATGTTTTGCCTGGTCCGTACCGACCCCGACGCACAACAGCAACGCGGCATCAGCTTCCTGCTGATCGACATGAAAACCCCGGGCATCACCGTGCGGCCGATCATCACCCTCGACGGTGAACACGAAGTCAATGAAGTGTTCCTCGACGACGTGCGGGTGCCGGTGCAGAACCTGGTCGGCGAAGAGAACAAGGGCTGGACCTGCGCCAAGTATCTGCTGACCCACGAACGCACCAGCATCGCCGGCATCGGCCAGGCCAAACAGATGCTTTCGCGGCTCAAGCAGATCGCCAGCCAGGAACAGCGAGACGGTTTGCCCTTGATCGATGACGAACAACTGCGCCTGCAAATTGCCGATCTGGAGATCCAACTGACAGCCATCGAGATGAGCAACCTGCGCACCCTGGCGGCCGCCCGTGACGGTGGCATTCCCGGCGCCGAGAGCTCCTTCCTGAAGATCAAGGGCTCGGAAATCCGCCAGGCCATTACGTACCTGATGAGCAAAGTCCTGGGCCCGTATGCCATGCCCTTTGTCGAAGAGGAGCTCGGTTACGGCGACCAGCCTGACCTGTACCGCGAGTACAGCACCGCACCATTCAGCCAGTACCTGGACATGCGCAAGACCTCGGTCTACGGCGGTTCCAACGAAATCCAGAAGAACATCATCGCCAAGATGATTCTTGAGTTGTAAGGGGCTTATCGATCATGGACTTCAAACTTTCCGAAGAGCAGCAGATGCTGCAAGACACCGTCTCCCGGCTGGTACGTGACAGCTACGATTTCGAGTCGCGCGAGCGCTTTGCCGCAAGTGAAGAGGGCTTCAGCGTCGCGTTCTGGCAGCAGCTCGGCGAGCTGGGCCTGACCGCCGTGCCCTTCGTGTCCGAGTACGGCGGCTTCGGCGGCGGTGGGGTAGAGACCCTGCTGACCATGACTGAACTGGGCCGCGGGCTGTGCCTGGAACCCTACCTGCATTCGGTGATTTTTGCCGGTGGCCTGCTGGCTCAGCTTGGCAACGACGAACAACGTGCCGAGTTATTGCCACAGGTGGCCAGCGGCCAACTGCAATTGGCGGTCGCTGTCGATGAGCCGACCAGTCATTACCAGTTGCACGACGTACGTACTCGCGCCGAAGCGGTGAGCGGTGGCTGGAAACTCAATGGTCGTAAATCGGTGGTGGTCGCCGGTCACAGTGCTGGAATGATCGTGGTGTCGGCGCGTACTGCTGGCAGCGATCGCGATGAAAGTGGTGTCAGTCTGTTCCTGCTCGACCCCAATGCACCGGGTGTCAGCCGTCGTGTCTATCCCACCATGGACGGACGCAAGGCGTGCGAGCTGTACCTCGAAAACGTCGTGGTCAGTGCTGCCGTGTTGCTCGGTGAAACGGACCAGGCGCTGACGGCGTTGCGGTATCAGCAAGGCCGGGCGATTGCCGCCCAGTGCGCCGAAGCGGTGGGCAGCATGGAAGCGGTGTGCGACCTGACCCTCGACTATCTGAAGACGCGCAAACAGTTCGGCCAGGTGATCGGCAAGTTCCAGGTTTTGCAGCACCGCATGGTGGACATGCGCATCGAACTGGATCAGGCCACGTCGATGGCCATCCTTGCCGCTTGCGCTGCGGATGCACCGGACAGCGACGACCGTAGTCGCACCCTGGCGGCCGCCAAAGTGCTGATCGTGCGCGCCGGCCGGTTCATCGCCGACCAGGGCATTCAGTTGCACGGTGGCATCGGCCTGACCTGGGAGTATGTGCTGTCGCACCACGCCAAGCACTTGCTGATGCTCAGCCACCAGTTCGGCAACGATGACCACCACCTCAAGACTTACAGCCGACTGATGCAGGTCGACTAAAAAATCGGCATCGCCTAGCTCCTTTATGGGCCTTCGGGCCCTTTTTTCAGGAAAACCAGCCACCGTGAACTACCAGCTGATCACCTTCGAAAAACGAGACAACGTTGCCGTCCTCACCCTCAACCAGCCCGAACTGCTCAACGCCTTGAGTGCGGCAATGCTGGGGGAAGTCCTCGAAGCCCTGGCCGAAGTACGCCGCGACAACAGCGTGCGGGTCTTGCTGTTGACCGCCAACGGCAAGCTTTTCAGCGCCGGGGCGCAACTGAATGAACTGTTACACGGCGGTGAGCCGGGGCTAAGTCGCGGGGCCAATGTCGCACGCATGATGGAAGGGGTGTTCAACCCCGTTATAGCCCAACTGCGCGAGCTGCCGGTACCCGTGGTGATTGCCTTGAACGGCGGTGTCGCCGGGGGCGCCGTGGGGGTAGCACTGGCGGCAGACGTCATCATCGCCGCGCGTTCGGCGTACTTCTATCTGCCGTTCGTGCCGAAACTCGGCCTGGTGCCGGATCTCGGTTCGTCATGGTTCCTTGAGCGCCTGCTCGGTGGCCCTCGGGCGTTGGCCCTGACCTTGACGGGCGGGCGCTGGTCGGCTGAACAGGCCGAACGCTGGGGCATGATCCATGCCTGTGTGGACGATGCAGTTTTGTCGGATCAGGCCATGGACCTGGCCCGTCAACTGGCCTCGTTACCCGCCCACGGCGTGATTGAGGCGCGGCGCGTATTCGATGCGGCCAGAGGCCATTCGCTGAGCGAACAGTTGACCTATGAAACGGATCGCCAGCGCGAGCTGTTGGACAGGCCCACCTTCGAACAGGGTGTCGAGGCGTTTCTGGCGAAACGCTTGCCGCATTTTCCCGGGCGCGAGTCCGCCGTCATGAACACTCACTGACTCATTCGCTATGACAGACGCTGGCACAGCGTCGCCATCCATTGGAGCAAAAATAATGAACAGTAGTTTTTCCGGTCAGGTTGCACTGGTAACAGGGGCTGCGGGTGGAATCGGCAGGGCCTCGGCCATGGCTTTCGCCGCGGCAGGCTTGAAAGTTGCGGTGGTTGATTGTCAGCGCGACGGTGGCGAAATCACCGTGCGGATGATTCGCGAGGCGGGTGGGGAAGCCAGTTTTTTCGCCTGCGACGTAACCTCTGATACCGAGGTCAAACAACTCACGGAACAGGTACTCGCTGCTTACGGAGCCATTGACTATGCCCACAACAACGCCGGAATCGAGCGTGAAAAAGGCCGCGTGGGTGACAGTGGTGAAGAGGTTTACGACGCCTTGATGGACGTGAACGTCAAAGGCGTCTGGCTGTGCATGAAGCATCAGCTGGAGGTCATGCTGGCTCAGGGGAGCGGGGCGATCGTCAACACCGCCTCGGTTGCCGGCCTGCGCGGCGTTCGCAAAATGGGCATTTACAGTGCCGGCAAACACGCCGTTGTCGGGCTGACCAAGTCCGCAGCCATCGAGTACGCGAAAAAGGGTATCCGCATCAATGCCGTGTGCCCGGCCGTCATCGAGACGCCCATGCTCGAACAGATGATCAAGATCGACCCTCTGGTGGCGGAACGCTCCGCGGCCATGCATCCCATCGGCCGACTGGGTCGTGCCGACGAGGTCGCCAACGCCGTGCTGTTTTTGTGCAGCGACGGCGCCAGTTTCATCACCGGGCAGGCGCTTGCCGTCGATGGCGGATTAAGCGCCAGCTGATTCGGCACTGCTCAATCAACAGAGAGATTACATTCATGACGCTACCGTTATCGTCGTGCGCCCCGGCGCGCAACTTCGCCAACGCACTCGACTTCACCGGCAAGACTGTTTTGGTGGTCGGTGGCTCCAGTGGCATTGGCAATGGCATTGCCCAGAGCTTCCACCAACTCGGCGCCCAGGTGCATGTGTGGGGCACTCGCTCGCACGCCTGCGACTACAGCGCAGAAGAAGGCTCAGGCCTGAAAGGGTTGCACTATGCCCAGGTCGATCTGAACGAACAGTCGGCTATCGAACAGGTTCAACCGGCATTCGAAAGCCTTGATGTATTGGTGCTGGCCCAAGGCACGATTTTGTACAAGCGCGCGGAGTTCGACATGCAGGGCTTCGACAAAGTCATGCGGGTGAATCTCGGCAGCATGATGGCGTGCGCGCTCAAGTTCCAGGCATTGCTGCAACGCAGCCAAGGGGCGTTGATCACCCTCAGTTCCACGGCGGGGTTCCGCACCACCCGTGGTAATCCGGCCTATGCCGCCTCGAAGTCGGGCGTCGTCGGGCTCACCGCGACCTTGGGCGACGCTTGGGCAAATCAGGGCATTCGGGTCAATGGCATTGCTCCGGGACTGGTCGATACCAAGTTGACCCGGGTCAGCACGCAATCACCCGAACGTCTGCAGGGGCTGTTGGCACGTATTCCTCTCCAACGCATGGGCTTGCCCGAGGAGATGGCGGGGGCAGCGTTGTTCCTGGCCTCGCCGTTGTCCTCCTACATGGTGGGGCAAACCTTGCTCGTGGACGGCGGACTGACGCTGGCTTGAACCCTTCGACCCCCAAAATTGACCACCGCCCGGTGGTGCTGATTGCAATGGAGTAATGACATGAGCTGGTCCTTTGAAACCGATGCCCAATTCCAGGCTGAACTCGACTGGATGGATGAATTCGTGCGCACCCGCGTCGAGCCGCTCGACCATATTCTGGACTGCGCGTATGACGTGAAGAACCCGGCCAACGTGCGTCTGGTTAGACCGTTGCAGGCTGAGGTCAAGGCCCGTGGCTTATGGGCCAGTCATTTGGGACCTGAACTCGGCGGGCAAGGTTTTGGGCAGGTGAAGCTTGGCCTGATGAACGAAATTCTCGGGCGTTCGGACTTCGCCCCGATCGTATTCGGTTGCCAGGCGCCTGATACCGGCAATGCAGAAATCCTCGCCCACTTCGGCACCGCGGAACAGAAGCGACGCTGGCTGGAACCGTTGTTGGCCAACGATATTGTTTCGTGCTTCTCGATGACTGAACCCCAGGGCGGTTCCGATCCTCAGGTGTTCACCACCCGGGCTGTCCTCGAGGGCGACGAGTGGGTCATCAATGGCGAAAAGTGGTTTTCATCCAACGCCCGCTATGCCGACTTCTTCATCGTGATGGCAGTGACCGACCCGCAAGCCCCACTGATTTCCAGTCAGTCGATGTTTATTGTTCCGGCCGGTACACCGGGCCTGGAGATTGTTCGCGATGTTGGTTTTGCCTCGGAGAAGGTCGCCACCCATGCCTACGTGCGCTACACCAACGTCCGCGTGCCGGCCGATCACATTCTCGGTGGCGTCGGCCAGGCCTTCGTGGTCGCACAAACACGCCTTGGTGGAGGTCGCATTCACCATGCGATGCGCACTATCGGTGAGGCAAAAATGATCCTCGACATGGCCTGCGAACGAGTACTGTCGCGGGTGACCAAGGGCGAACGCCTGGCCCGCAAGCAGATGGTGCAGGAGAAGATCGCCGACAGCTGGATCGAGCTCGAGCAGTTTCGTCTGCTGGTCTTGCGAACAGCCTGGCTGATCGACAAACACCAGGACTACAAACGCGTGCGCAAGGACATCGCTGCCGTCAAAGCCGTCATGCCCAAGGTCCTGCACGATATCGCCTCCCGCGCCCTGCACCTGCATGGCTCGATCGGCGTGTCCGATGAAATGCCATTCGTTCATAGCGTGGTCAATTCGTATTTTCTTGGACTGGCCGACGGTCCCACCGAAGTGCACAAGATCACTGTGGCTCGGGAAATCCTCGATACCTATCAGGCGTGCGACGAGTTGTTCCCGACGTACCACCTGCCGCGTCAACGCGCCCGTGCATTGAGCCAGTACGGCGACGTGCTCGAAGACCTGCAAGGCGTTCTATGACGGACGTACTTGGGATGAATGACGGGAGCGTCTGATGAGTAAAATGGGAAACGGCCTGGATTGGCAGGCACTGGTGGATATCCCGCGCCTGCAACGGTGGATGGACGTCGAGGGACTGGGAGAGGGGCCGATCAGTGGCGCGCAACCCTTGTCCGGTGGTACCCAGAACCTGCTGCTGCGCCTGCACCGTAGCGGCCGCGACTATGTCCTGCGCCGACCGCCGCTGCATCCGCGCATGGACGGCAACGGAACGATGCTCCGTGAAATGCGAGTCTTGCAGGCGCTGGCCGACACCGACGTGCCGCATGCGGGATTCATCGCCGGGTGTAAAGACGCTGAGGTGTTGGGATCAGCGTTCTATTTGATGGAGCCCATCGAGGGCTTCAATGCTTGCGAACGTATGCCGGCCTTGCACGCCGGCGACCCGGCCGTACGGCATGCCATGGGTATTGCCCTGGCTGATGGTGCCGCGGCCTTGGGCCAGGTCGATTTGGCGCGGGTTGGCTTGAGCGACCTGGGCAAGGTCGAGGGTTTTCTCGAGCGCCAAGTCCCACGCTGGCAAGCGTTACTCCATAGCTACGAGGAGTTCGCTGGCTGGAGCGGGACGCAGGCTCTGGGCGACGTGGGAGCAATCGGACGCTGGCTGGAGCAACGACGCCCCCCAATCTTCGAGCCGGGGCTGATGCACGGTGACTATCACCTGGCCAATGTGATGTTCCGCAATGACGGGCCGCAATTAGGCGCCATTGTCGATTGGGAAATGACCACGGCGGGTGATCCATTGCTGGATCTCGGCTGGATGCTCGCAACCTGGCCAGATGCCGATGGCGCCGCCACGGGCCCGGACACTCCGAAACCATGGAGCGGATTTCCTGACGCTGATGAACTGATTGCCCGTTACGCCAAGGGCAGCCAACGCGATCTGAGCAACGTGCAGTGGTACGCGGTACTGGCCTGTTACAAGCTGGGTATCGTGCTTGAGGGAACCCATGCTCGTGCCTGCGCCGGCAAGGCATCGCGAGAAATCGGGGTGCAGTTGCATCAGGCCGCGCTGAGGCTTTTTGAACGTGCGAGCCAATGGATCGAAGGCAGGCGCTAAAGAAAGAGGACGCTTGGCAGCAAAAAGCGTCCTCGCTTTTTCGATCCATCATGCAGTCATCGCAGATGACGAAACTAAAAAGGTAGGCATAGTGGAACGCACCATTTCCACCCTGGCGGGCATATCACGCAGGATTGATGGCGGCATCTTGTTTGGGCAGACACCGCGCCGGCGTTGGGCAGACTTGATGAGGCCCGACCACGACAACCTGGTGGAGATCGCCGCACGGACAATGCTGGTGCAAGAGCAGGGCAGGAATATCTTAGTCATGGCAGGCGCCGATGGACTGCTGGCTCCCCCACATCGCGATTGTCGGTGTCGACCGCGCAAACCGGGATTGCTCGACAGCCTGGCTCAACGTGGTCTGGATGAAAACGCGGTGGATGCCGTGGTGTTGACCCACTTGCAGGCGCATCTTTCCAGCGAAATGAGTGAACTGATCAGGGAAGGGGAGATGCCACGCCTGTTGTTCCCCCGGGCACGCTACTTCTGTGGCGAGCGTCATTGGCTGCGAGCACGCCATCCGCATCCGCGTGATCGGGACTTGTTCGTCTCACCGCTGATTCATCGGCTAGAAGGCAGTGGGCGGTTGACGTTGATCGGGGATACCGGATGTGAAGCGTTCGGTGAAGGCTGGCGGTTTCAGACCAGCGATGGTTTTACCCCGGGGCAGTTACTACCGGAAGTTCAGTTACCCGGTGGGCCGGTGCTGTTCGCCGGCGATCTGATACCGGGGATCCATTGGCTGAACCTGGAAATGACCAGTGCCTATGATCGCAACCCCGAACGCGTGATCGATGAAAAAGAGCATGTACTCGACAATCTGGTGGCTAACGGAGGGCGGCTGTTTTTTGCGCGCGACCCTGAGGTGACGATGGTCAAGGTTATGCGGGACAGGCAGTCGCGCTACATACCGTTCGATCACTACAACACGTTGATATGGTTCGATACTTGAGTCTGAAAAAGTTAGATCAACTAAATAGCCGTTTAGTCGTTTTAAGTCGCTATTGTCTTCAATTATGGCGCTAAATGACGTGAAAATACACAAACATCAGATTGCGCGCGCTCGAAACCACCCTCGAATGCAGTGGCTGTTTCCAGGGTGAATTCCAGTAAATCAGGCAAGGGATGAACGAATCGATCCTGCCAACGCCATTCAACGACATCCAATTTCACGTTCTTTCAGCATTCATCTGTGGCCGTTCATTCGTGTTTTGATAGTTTCACGTCGCGCATCATTAGCGTTTAAAAAACACCGTTCATTCCTGGCGAGCTTTACAAGGCGGCACGCAATCTTGATATGGAAAAAGCAGGAATCTTTGGTTGCAGGAATCTTTGGTTGATGCCTGGCATGGCTTGCAGAATTCGTTTGATCAGCAAAAAAGGCTCAGCCAAGTGTGATTCGTATCTGGCGCTGAGTGAATGTCTTGCCTCGAACCGTTCCCGAAGAAGGACTTAGACAGGATAAGAACTGGTAGCTGAGTTGAGTGCTTCAAAAGCAGTGTGTAACGAGGCTGATCTTGAAATACGCTGTTACGTGTAATGTATATTATGTTAAACACGATGCCATGTTAGAAATGTTCATGCTACTGAAGAAAACACACGGATAAGGGTTTCACGAAGCGATGAGTTTGAACCCCCATAGGGCTGCCATACCTACTGCCAGTGTCAGGACAGTGCTTCGAGTCTTCCAGGCGATCCAGGCAGCAATAATCGCCGCTGGTATCTGAGGATTATCGAACGCAAACTCACCCTGTCCATGGGGGTACACCACTGCGGGTAGAACCAGCGCTGCCAGCACACTCGCCGGCACATACACCAAGGCTCGACTCAGCAGTGTAGGAATTCGCCACCGACCATAAAGCTCGACAAAGGAAAGTCGCATGACAAACGTTCCTATGCCGACCGCTAGAAACATTACCCACAAAGACCAATCACTCATCGCGTTTCCCTCTCGACGTTATTGGCTGAAACACTGCTCAACGTTTTTTTGCAAATGGTTTCAATCAACAACCCTGCAATGACTCCGCCTATGGAAGCCGTTATCAACCCGAGGTTATATGGCAGCTTTACGGCCAACACTGCGATCAGCCCACCTACTACTGCGGCCCCCAGGCTCGCCGATCCACGTATGCTCGGAACGAGTAGCGCTAAAAATGAAAGCGGTACTGCAAAGGTCAACGACCACGTCTCCGGGATGCTTGCGCCCAGGTACACCCCGGCAAAAACCGAGAGCTGCCAAGTCAGCCACATGGCAACAGCTGTCCCGGCATAAAAATGAGGTGCAAACCTACCTAGCTCTCCTGACGAAAATTTCAGACTGCAAAGTGCATAGGACTGGTCAGAAAGCAGGTAAGAAACTGGCCACGTCCAGCGACGAGGCAAATGGTGCAGATGAGGAGCTAACGAAGCGCTGTACATGATAAAACGTAAGTTGATGATCAAGGCCGTGACCACGATCGTCACGGGCAAGGCACCATTTTGTAGTAGCTGGAGTGCAACGAGCTGCGCCGAACCAGAGTAAAAGAGTAACGTCATCCCCATACTCATGCTCGGCGACATTCCCATCTCAATAGCCATAACCCCGGTAACCAGCCCGAAAGGAACGACTCCGGGAGTCAATGGGATCAACGTTCGGACGCCGTGTGTAAAAGCTTCTCTACCTGTTCGGTACGTCATTTCGCATCCTCGAATTGGCGCACGCGCGCCCACACTAAGTTAGATCTGATAGCCTCTCGACGGATCAACCAAATTCAGAAACGGCGTCCACTCGCGTTCTCTTCGAAGGTTCTCGACGATCACCGCCACACCACCTTCCACCTGCACATCGCTAGCAATATGCGGAGTCAGGAGAATCCGTGGATGTTTCAAGAAAGGGCTATTGGGAGACGGAGGTTCATGCGCAAGGACATCCAGCACCGCTCCACCCACACGACCTTCATTCAGTGCAGCAAGTAAATCCTGCTCAACGACATGGGCACCCTGCCCCACATTAACCAATCGACCAAGTCCCATGATACCGACTCGCCGCTGCGAAGCATTCATGGAGCTGACACTCTGGGTCGAGCAGCGCGGGTCAGCGGAGGTCGCCGGCAACGATCGTGGTGCTTTGGACACAATCAGCAAGAACAAAGGGGGCTGAGCGGCAATCCGCCTGTGCAGTGACAGCACAGAACAAGGCAATTACAATTTGATTAACATCCAGCGACTTGAGCGATTAAATACCCCATGGAAAGCAAGACTGCGCGCCTCACTGTACTCATTGACCCCATCAAGAAAAAAGCTTTCGAGGAACTCTGTGCAGCACAAGACCTGACGTCTTCGCAGGTAGTCCGCCAGTTGATTCGTGACTACCTGGATACTCACGGCGCCAGCTATTCGACCAAGAGCAAGCATGCCGCCAGTACCAAGTCATAACCCAACACTGGCAGTTGTTCTCTAGAGC